>CAZLFE010000088.1:0-9816 GCA_964558725.1 uncultured Nitrospiraceae bacterium | reverse complement strand
TCTTATTCCCCTCTTTAGCAAAGAGGGGTTAGGGGAGATTTTATCTATCATAAATATTTCCATATCTTCCCCAAAACTGTTTCGATATCCTCAAAGACTTCTCTATCAGAAAATCTGAGTACTGTTAAACTCATGCCTTCCAGGATTCTGTCTCTCCGCCTATCCTTTACCTTCTATCATCATTATAATGCTGTCCTCCATCAAGCTCTATTACGAGATTTGCCTTTGGACAATAAAAATCAACGATAAAATTCCCCATAGTCTTCTGTCTGTAAAATTGAACACCTTTAAATTGTTTACCTCGAATTTTTGACCACAGCAGCTTTTCTGCATCCGTCATTTCTTGTCTCAGTTGTCTGGAGAATAGTTTTAAATTTTATTATAGTGAAGCATTTATTTATAAAATCCCCCTTCATCCCCCTTTGCCAAAGGGGGTTCTTAACACATTTCCCTGAAGAACCAAACAAAAAGGCCATGCAAAAAGCATGGCCTCCGAAATCTCCAAATCGTGATAATACTTATCTGATATATCTTCTTTCTGCTATCTGTATCCTTGCTGATGCCCTTTCGACAGCAGATTCTGCTCTGGCAAAATCGATCTCTTCCACCTTTTTGAGTCTCTCCTCTGCCCGCTTCATTGCTGCTTTAGCTCTTTCTACATCAATGTCTTCTGACTTTTCAGCGCTGTCCGCAAGGATGATAACCTTATCAGGTCCTGCCTCACCATATCCGCTATTCACAAAGATATATCTGACTTCATTACCCTTCTTATAGGTAAGCATCCCTATTTTGAGAGTAGTAATAAAGGGTGCATGACCGGGCAGAACACCAAATTCCCCCTCACTTCCTGCAGCGGTTACTTCATCCACATCTTCACTGAGAATAAGACCATAGGGTGTAACAACTTCAAGCCTTAATTTATTTTCCATAATTCGACCTCGCGTCTAACCCTTTTAAGTTATACCTGCCTGCTCCAGCCAAGCTTTTTAGCCTTTTCTTCGGCCTCTTCTATCGGACCGATCATATAGAATGCCTGCTCTGGCATATCATCGTATTTTCCATCCAATATTGCCTTGAACCCCTTTATCGTATCTTCGATCTTGACATACTTACCAGGCGTTCCTGTAAAGGTCTCTGCAACATGGAAAGGCTGGCTCAAGAATCTCTGGAGTTTCCTTGCCCTTGCAACGACGAGTTTGTCATCCTCAGAGAGCTCTTCAATACCGAGGATTGCTATGATGTCCTGAAGCTCCTTGTATCTTTGGAGTATATTTTGAACACCTCTTGCAACACTATAATGTTCTTCTCCAAGGATTTTTGGATCAAGGAGTCTCGATGCGGAATCCAGAGGGTCAACACCGGGGTAAATGCCGAGTTCTACGATCTGCCTTGAAAGAACGACAGTTCCGTCAAGGTGCGTAAAGGCTGCCACAATTGCAGGGTCTGTGAGGTCATCCGCAGGGACATAGACAGCCTGCATGGAGGTAATAGAACCTTTATTGGTAGTAGTAATCCTCTCCTGAAGGGCTCCCATGTCCGTTCCCAGCGTAGGCTGATAACCAACTGCTGAAGGCATCCTTCCAAGGAGGGCCGAAACCTCTGCTCCAGCAAGCGTATATCTGAAGATGTTGTCAACGAAGATGAGAACGTCCTGACCCTGATCCCTGAAGTACTCTGCTACGGTAAGGGCACTAAGTCCCACTCTTGCCCTCACACCAGGGGTTTCATTCATCTGGCCATAGACAAGCGCAACGTTTGGGAGAACTCCTGAATGCTTCATCTCGAGGTAGAGGTCATTACCTTCCCTCGTCCTTTCACCAACACCAGCAAAGACTGAAACACCACCGTGCTTCATTGCTATGTTATGGATCATCTCCATAATAATAACTGTTTTGCCTACGCCAGCACCTCCAAACATTCCCATCTTGCCGCCCTTAACAAAGGGAACACAAAGATCAAAGACCTTAACCCCTGTTTCAAACTGCTCTGTTGTTGCTATCTGCTCTGTAAAATCAGGAGCAGGTTTATGAATTGGCGACCGTTCAGACTCACCTACTGGACCTGCCTCGTCAATAGGCTCACCTAAGACATTTATCAATCTCCCGAGAACAGGTTTCCCAACCGGAACTGTTATTGGCTGACCTGTATCAACTACCTTCATGCCTCTTACAAGACCATCTGTAGATCCCATTGCGAGAGCCCTCACCTTATTCTCACCGAGATGGGCAACTGTCTCAAGGGTGAGATGAATCTCCGGGATACCCTTTGCAGGGTTTCCTGGATCATCTATCCTCATGGCATCGAGGATATCAGGTAACTCCTTCTCGAATTCTACATCAACAACGACGCTTATGACCTGCGAAACTTTTCCTATATTCTCCATACCTTATAACCCCCTATTCTCTAAATTAAATCTCTATTAAAGATACTTTATTACTTTGCTTTCAGTGCCTCGACACCACCGACAATGTCCATCAGGTCTTTTGTTATAGCTGCCTGTCTCAACTTGTTGGCGATAAGTGTTGTCTTGATTATGAGGTCATCACAGTTCTTTGAGGCATTCTCCATGGCACTCATCCTTGCAGCCTCTTCAGCAGCAGAGGACTCAAGGAGTGCACGGTAAACCTGAATCTCAATATATTTAGGCAATAACCTCTCAAAGAGAACCTCTGCTGAAGGCTCGTAGAGGAAATCACCATAAAGAGCGGCATGTTCAGTTGCAGCGCCCCCCGCCTCCATCTCACCTATTGGGAGAAGCTTCACAATGGAAAGTTTTTGCGTTGCAAGGGACTTAAACTCATTGTAAATGAGAACAACCTCATCTATGGTCTCATTTGTATAATTCTCTATGATATCCGTTGCAATCTCCTGAGCATTCGAATAAGTTATCCTTCCGGAAAGACCGACCCAGGCTTTCCTCGTCGTTAAATTTCTCCGTCGAAAGTAATCACGGGCCTTCCTTCCTACAGCGCTGAAACTTAATTCAAAACCTTCTCTCTTTAAGGAATCAATATGCTGAGTTGCACTCCTCAGGATATTTGTATTAAAGGCCCCACAGAGGCCCCTGTCAGAGGTCATCACAAGAACCTCCACAGTCTTTCTTGGCCTGACAGCAAGGATAGGGTGTATCTCCCGCTCTGCGACCCTTGCGAGGCCCGAAAGAACCGTTTGCATGCTTGTCGCATAGGGTCTGAAATTCAGCATCCTGTCCTGGACCTTCCTCAACTTTGCAGCAGCCACCATCTTCATTGCCTTTGTAATCTTCTTCGTGCTCTGGATGGCCTTTATTTTCTTTCTTATATCTCTTAAGGTTGCCATCTATCCTCCATGCCTCTTATTCCCATTTCTTACTCCCATTTGATTTATGGCTGAAATGACTTCTTAAAGGTTGCCACGGCCTCAGTCATCTTTGCCTTAAGGTTATCATCTAATGCCATCTTCTCCCTCAATTCCTTCTTGAGATCCTGTTTCTCTGCCCTGATATACCTGAGGAAACCTTCCTCAAAAGCCTTTAGTGACTCAATAGGCAGGTCATCGAGGAACCCCTGTGTTCCAGCATAGATGAGTATTATCTGATCATCAATTGGCATCGGGACATACTGGCCCTGCTTCAGGAGCTCAACCATCCTCTTACCCCTTTCAAGCTGGGCACGGGTTGCCTTGTCAAGATCAGAGGCAAATTGTGCAAAAGCAGCAAGCTCTCTGTATTGTGCAAGGTCGAGCCTGAGCATCCCGGCAATCTGTTTCATGGCCTTGGTTTGTGCAGCGCCTCCAACACGGCTGACAGAAAGACCGGCATTAATTGCGGGTCTTACACCACCGTAAAAGAGTTCTGTCTCAAGGAATATCTGTCCATCTGTGATGGATATAACATTGGTAGCAATATATCCGGAAATATCTCCAGCCTCGGTCTGAATGACCGGAAGAGCTGTGAGAGAACCGCCACCATACTGATCAGACATCTTCGCAGCCCTCTCTAAGAGTCTCGAATGGAGATAAAATACGTCTCCAGGATATGCCTCACGGGCTGGTGGACGCCTGAGAAGCAATGAAAGCTGCCTATAAGACTGGGCCTGCTTTGAGAGGTCATCGTAACAGATAAGGGCATGCATTCCCTTATCCCTGAAATACTCACCCATCGCACAGGCAACATAGGGTGCTATATATTGCATTGGAGCAGGCTCACTTGCTGATGCTGCAACTACGATAGTGTGCGCCATTGCGCCATATTGTTCGAGAGTATTCACCAGGCGGACGACAGCAGAGCTTCTTTGACCGACAGAACAATAGATGCAGATAACATCTCCACCTTTCTGATTGATAATCGTATCAATCATGATGGTGGATTTGCCTATCTGCCGGTCACCGATGATAAGCTCTCTCTGTCCCCTTCCAATGGGAATCATGGCATCTATTGCTTTAATGCCTGTCTGGAGAGGCTGGTTGACTGGCTGCCTTCTTATGATACCCGGTGCTACAACATCCACTTTTCTTGTCTCTTTTGTGGCTATCGGGCCCTTCCCATCTACAGGCCTTCCGATAGCATCCACAACCCTGCCTATCAGTGCTTCACCAACAGGCGCTTCCATAATCTTTCCTGTACGCTTTGCAATGTCGCCCTCTTTAACGAGTTTATCCTCACCGAACAAAACTGCTCCAACAGCGTCTTCTTCAAGGTTCAGGACCATTCCGACGACATTGTTCGGCAGATCAAGAAGCTCTGAAGCCATTGCATTTTCGAGGCCGTAAATCTTCGCAACACCATCACCGACATAGGTAACAATGCCTACTTCACTGACATCAACCTTTTTCTCGAAATCGGTTATCTGCTTCTTCAGAAGTTCACTGATCTCTTCTGTTTTAATTCCTTCAATAGCCATAATTTCACCCCTTCATTAGCTCATTTTTTAAAAGCCTTAACTGGCCTTTGATGCTCGTATCATATAAGGTACTTCCGACCTTAACCTGGATCCCACCGAGAAGGGAAGGATCCATGATGTACTCTATGTCAACATCCCTGTCAGTCAGTTTCTTCAGAGATGTACGAAGTTTATCTTCATAATTCTTGCTTATCGGTACAGGAGTCATAACAACTGCTTTTGCCCTCTTCTTCTTTTCAAGGTAAAGGCTTGTAGCAATCGTAATTATCTCTGAAAGCTGAATAATGAGCATCAGTTCTGTCAGATGCAAAATAAATTTTACTACATAATCCGAAAGTTTAAGCTTACCAGCAACCTGCTTTATTATTTTTTCTCTTTCCTCTGGAGTAAACTGGGGATTGATCAGGAGACTCTTAAACGCCTTGCTTTTCACCATCAGGTCATTAACTGCGCTGAGCTCAATTAACGCCTGTGGGGCTTTTTCAATGCCAACGGTATCAAGCAATGCCTTTGCATATTTTTTTATCTCTTTCAGCCTTTTCAATTACTACCCCCCATCTTTGCTATAGATTCTTCAAGAAGCTTTTCCTGTTCTTCTTTTGTTAATTTTTCTTTTAACTTCTTTTCAGCTAACTCAATAGCAATTTCGGCTGCCTCTGCCTTGATAGCCTCTTTTGCATGCTTGAGCTCATAGGCTATATTTGCTTTTGCCTGCTCTAAAATCTTTTCTCTCAGTCTATCACCTTGTTCTATGAGGTTTTCACGTTCCACTTCACCCGATCGCTTCGTTACAGCGAGAATTTCCGCTATCTCTTTATCCTTTTCTTTAAGTCGCACATCCACTTCACGAAGCGCCTTCTCTGCGAGTTCCTTAGCCTCCCTGGCCTCTTTAAGGGTTTTTTCGATAATCTCAGTCCTCTGCTTCAGCATTGACTGAAGGGGTTTCTTACCAAATTTATAAAGGATAATAAAGAGGATTCCAAAATTGATAATCTTCCAGATGTAATCTTTCCACCATGGGGCATGAGCTGCCTCTTCTTCTGCCCCAAAAGCTACAAATGCAAAAGCAAAACTCAGAATACAAAATGCAATTACAAGTGGGAAGTAACTTCTTCTTTTCATACCTTCACCAGCTTTCTCACGATTTCGTCAGAGAATTTATCAATCTCTGCCCTCAATGTCTTCCTTGCCTTTTCAACATCAGCCTTGAGATCTGCCCTGGCCTTATCCAGTATTCCTGATGCCTCAGCCTCAGCTTGTGAGAGAACTTCCTTCTGCTTCTGCAGGCCATCAGCTTTGAGTGTTTCAAATATCTCTTTTGCTTTGTTTCTTGCTTCAGCAAGTTCCCTGTTTAGCCTGGCAATGCTTCCCTCTCTCCTACTACTCATTTCCTTTGCTGCGTCGAGGGATCCTTTCACAGTGTCTTCTCTTTCTTTGAAGATTTTGAGAAGAGGTTTGAAGAGAACAAAATTTAAAATGATAAGAAGAAGGAAGAAATTTACAACCATAGCAAAAAACGACCAATTAAATTCTAACATACCCCGCCCTCTCTTTTGAAGGAATTGGAAAAGATGGGAAAGCATATCACAGGACAAAAAAAATTGTCAAGACTTTTATAGTTTAAAAAAGAGGTTTTTACAAAATTTTAAATTCAGTCTCTTTCATTGAACAGTCTCTTTCATTGAAAAACGAGGGTAAAAGCTAATCATGTTACAATATTACTCATGTTTTCAGAAAAACTACGGATTTTAAAAGAGAAAAGACTCTTCAGGAACTTACAAGACCGGGCATCTCCACAGGGAGCAAAGGTAAAATTCGGCGATAGGGAATATATAAACTTCTCATCGAATGACTACCTCGGCCTTTCAACCCATCCTTATGTTATTGAAAAGGCTAAAAAGGCTATGGATGATTATGGCTATGGCTCTGGTGCATCAAGGCTTTTAGGAGGAGGTAGCATCCTTCATAAAGAGCTCGAGAATAAAGTTGCACAATTTAAAAATACAGAAGCTGCCCTTATCTTTAATTCTGGCTACTCGGCAAATACAGGCGTCATCCCTGCTATTACGGATGAGGATTCAGTAATATTCAGCGATGAACTCAACCATGCAAGCATTATAGACGGATGCAGGCTGAGCAAAGCAAAGACGCTGATATACAGGCATAAAGATTTAGTTCATCTTGAAGAGTTATTAAGGAAAGAGGATGCAAAGAGGAAGATTGTTGTAACAGATACGGTTTTTAGCATGGAGGGAGATATTGCACCATTGGAAGGAATCTTTGATATTTGTAAAAGCTATCATGCGGTCTTGTATATAGATGACGCTCATGGCACAGGCATCCTCGGTAATGGCAAAGGTGCATTATCACATTGCAACGTGAAACCTGAGCCCTGGATTATTCAGATGGGGACTTTTTCAAAGGCCCTTGGTTCGTATGGAGCTTTCATTGCAGGCAGTTATGACGTCATCGAGTGGAACATAAATTATGCGAGGAGCTTTATATTCTCAACAACCTTACCCACTTGTATTGTAGCCGCATCCACAGCTGCACTGGAATTGATAGAAAAGGATTCTGAATTGATAAAGAAACTCTGGGCAAACAGGAATGAGGTAGTTCACCTTCTCAAAGACATTGGCTATGACGTCATGGGAAGCGAAACGCCCATCATACCTATTAGAACAGGAACTTTAGAAAATACTTTAAGGATCTCAAAACATTTATATAAGAGGGGTGTTTTTGCACCGGCCATACGGCCGCCTACGGTGAGGGAACCGAGAATAAGGATCACGGTAACAGCCTCACATGCTCACGAGGATATTGAGAAACTCATCGAGGCGCTCAGGGAGCTACAGACATCAAAGCAGGGTTGAGGAGATATGGTGAGAGGTTTTTTTATAACAGGCACTGATACAGGAGTTGGTAAGACAGTTATAACGGCGGCATTAATTCAGGCGATCAGGTTTTTGGGGCTCAAGGTATGCGGGATGAAGCCGATAGAGACAGGATGCCTAAAATCAGATAGAGCTCATCCGCCCGAGGCGGAAGAGTTCAGAGTTAAAGACAGGGTGTTAATACCGTCTGATGGAATGTTTTTGAAAAAAATAGCGGTTATGGATGATTCCATAGATTTAGTTACACCAATTCGTTTAGCAAATCCCCTTGCACCCTTCCCTGCTTCAGAGATTGAGGATACTCCTGTGGATATTGAAAAGATTAAAAAGGCATATGCAGAACTTTCAAAAAAATATGAAGCAGTTGTTGTTGAAGGAATTGGAGGACTACTTGTCCCCATAAAAAGAGATTATTTTGTGCTTGACCTTGCAAGAGACTCTGGATTGCCGATTATCATCGTTTCAAGACCAGGTCTCGGCACAATTAATCCCACCATGCTCACAGTCAATTATGCAATAAAAGAAGGCCTCACTGTCGCGGGAATCATTATTAACTATAGTCTTCCTCCTGAAGGTACACTTGCTGAAAAAACAAATCCAGAAGTCATAAAGAAGATCAGCCCTGTTCCCATTATAGGGATTTTCCCCTATCTCGAAAACATGGAGAGTACTACTATTGAAAAAGCTGCAATAAAAACCCTGGATATCGAGAGAATCAAAAAGCACCTTTTCTAGATCAGCTTTAAATCAACCAGAACCTTCCTGAGCTTATCCTTGTTAGCTGAAGACATCTCGCAGAGCGGAAGTCTGAGCTCTTCCTGTATCTTGCCCATCATCGCAAGAGCTGTCTTTACCGGTATTGGATTTGTCTCGATAAACATGGCTGCATTTAAAGGCTCGAGCTTATAATGTATTGCCCTTGCCCTGTCATGCTGCCCTTTCATCCATAAAGAACACATCATTGACATGTCTTTTGGAGCAACATTTGCTGATACCGAAATAACACCTTTCCCTCCGAGAGCAAGGAGAGGAAGAGTTGTAAAGTCATCTCCGGAGATAACCGTTATCTTGTCCCCACAGAGCCGTATAATCTCACTCACCTGTTTCATATCTCCTGATGCTTCTTTAATTGCCACGATATTTGCTATCTCTGCAAGGCGGGCAACAGTAGAGGGAAGTATGTTAACTGCCGTACGTCCAGGAACGTTATATAAAACAATAGGTATGTCAACAGCTTCTGCAACTGCTTTATAGTGCCTGTAAAGACCCTCCTGGGTCGGTTTGTTGTAGTAAGGAGATACAAGCAGGGCTGCATCAGCACCATATTTTTTCGCCTGCTTTGTTATCATGACAGTTTCATCAGTAGCATTTGCACCTGTCCCTGCAATAACAGGAACTCTTTTCTGAACAGTTTTTACGGTAAACTCAATAACCCTGTAATGCTCCTTATAATCAAGCGTTGAAGCTTCGCCTGTTGTGCCGCATGGCACTATTCCATTCGTCCCCTGTGATATATGCCACTCTATCAGGTCACCAAGTGCCTTTTCATCAACCTTTCCTTTTTTAAAAGGCGTAACAATTGCGACTACCGACCCTTTAAACATTGCTTCCTCCTTTTTGACTTTTAAATACCGATAATGCCCTCAAAAACCTCTTCCGCAGGACCTGTCATATAAACATGGTTATCCCCTGCCCAATCGATAAAAAGGTCTCCTCCGAGAAGGTGAATAACGACATTCTTTTCCGTAAGGCCATTTATGTTTGACGCTACAGCCGCGGCTGAAGCTCCCGTGCCACATGCCATGGTCTCTCCAGAGCCCCTCTCCCATACCCTCATCTCTATTTCAGCAGGATTAAGCACCTTTATGAATTCTACGTTTGTTTTTTTGGGGAAAATGGAATGATTTTCTATTAAAGGGCCGTAATATGTTACGGGGAAATGGGAAAGATTTTCAACAAAAATGACTGCATGAGGATTTCCCATAGAGACACAGGTAACCCTGAACTCTCTGTCTTCAATCTGTAAAGGATAGTCAATAATC
>CAZLFE010000087.1:0-9951 GCA_964558725.1 uncultured Nitrospiraceae bacterium | reverse complement strand
TGAGGAGTGTAGAACCCTTACCAAAGGCAAAGACAGGATAGAGGGTTAAATTTTGGATGCCTGACATATTATTAACCCCGAGAGTAGGGTTGTTTCTCAGGTCTATTGTGTGTGCCCATAAGGCTACATCCTCAAATCCAGCTACGTTATCGCCTGCAGTGCAGACAGGGTTGTTCAAGCTTGAAGCAGGGAAAGAGCCAACTGCGGGACAACTACTGCCTGTGCAGTTGTAGTCAGACTTCCCTGAGGCATAATTACTTATGGTACCAGGAAGATTTCCATCAGCACATGGCTCACCATCAGTGATATAAAGAACAAAGCTCTTGGAACATGAAGTCCATCGGGGCGAGCCACCTGTTCCATAGTTGTAAGGATCAGCATTATTGTTTATGGAATAGTTATTACTAGGGCCGTACATCGGGCCTGGCCCGCTTTCGATAGTCGCTTGCTGGGCGAAATAACCGGCTACTGTCCATAATGTTTCTGCAAGAGGTGTATTTGTTGTGCCCATTATGCTGCTCGGGTCATTATTTATCTGGTTTACTATGCTTGATAGACTTCCGCTAGCAACATTCACCTGAACAAAACCGCCGTGCGGGGTTGGATTATTAGCACGATAAAATGAAAGCCCTAATCTAGCACGGGTACTAACAACCCTCTGGAGAACACCTTCAACAGGAGGTGAAACTACAACATCTACAGAAAAAGTACCACTAATACCTGACACGCTAAATGAGGATGTAGCTGAGCCTCCTGTACTGAAAGTAAATGTCTTATTCCCACTATAAGGTGTATAGTCATTTGCATTTGCTATTTGCTTGTATATACCTCTTCCAGCATAATCGGCTATCTTCCCTAAAAGCCTCGTATTTGCACCTGAACCTGTACTCTTTCCGCCTGCCATAACCTTTCTTATAACATCTACTCTTCTCATAGTTAGCCAGTTCAAAAAGTTTCCGTCCCAAGAATTAGCTGGCCTTGTGCCTGATTTAGGGGCAGCAGGTACAAACACGCTAGACGAATATGTATACCAGTAGTCAGGGTTAAAATAACCATAGTATTTATAACCTTGGTCAAATCCTGTGCAAGGATTGGAGGAGCTTGTACAATCATTACACGGGCTTGGGATGGTTGAACAATCATCTCTCTGAAACCCGTCAAAATATGCAAAATTCAACATACTTCCTGAAGTATCAAGGACGATCATAACATTCGGGGGCGCATCCTGAATAACATAAGGAGGTACAACACAGTAATCTGTCATTGCAGCATCCAGATTATTTGAAGAGAAAGTGAAGAACGATAATACAATAATTATAATAAAAGCTAACCGTTTCATAGCGTTCCCTTTACTCAACCATATGTTCAGGATAAATTAATATGGTTTTCATTTTGTTGTTCTGGAAGAATATCTCAACTTTTCTGCCGACCTTTAGCTGGTCTTTCTGAAGAATCTTCCCAGAGGCATCTTCTAAAGGAACACTAGTAAAATCATAATACCTGCCACGAACTTTGATGGAGTCATCTGTGACACTTTCTATCAGACCTTCAACAGTTTTGATGTCCTTGCCATAACTATATGATGAGATGACATATAAAAATACCATCGATATACTAAGAAGAAGAATCATACCCTTTTTCATAACAAACCCCCAATAAGGTCTTTTAACTTCATGCTACCTCTTCAAAAGCAAGATACATACCATTTGAAATTTACTTCAATATCAGTTGAACAGAATACTTGTTAGAAATCTTGTAGACTCTTATTCCGCTTTGAAATGCTGGGTAAAGCATGATTTTTATCTTTGCTCCATCTGAGGTGAAATACAGTTTATTATCTAAAAGATGGGTAAACATGGTAATAGATTGGGTAACGGATTACATAGGCGAGAAAAAGAGAGAGGTTGAAAAATCTATGCAGCTCCGGTATCGTAGACTGACAGATCTTAATACTCAAAATACTGAATATGAGAGGTGAATAAATGAAAAAGATATTGTTTCCCTTGTTAATTATTTTTCTGTTGTTGCCATTACTGCATTCTTATAGCTTTGCCGAAACAGAAAAAGACCTTTCTGAATCTCTTAGCCTCAGTGTAGATGAAGCCTCAGCATTACTGAAAGGATTAGATCCGAATATCAAGGTCATAGCAGTCAAAAAAAGCCCTGTTGAAGGTTTGTGGGAAGTGGATGTTGAGTCAGGTGGCAGAAAGCTTCCTGTATATGTTGATTTTTCAAAGAAACACCTGATATCAGGCTCGATCATCGATATCAAAGAAAAAAAGAATCTTACCCAGGAGAGGCTCAGTGAAATCAATAAAGTCGACGTATCACAGATTCCGCTTGATGATGCCGTTGTAATGGGTGATAAAAATGCCAAGCATCGCGTCATTGTTTTTGATGACCCTGAATGACCATTCTGTGCAAAACTTCATCAGGAGATGAAGAAGGTCATAGAAAAGAAAAAGGAAATAGCATTTTATATAAAGATGTTTCCCCTGAAGATGCACCCAGGTGCTTATGAAAAGGCAAAGGCCATTGTGTGTGAAAAATCCCTTACTCTTCTTGACGATGCCTTTGAGAAGAAACCATTGCCGAAGCCCTCGTGTGAAACAACTGTTGTTGACGAAAATGTAAAACTTGGCGAGAAACTTGGTATTTCAGGCGCTCCTACCCTCATTATGCCTGACGGCAGGCTTATTCCCGGGTATAAAGAAGCAGATGCCCTTATAGAACTTGTAGGTAATTGATAACTGATTACCTGCTCACTTTCAGGACTCCCTCCATCTGGGCAATCTTCTGGGTGAGTCCTGAAAGCTGGATTTTATCCTTTACTTCTAAAATAAATATAATGTAGGCCGTTTTATCTTCTGTTGATTTTGCCTCAATATGGCTTATATTAACATTCACAGATGAGATAAGAGCGCTGAGATTTGCGAGTATGCCAGGTTTATCAACGGTCTCTACAAAGAGTTTTGCAGGTGATGTTGCATCACCTGCTGACTTCCATTCCACATCGACCAGCCTTGCATTGTCAATAGCGAGACGTTCGAGGTTTGGACAATCCTCGCGATGAATTGTGGCACCCCGGCCTCTCGTTACAAAACCAATGAGCTTGTCACCTGGAACGGGGAAACAACATTTAGCAGTATGATACAGAACGTTATCCACTCCTGTTATGGTAATACCCTTCTGCTCCTTTGGAGGTCTTGTAACCTTTACAGCTGGGACCTCTTCAACTGATTTCTCAGGCACCAGTTTGTTGACGACCTGGTGAGCTGATAATCTTCCATAGCCAACAGAGACGAAAAGCTCCTCAAGAGACTGGATATTGAAGAACTCTAAAATTCCCTGCATATCTTCCGATTTAAGGACTGACGTGTTGAGGTCATGCCTTTTCAATTCTCCTTCGAGGAGCTTAAGACCCAGCTGTTCGGCCTGTTTCCTTTCCTCAGCCTTTATCCACTGCTTTATCCTGCTCTTTGCTCGTTGCGTAACAACGAATTTAAGCCAGTCTCTACTCGGCCCATGTGTTGGAGAGGTCATAATTTCGATCGTGTCGCCACTTCTGAGAGTATACCTTAGAGGCACTATTCTGCCATTTACTTTTGCACCAATGCATTTATGGCCTATCTGCGTATGTATGCTGTAGGCGAAATCTACAGGACTTGAACCAACAGGGAGCTCTTTTATATCTCCCTTCGGGGTAAAGACATAGATAACATCTGGGAAGACCTCTCCCTTTACGGCCTCAAGGAAGTCCTTTGCATCAGAAAGCTCTTCTTGAGCGTGTATCAACTCCCTAAGCCACGAGGTATATTTGCTGCTCTTTTCATCTATCATGCCTTTTTCTTTATATGTCCATGGGAAGACCTTTCCCTTAACGGCATCAAGGAAGTCCTTTGCATCAGAAAGCTCTTTTTGCGTGTGTATCAGCCCCCTGAGCCATGAGATATATTTGCTGCTCTTTTCATCTATCTTGCCTTTTTCTTTATATATCCAGTGGGATGCTATACCGTGCTCTGCAATCATGTGCATCTCATGGGTTCTTATCTGAAACTCAACCCTTTCTCCTTTCGGTCCAATCACAGTCGTTTGAAGGGACTGATACATGTTTGATTTTGGTACCCCGATATAGTCCCTGAATCTGCCAGGGATAGGTGTCCAGAGTGAATGAATCAGGCCGAGGATTGCATAGCAATTAGCCTTCGTGTCAGTGATTATTCTCAGACCGAGGACATCATGGACCTCCTCAAAGGTAATCCTCTGTTTTTGCATCTTTTGATAGATGCCGTAGTAATGCTTTACTCTTCCTGATACCGTTCCTGGGAGACCAGCCTCTTTCAATTTGTTATTTACTATCTTAGCAAGATCTTTTAAATATCCCTCCTGTTCTTCTTCTCTCTTTGCCACTTTCCTTACGAGCTCACTGTAGAGTTTGGGCATAAGGAATTTAAAGCTCAGGTCTTCAAGTTCAGTCCTCAACCAACCTATCCCGAGCCTATTTGCTATTGGTGCATAGATCTCGAGAGTTTCCAATGCAATCCTGTGTCTTTTATCCTCTGAAAGGTGTTCGAGGGTTCGCATGTTATGGAGCCTATCAGCAAATTTTATGAGCATTACCCTGACATCTTCTGACATGGCTAAAAACATCTTCCTGAAGTTTTCTGCCTGGGCTTCCTCTTTTGTCTTAAAAACCATCTTTGAGAGCTTTGTTACAGACTCCACAAGGAAAGCTATCTCTTCGCCAAAGAGTTCCTTTATGTTTTTCCTCGTTATGCCTGTATCTTCAATTGTGTCATGTAGAAGACCTGCTGCAATAGTTGCGGTATCCATCTTCATATCAGCAATGATCGATGCAACTGCAACGGGATGTTCTATGAACGGGGAGCCTTCCATCCTCTTCTGACTGGAGTGGGCCTCACTCGAAAAATGATAGGCCCGTTTCATTACTTCTACATCTGCGTCAGGATTGTAGGAAAGAACCTTCTTGATAAGATTGTCTATAGTTAGGGATTCTTCTGACATAATTTATTATACAATTTTAGAAGCAGTGACGAGTTGAGAGTTAAGAGTTATGAGGCAAGAGTTGAATGTTTTGAAAACTTTCCACTTTCCACTTTTTAAAAACTTGGCCTGAATGCCTTCAGGTTTAACTGCAGGAATCTGCCACCTTCCCATTCATTGATAAATGGTGTAAATACAGCATCAATCGTGGTTGAGACTTCGAGCCTATCGAAAAATGCACCCATATCAAACCCTATCGCATCAAGAGACTGAGACTTCTGTCTCAGTTTCATCTTCAGGTGGTTGTTCCCGACTACCTTTGGATAGTGAACCTCAAGCCCTTTTGAACCCAAAAGTGGCTCAGGATTTCCGAATCCCAGGGGTTCAAGCAGCTTGAGTTCTTTTATGAGGTTAAAGTTTATGTGAGATAGGTTTACATCTGCATCTATTTCGAGGGAGGGTATAAAATCACTTCCTATAAGGGTTTCCTCTACAATCCTGTTAATCCTTTCCTCGAAGGATGGAATGTTCTCGGAGTTCAGTCTAAACCCTGCAGCCTGTTTGTGACCGCCAAAGCGTGTAAGGAATTCCCTGCAGCCTGTAAGGCCCTCGTATATATCAAAAGGAGGTATGCTTCTAGCTGAACCCATGGCATTGTTTCCTTCTGTAGAGATAACAAGGGTAGGTCTATAAAAAGCATCAGCAATTCTTGATGCCACAATGCCGATAATGCCAGGATGCCAACCCTCTGACGAAAGTACAATAGCTGAGGAGATACCTTTATTGTTGAGCTTAAAGAGAGCTTCCTGATAAACTTCTTCCTCTATTCGTTGCCTTTCTGAATTTAGTCCATCCAGCCACGATGCGATATCAGTCGCCTCCTCATCAGAATCAGTAAGGAGAAGTCTTACAACATTACTGGCGTCAGAAGCCCTTCCGGCCGCATTGATTCTCGGGATTACCGTAAATGGTAGCAGCCCTGATTTCATCTCTCTTCCATCAATTCCAGATATCTTTTTCAGAGCTCTCACTCCTGGCCTTACCCCATCTTCAATAAGCTTTAATCCTTCCTTGCCAATAATCCTGTTTTCACCTGTAATAGGAATGACATCAGCAATTGTGCCAATAGCAGCAAGGTCAAGGAGCGCATTGCTCATTTCGCATGACGAGTTATACATGATGTCTAATGCCTGAACACATTTGAAAGCGACTCCTGCACCAGATAAAGTCGAGAGTCGAGAGTCAGAAGACAAGAGTTTAGGATTTATAATAGCCACAGCATCGGGAAGTATAAACTCTTTACGCCCGGCTTCTGCCTTATAACTTGTGACTGATGACTGTTGGCTGGTGAGGGGTTCATGATGGTCGGTTATAATTACATCAATTCCCTCTCTTTTTGAGAGTGCTACTGTCTCAAATGATGTTATCCCACAGTCAACGGTGATTATGAGTTTGGCCCCGAGTTCCTTTGCTTTTTCAACGCCAGCAAGGTTAAACCCGTACCCATGAGAAATCCTGTTGGGTATAAAGTAAGAGACATCTAATCCAAGTTCTTTGAGGGTATAAACCATTATTGCTGTGGCAGAAAGGCCATCTGCGTCGTAGTCACCATGAACAATGACCTTTTCGCTTCTCTTTAACGCTTCTTTTATTCTCTCAACAGCAGTCTTTAAACCTGAAAGCTCGAAGGGGTCTGCGAGATTTGATATCCTCGGGTCCAGGAAATCATATATATCGTGAGGCGTCTTTATCCCCCTGTTTATCAATATCTGAGCCATAACAGGAGAAAGGGAGGTAATTTTTGATAAATATTCTATGTATTCTGAGTTAGTCCTGTTGACAAGCCATCGCCTGTTCATTATGAAGGACCCGGGGAATGGGAGACACGGAGACTGGGAGACATTTCTGATTCTCCGGTTCTCCGTTTCACCGATTCACCGTGTCTCTATTTCTTTGCAAATGGTCTTTTGCCTCCCCACAGGAGTACTATCGGGCTTGCAACGAATATCGATGAATAAGTCCCAACAATGACACCCATTATCATAGCGAGTGAGAAGTCATGTATGACTTCACCACCGAAGAAAAACAGTGCTAACGATGTGAGAAGAACGGTTGTGGAAGTTATTATTGTTCTTGATAAGACCTCGTTAATGCTGCTGTTCATAACTGCTTTCAGGTCTTCTTTCTGCTTTAATCTCAGATTTTCCCTGATCCTGTCAAACACCACAACTGTGTCTGTAAGAGAATAACCGGCAATGGTGAGAAGGGCAGTGACGAGAATGAGATTTATCTCTTTTCCCATGATATAAAACAATCCAAGTACAGCGAGGACGTCATGGAATGTCGCAATGGTTGCACCAACACCAAACCTTATCTGAAATCTGAATGCAACGTATATGAGCAGTCCTATGACGGCAACGGCAACTGCCTTTGCTGCGTCTGTCCTCAGCCTTCCTCCAACCTTAGGACCTATAACAGTCGTAGAGTCAACCACATATTTGTTATCAGAAAATTTCTGGCTCAGTATCGTTGTTATTGCCTCTGCAACGCGACCAAGCTCTTCCTCACTTTTTTTCATCCTTATCAGTATCTTATTTTCTGTTGGGAGATCCTGGAGGTCAAAATCTCTTAATCCTCCATTTTCGAGGGCAAGCCTTATATTATGGAGTACAACGGGTTTTTCAAACTTTAGCTGTATGGAAGTTCCTCCTGCAAAATCTATCCCGAGGTTTGCATGGCCTATTGCTATCTGTACGATTGCGATAATACCGAGGAGGGAGAGAATCCCTGAAATGGCAAAGGCTAAATATCGCTTTCCGAGAAAATCTATGCGGGGGTTTTTAATCAGCTCTATCATCGTTCTCTTATATACTCAGCGTCTTTATTTCACGCCTGCTGTTTATAATATCAAAGACTGTTTTTGTGCCAACAAGGGCAGTAAAGAGATTTATAGCGACACCAAGGCTTAATGTTACGGCAAATCCTTTTATAGGGCCTGTGCCGAACTGAAAGAGCACTGCTGCTGTTATCAATGTCGTAACATGGGAGTCGAAGATTGTCCAGAAGGCCTTGTGATATCCTGAATCAACGGCTGCACGTGGCGTCTTACCAGCCCTTAGTTCATCCCTCATCCTCTCGAACATAAGGACATTTGAATCAACAGCCATGCCGATAGCGAGAATAATTCCTGCGATGCCAGGAAGAGAAAGCGTAGCATTCAGTGATGCCATTGCACCGAGGAGAAGTATTATGTTGAATAAGAGTGCCAAGTCAGCGATTAATCCTGAAAGCCGATAGTAGAATATCATGAATGCTACGACCGCAATAGTTCCAAAAATACCTGCCAATGTTCCCGCCTCTATAGAGTCTCTGCCGAGTGAGGGACCTACTGTGACATTCTGGAGTAACTTCAAGGGAGCAGGTAGTGCTCCTGACCTGAGTACAATACTCAGATCCTTTGCCTCTTCTGTTGAAAAGCTTCCTGTTATCTGGGCATTTCCTCCTGAGATCTTCTCCTGTATGACAGGAGCTGAGTAAACAGTATTGTCGAGGATAATCGCAAGCCTCTTCTTTACATTTGCTCCTGTGACCTCTTCGAAGATCTTTGCGCCCGCAGCATTAAAAGTGATTGATACATAGGGCTCGTTGAACCTCGTGTCAATATTCACCCTCGCTTCACTCAGGAGATCTCCAGTAAGGGCTGCCTGTTTCCTGAGAAGGAGGGGTATCTTTCTGACGGCACCTGTCTCCCTGTTAACCTTTTTCTCAAAGAGTATCTCATCGTCTTGAGGTATCCTTTCAGCAAACTGTTTGAGAAGATTCTCTTCTTCGCCCGGTAAAATTGCTTGAGGAAGTTCCGCTGCAACTTTGGCTTCATCATCCAAGAGCTTGAACTCGAGCTGTGCGGTCCTGCCGATAATGTCAACAGCACGCCTTGGATCTTTGACTCCGGGGAGCTGGACAACAATCTCGTTTTCACCTTGTCTGAGTATCGTTGGTTCTGCAACACCGAACTGGTCTATCCTGTTGCGAATTGTTTCGAGGGCCTGGTCAGCAGCATTGTCCTTTATCCTTTTTTCCTCCTTATCGGAGAGTTTATATATGAGCTTACCGACTGTCTCGACAGGTGTGAATGTTGGATAGTTTTCTTCAATTACCTTTCTTATCTCAGGGGTTGACGCACTCACTACAATAGTAGACCCGCTTTTGGTAACGTTAGCTGTTAGATTTTTCTTTGCAAGTATTTCCTTTAATGTTGAGGCATACCTCTCTGTCGTTATTTCAACAGCCTTATCTCCTTCAACCTCATAAACGAGGTGGAGCCCTCCTCGGAGGTCGAGTCCGAGCACAATCCCTTTCGATGGCATGTTCTTCTTCCACCATTCAGGCATGTACTGAAAAGCAGGAGTATTAGGAAGGAAAAACACAACCGCAAGAAGAATTGTCAGGCCTATGAGAATTAACTTCCAGAGAATCTTTGCCTTCACATGACCTCCACACTCAGCTCAATCTTCCTCAGAAGGTGGTCTGAGCGCAGCGATATAAGCCTTACCAAGCTTTACCTTTACATTTTCAGCAACCTTGACTGTAACGGTATTGTTGCCAACAGCCTCAACAACACCATAAATACCGCCTGAGGTAATAACTTTGTCTCCCTTCTTGAGATTCTCTATCATCTTTTTGTGTTCCTTTGCTCTTTTCTGCTGCGGCTTTATGAGCAGGAAATAAAAGATGACGAATATGATGACAAGAGGGATAAGACTCCCTAAAGCTCCCAACCCCTGGCCTCCTCCCTGAGGAGAAGGACCCATTGCATATGCAATATCATAAAGCATCTGGCACCTCCAAAAATTCCAGATAATATAACTACTTTTTATATTTTTATCAACCCAATCCCGGCAAATAGAGCAAAGAGCTTAGAGAAAAGAGCTTAGTATATGGATTTCT
>CAZLFE010000086.1:0-10019 GCA_964558725.1 uncultured Nitrospiraceae bacterium | reverse complement strand
GCTTAGTCCTTCACACGTCATTCCTCAACTCACGCAGCGGAATGACGCTTATTCGGATTATTGCCTCCTATCTGGTGTAACGGCACTGTGCATCTTTTACCTTGAAGGTAACACACCATAGCGGGTTTCAATTCATTTGAGGATAGGAAGTGGTATAGGTGTAAATGAAACGATAAAAATAATCACTATTATACCTATAAGAATCAACATGTATCTTTCAAGTGGTTGTTTATATTGTTCAGATGGGTATTGTCGTCTAAACCTGATAGTACTAATTGCTCCCACAATTGCTACCCATATCCATGTCGTCCAATCAAACCAAAAAAATCCCAACATCAAGATTGCCCCTATTGATATAAAACTAACCCATAGCGCAACTCGATACCCCCACAGAGCATAAGTAAGCCTCCCACCATCAAACCTGCCGATTGGGAGAAGATGACAGAAATTATAAAAGAGCCCGAGCGAGCCAGCATACGCTACAGGATGTAACATCACATCTTTTGTAGCTGGTAGGTTACCAAGAATCGCGAACGACGTAATACGCATAATAATCGAACCCCCCATTTTCACAGAACTGTCTACCGATGCAATGTCCACAACCTTTGAAAAAAAAAGTCCTATAATCAAAACTATCCATGCAGCAAAGAATCCACAGATAGGTCCCGCAGCAAAGATTTTAATAAGTACTTTTCTATCTGATATTGGCCATTGTATTTTCGTATAAGCTCCCATAGTTCCAACAAAACCAAGAGCTGGAATGAAATAAGGAGTATATACCTTCACCTTGTGCAAACGAGCCTGGATATAATGTCCCAAGGTGTGCGCTCCTAAAATGATGAGAGCGCTTAATGCGTATGGAATACCTTTCCAAACAGAGGTTAAAGTTAAATATTCACTTCCAGATACAAGAACTCCGCTCATCGTCGTAGTGCATAAAGTTAAAATTAGCAATACAGCTGGTGAGATCAAATTTAGCAAAAGATAGCCAGTTTGTGAATTTGACGACCCCTTATTTTGGCAACGATTTCGCTCTAACACCTTGCACTCAAAACCCTCATCAATTTGAGTACAAATATACACTTTAAAGAAGGGTCTGTAAACTATTTGCTACAGGAAGAAGGCATTAAGTCATTTTTATTTTTTCACTCAAGCTAATTTCGTATATACTTTAAGCGTAAGCGAGCCGGGTCCGTGTAGCTGACCGAAGGGAGACGATATGAGACGAATTGTTGTCTTAGTCTTAATGGCAGTTGTGCTTGTCACATGTTCAGGCTTTTCAAGCTGTCACTTGTGGTTGGATGAGGATGAAGAGGAAGAGCATGAACACGAGCATCATGAGCACGGGGGGGCCAAACACGAAGAGCGGCGGTAACGGAGGTACTAATAATATTAATATGTTTTATGAGGCGGCGTTCGGCATAAAATAAGATTTTTGTCAACTTCTCATTGTTCACTTCTGTAATCAACATAATTATGTCATGCCCGGGATGTACGTTGTTCAGGAAGAAGGTTTGCCTTCCGTGCCACTAATTCAGCACCGTGTCTCTTTTACCCCGAGCGAAACACTCTATTTTCTCAACAGCACCTACAAGCAAAAAGTTTTTGTAAAGCTGAAAAATTAATAATTATGGAGTGAAATATTAACGCCCAAGGTCACTGGTAGAGCGAAGCGGAGTCCAGTGGAGTGATTCGTTTGTCGAGGGCCAACTTTATTCCCCACCCCGGGGCCAGTTTTATTCCCCACTTTTTCTGTGATCAATTTTAAAACTCATCCGGTAGATTTGTCCATCTCCATCTTTCCCTAATAATATCACCTCCTTCTTTTTTCGCTGAGAAATAGGAGAAATTATCCCATACCAAACATCGTCTTTGCATCTGATAATCAATTGTAAGGCATCTGGTTAAGTCACTTTTTCTCATTTCCCTCTATTTCTGTAAGATTCTCCGGTCATAATGATCTGATGGGCGTTATGTGCGATCCGGTCCAGCGCAGAGTTTGCGATGATAGGGTCGGGGAACAGTCCCTGCCAGTCCTCAATGCTTCTGTTACTGGTAAAGATAATAGATTTCTTCATATACCGTTCATTGATCACGTCGTAGAAGTCATCTGATTGCAGAGGGCTCAGAGGCTTCAGTCCGAAGTCATCGATGATGAGAAGATCCATGGCGGTATACCGTTTGATTCTCGTTTCCCAGCTATTTTCTGCCCTCCGCCGTTGAGATACCGGAACATCTTTGCCGCCTTGGTATAGAAGACGTCATATCCCATCCTGCAAGCAATATGTCCCAATGCTTGGGCAATATGGCTTTTGCCAACACCAACCGGTCCCAGAAGAAAGATGTTCTCTTTGTTTTCGATGCAGGCACAGTTGGCCAACTGTTTGCTCTTCTTCACCGGTATCTGCGGGTTGAAGGAGAAATCAAAACCCTCAAGAGTCTTTTCCTCTTCAAACCCTGCCTTCTTCAGCCTCTTCAGAAGTCTGCCTGATTGTCTCCGTTCGTATTCATCTTCGAGGAGTGTCATCAAAAAGTCCTGATACCCGCTGTTACTTTCTTCTGCCTGTTTTATCCGTATCGGCAACGTCTGAAGCATCCCGGTTAACCGTAACTGTTTTAGTTTTTGTTCAAGCTGTCCGTCTATTTTCATAGTGTATTCTCCTTTGTGTGAGCAAAGTACTCGGGAGGCCGGATGAAGGAGAGACCTCCGGTATTGCCTTTTAGCTGTTCTGTCATTTCCTCAGAAAGAGGCAAATGATAAAGCTGTTTGGCAAGGATTCGTTTCATGGTGCTTATCCGGTAGTCTTCATAGAAGATGCAGCGTTTACAGGTAAGATTCACGGCCTCGGCACCATACTTCTCAGAAAGCCTGAAGATGGCCTGCACTTTCCTGAGGTTCCGGTATGCATGTTCTGTCATTATCCTTATGACTACCTGGCAGACGTATTCGCCATACCTTAATGCTTCATGCTGATAGTATTCGGTGGTCTTCAGCAAATATCTGGATTTATGAGGCGGATAATCCGTTTCATCTGTTCTCCATATGCCTTCTCCGTATGAGCGCGCATGAGTCTTTACTAATTCTCCTTCAGAGAAGATATGCACTATAGTTAATCCTCCCCTGACCCACACCTTTTTGCCGACATATCGTGTTGGCACCGAGTAGTAGTTTTTATCAAATACAATGTGGTGATCAGGATGAACCTTTGCCTCTTTCCACAGCGGCATATCGAATTGCTCCTCAGAGAGGCGCTTCATCAATGGCTTCTCCTCTTGGTGAAACACCTCAAATGGCTTTCTCCTTGTCGTGCCGTGCACCTGAATCCCGTAATCATGAAGGCACCACTGTCGGACCTTCTCATTGGCTTCCCTGATATCTCTGAGATCATAGGAGGACAAAAACTGCTGCCTTACGACAGGGATCTTCCTCTCTACCTTACCCTTATGCTCTCCCTGGGCAATCTTTGCAGGGTCAATGATAAACCCGTAGTGCTTTGCGCACTCTGCATATGCCCGGTTGAAGATAGGGTCATACGTGTTGGGCCGAAGTATCCCGGATTTCAAGTTATCCAGCACGATCCTTCCCGGAACACCTCCAAAGAACTCGAATGCGTGCATATGGCATTTCACCCATGTTACCTCCCCTGATCAAAGACAAACTCAACATAAGGAAGACGGCTGTACGACAAGGTCAGGATAAAGGCATGTGCTCTCCTCATCCTCCCTGTTTCAAACACTTCTGTTAGGGTTTTGAAAAGTATGAAAAGAAACCCGATATCCGCTTCAGTCATCTCAATGCCATCCTCTTCTGTAGATCCTTCTACAAGGGCATCATGAACATACTTCATTACGTACGGCTGGTTGGAAAACTGGACTCTGGCAATTCTATCGACAATTTTTTCATCGGCTCCCTCTAAGTTTTTCAAAAAGCGCGCGTTGTCTTTATAACAATCTATGATCTCTTTGGATGAGATTCTTGGGATCTTACTGTGTGATTTTGAAACATCTGATAAACAACAAAAGAGATATAGATAGATAGCTCCCTCGCTTCCTGGTGGAGATCTTCAGTGAATGACATCAAGAAAGCCAGCACACCCTGCTGGTTTTTGCTCATCTTGAGCATCTCTTTATTTGCTTTGTCAGGACTGAAGCCAGCAACTTCTTGCCAGGTCTTTTCTACGATATTTTCTGATAAGGGTTCCAAGCTACAAATCTTCTCCTTTCAAAGTATCACTTTGATGGGATAAGATTGAAAGATTATTGTAGGAGGAAGAAATTATTGAAATTCTCGGGCACTGTTTGTCAAAGAATATCTTGATCTTTGCAAATCACGCAACTACCACTTTATTAATGCCGAGGCCCATGTAAGGCCTCCTCCAAAGGCCTCGAGAAGAATGTAATCTCCGTCTTTTATCTTTCCCGTTGTGACAGCCTCATCGAAGGCTATAGGGATAGAAGCAGCCGAGGTATTTCCGTATCTGTCGATATTTACTAAGACTTTATCCATCGGGAGGCCAAGCCTATCGGCTGTTGCTTGAATTATTCTCAAGTTTGCCTGATGAGGTATGAGAAGTGAAAGCTGTGAGGACTTTAGCTTGTTCTCTTCAAGGATTTTAACAACAAGGTCTTCCAATGTCCTGACAGCAAACTTAAATGTTTCATTACCCTTCATCTTGATATAATGGAGCCCTTTATCGACGGATTCCCTTGAAGCAGGGAGTCTCGAACCGCCACCGGGCATATGGAGGAGATCCCACATATTTCCATCTGAGTTGATAGACATTGAGATGATACCCCTGTTTTCTTTGGTAGGCTCAACAATCGCTGCACCAGCACCATCACCAAAGAGGACACAGGTGGTTCTATCATTCCAGTCGGTAATCTTTGAGAGTACCTCTGTTCCAACGACAAGGATCCTTTTATGCATTCCTGATCGTATGAAACCATCTGCAATATAGAGTCCATAAAGGAAACCTGAGCAGGCTGCATTGATATCGAAGGCTGCTGCTTTTTTAGAACCGAGTTTGTCCTGAAGAATGCAGGCTGTGGATGGGAAAGGCATGTCACCTGTTACTGTTGCTGCAATGATGAGATCAATATCTTTTGCCTTCAAGGCGGCCCTCTCAAGGGCTACTTTCGATGCTTCATGTGCAAGGTCTGATGCTGCCTGATTTTCAGAGGCTATTCTCCGCTCCTTTATCCCTGTCCTCTCAATAATCCATTCATCCGAGGTATCAACCATCTTCTCAAGATCATGATTTGTGAGGACCTTTTCTGGCAGAAATGAACCTGTCGAGATAATCCTACTTCTGATCACCCTCGGTCACCATGCCTTTCTCTATTTCAGATGCAATGACTTCATGCACCTTTTTCGCCGAGAAGTCTGCTGCGACCCTCAGGGCATTCTTTATAGCCTTTGCCGTTGATCTTCCATGGCTTATGATACATGTGCCATTGATACCGAGAAGAGGCGCTCCTCCATATTCGTCATAATCTGTCTTTTTCTTGAAACTGATTAATGCAGACTTCATCAGAAGGTATCCAATCCTTCCCACGGATTGTTCAGCAATCTCTCTCTTGAGTATCTTTACGATCGCATCTGCAAGACCTTCACTCGTCTTCAAAACAACATTTCCTGTAAACCCGTCACAAACAACGACATCAGCAATCCCTGTGAAGATATCCTTGCCATCGATATTGCCTGTAAAGTTTATATCAGCCTTTTTCAGGAGTTTGAACGCCTCCTTGGTAAGTTCGTTCCCCTTTGTATCCTCTTCCCCGATGCTGAGAAGGGCAACTTTGGGTTCTGCCCTTTCGAAGATCGTTCTGCAATAGGCGCTACCCATCAGTCCAAACTGGAAAAGATTTTCGGGCTTGCAATGAAGATTTGCACCAGCATCGATGAGAACAAAGGGAGCTTTCAGAGTGGGCATAATGGTTGCAATGGCAGGTCTATCAACACCCGGAGAGGTACGGAGGAGTAGAAGCGCTGTTGCCATGACGACACCTGAGTGTCCGGCACTCACAAAGCCATCAGCCTCACCATTTTTCACCAGTTCGATGGCTCTGCTTATGGATGAATCCCTCTTTTTTCTGATTGCAACAGCAGGAGACTCATCCATCCCCACAACTTGGGACGCATGCTTTATGGATATCCTGTTCGGAAGATATTTTTTGCTATCAAGCTCTCTTTTTATAGAAGACTCATCACCAACGAGGATAATATCTATGCCTTCAATATCATTTACGGTCTCGATAGCGCCCTCAATATTGACAGCAGGGGCATAATCGCCTCCCATCGCATCAAGGGCAATTCTCATGCTTCTTTTTCAACTACTTCGAGAATCTTGCGACCATTATATGAACCGCAATGAAGGCATACCCTGAATGGTTGCTTCAGTTCGTTGCAATCAGGGCAGAGGCTTAGATTAGGGACCTGGCCTTTCCAGTTAGCCCTCCGCTTATCTCTCCTCGATCTTGTATGCCTGTGTTTCGGGTTTGCCAATTTCTACTCCTTTCATCAGAATATTTTTTAAAAAACTCCTGAGCCTTTGGCTCACAAAGGGACATGGAAAATGTCCAAACATTTACATATACTAAACCAGCTGTCATTCCCGTTTGTCAGGAATCTTTCTTCAGAAGGATTCTGGACAAGCCAGAATGACATTTTCGAGACAAACTATTTAATTATTTTAACAGCTTCTTTAATGTCTCAAGTCTTGGATCTATTTCTTTTGTACTGCAACTACAAGTTGCTACATTAAGGTCTGCCCCACACTGCAGACATATCCCATTGCAGAGATCATTACACAGAGGCTTCATGGGAAGATTGAGCATTATCTGCTCCTTTATGAGGTCAAGCAGATCCAGCTCATCTTGTGAATAGAAACCCATGTCAAGTTCATCGACCTTGAGCTCATGTTTATCGTCCTCTTTGAGATGCTCGAGAGGATGATATATAGCTTCAAATGGGATCGTGAGTTGAGCCCTGAAATCCTTCAGGCATCGGCTACAGTGTAATTCTACATCAGCTTCTATGTTACCACTTACCACAACCACAGCGCCAACCTTTGTTACCCTTAGATGCCCCTGGACAGGTGAAAGGCTGTCATCAAATTGAACTGTCTCCTGGAGATCTAAATCTAACCCCTCATCAGGGATCTCTGAAATGATTATCTTCACCCAAAAATTATACAAAAAATAATAGAATCATTACAACAATATGTCGAGGAAAGCGAAGTGTCAAATTACAGGAAATTTATTTTGTTTCCAGAAATATTCTGAGACATTTTGGCAGATAAAAGAGTTTTTTATGTGTTTCCTGATCATAGTAAGAAAGGTTATTGAGCCTCCTCTTTTTTGACCTTTTGTCCAAAGTTGCAGCAGACAACTTCACTGGACTATATTTTCGTGAGCCAATAGTGAATGCCCAAAGAGAGCTGAAACTCGGGATATAATCATAATAGAAATCTGCCACAGGAAAAATGTCAGAAAGTATTTTAAAAATCCTGATACAGGTAGTATTATATGAGGCATAAAATACTGCTGTTGCATGAGTCACGAATATCCCGTCAGGCTTCAAAATTCTTTTTATAGAGGCATAGAACTCCTTCGTGTAGAGCATCTGAGCAAGGCCTTCTTCAACAGGATCACTGATGTCAGCAATGATAATGTCAAAGGGAGATTTTGTTTTTTTGATGTATTCCCTTGCATCTGAAAAAAATAATTCAACCCTTTTGTCATCGAAGGAACCCTGGTGCCATTTATTGAGGTATTTTTTACAGAGATGAACAAATTCTTCATCAATATCTACCATGACAACTTTTTTAACCGCCGGATGTTTGAGTACTTCCCGTAATGTTGCCCCCTCACCTCCTCCAAGAATCAATATGTTTTTAGGGTCTGGATGGGTAATCATGACAGGATGCACAAGTGCTTCATGATAGATAAATTCGTCTACCTCTGTAGACTGGATTTTATTGTCGAGAATAACAACAAGACCGAGATCATGGGTATCAATGAGATCTACCTGCTGAAACTTTGTCTTTTTGGATAATATATGCCTCTTGACCCTGTGATATATCCACCTGTGCTTGCTGTCTTTATCAATAAACCAGTTATCCTTGATGTTTGGATCTTTCAATTGCTTACCATTCCAGATTTCTCTTCATCAGTTTCTCGTACAAGCCTTTCGGCATAAATGCCTGCTTGTGAATTTCTTCATCGTAGTATTTGGTTTTTATCTCAAGTTTACGTCTTGTCTCACGTGGTGAGAGACTTTTTGATGCAATTGCAAATGCCCACCAATTTCCTGGATATGTTGCGATAGGAGCAGTATAGAGGTCGACCACGGGGAAGACCGATTTCAGTATTTCCTGGATTTCAATAACCATATCTTTATGAAAGTGAAGTGATTCTGTGTGTGTGACGAACATACCCTCATCTGTCAGACAATTTTTAACGGATGTAAAAAAATCTCCAGTGAAAAGGCTTCTTGCAAAACCAATAATATCTGTAGAATCAATGATCACTGCATCTATCTCTGCGGGTTTCCTCTTAATGACAAACTCTGCGCCGTCCATAATCTTTATCTCTACACGCAGATCGTCAATACCTGAAGAGACACTCGGGAAAAACCTCCTTGAAACATTGATTACTTCTTCGTCTATCTCCACAAAATAGACCTTTTCAACAGATTTATGTTTGAGGACCTCTCTCACTACTCCTCCATCACCACCGCCTACAACAATAACCTTCTTCGGACATGGATGGGCATGCATTATCACATGGGTGAGCATTTCATGGTAAAAAAACTCATCCCTCTCAGTCATCTGGACAACGTCATCAAGGATGAGCATCTTGCCAAAATGTGGATTTCTGATAACCTTAATTTCCTGAAACCTACTCTTACCTTTATAAAGGATCTCTTCAACATCATAGGAGTACTCTACTGGTGCATATGGTGCTTTTTCAAAAAACTTGATCATTTTTGCATCCTTTCCCTATATAAGTATTGTTTTTGGTATAGAAAAACCATTGAATTCTGAAGCATAGGATACTGTATAGGCACCACTGGATAATATGAGGATCAGATTGCCAATGCTCGGTTCTGGAAGAGCTACATTTTTGTCTATCACATCAAAGCTGTCACAGCTCGGACCTGCTATTGTCCACCTTTTTTTAGACCGCGTGTGTTTATAACTCTCGACAATGTAACTGTATTTTATACCCCCAACACTCTCCATGAGACCATTAAAAACACCTACATCAATATAAAGCCAATCCTCATCTGCCCTGCAGGCTTTACCAATTACTGTGGATACTAATACACCAGCATCTCCAACAACTGCTCTGCCTGGTTCGATATGTATTTCAATGTCTTCAGGAAATTTATCATAAATGAGGCTGTTTACATTTTTCTCTATCGTCTCGATACTGATTACATGCTTGGTATAATTTATCGGATACCCCCCACCGATATTGAGAAGAGTCAACTTTATCCCGTTCTTATCGGCTTTATTCCATAAAGCCCGTGCTTTCTCAAGGGCGATATGCCAGTTGTAAATGTTTGTGCACTGAGAGCCAACATGGAACGTAATGCCTACCGGATTGAGTCCTTTTTCTTTAGCATGAGACAGGAGGGCTGCAGCTTCATCGAGTTCTACTCCGAACTTCTTACTCAGCGGCCATTCACTGCCTTCATTCGGTACGGAAAGCCTGACGTAGACATTGCAGTTAGAAGCATGTTTTGAAAGTTTGTCTATCTCGTCTGCGGAATCATAAGAAAAATAGTTGATTCCGTATGAGACAGCTATCTTCAGAAACTTAAGAGACTTTATGGGGTTGCTTGATATGATCCTTTCAGGCTCTACACCCAGAGATGAAAGTATTTCCAGTTCTCCCTCAGAGGATATTTCAAAGCCCAGTCTAAGTTCATTGAGGAATTTCAGTATCTTAATGTCATTGTTTGCCTTGACAGCGTAAAATACCTTCGAGTTTTTAATAGATCGTCCAATGAG
>CAZLFE010000085.1:1229-10039 GCA_964558725.1 uncultured Nitrospiraceae bacterium | reverse complement strand
TATACTTTTCCGTCTTGATCCCCTGCCATGTAAAATTACCTTTGTGTTTGTAAAAACGGGTTATGTTTTTGGATTTTGGGTTTTTGTGTTTATTAAAATCGCAATGAGGAAGTTTGGTTTTCATTTAACCTACTTTTTTTATAAACTTTCGTGGAAACATTTCATTTACCCTCTGTGATAGGATATACTTATTTACTTCTTCCTTGAGAAGATCCCTCATCTTTTACCCCTCCCTTGATGGGAGGCTTCTTCATCTTTTTTTACCCCTCCCTTGATGGGAGGGGATTGAGGGGAGGGTGATCAAAACAATGTGCCCTTATTACCTCAAGCACCTCAAGAGTATTCATCAACACTTCATCGTCCCAGAATCGTAATACTTTATACCCTTGTGCTTCAAACCATTTGTCCCTTTAAATATCTTTTTGTTTTTCTAATTGCATTGCATGTTGCCCACCATCCAATTCAATGATTATCTTCTTTTCAAAACAGACAAAATCAACAATGTATTTTCCCATGGGTTGTTGTCTTCTGAATTTGAGTCCTTTGAAATGCTTTGCTCTCAAATGTCTCCATATAAGACGCTCTGTATCGGTTGCTCGTTTTCTGAGATTTTCAGCAAAAGGAGTTAATTTTTCAGCCATTTATTGGTTCACCCTCACCCTGACCCTCTCCCATCAAGGGAGAGGGATTAAGTATCCATATATTTATCTTTACCTTTACCACTCGACCCCATTGCCACCCGACTCCTCGACTCCTCGAACCCTTTTAAAAATTTTTCACTCAAATGTTATCATTACTTTCAACGACTCCCCAGCCTCCGCTGTCAACCTGAAGGCCTCTGCAGTTTTCTCTATGGGAAATCTGTGAGTCACAAGTTTTTCGGCGCTTACAACCCCTTCCTCTATAAGCTTAAGTGCTTCTGCTGTTTCAGCAGGACCGCAGGAATAGCTCGTGACAATATTGATATCTTTGAAATACAGATCATTAGGATCTATGGTAAGCTTTTCTCCTAACTTTGCAGGCGTGAAAAAAAGGACTGTTCCTCCTGCACCCGTAGCCGATATGCCCTCCTGCATTGCTTCAACACTGTTCGGGCCAACAATAACGAGGTCTGCCATATAACCATCAGTAAGCTTTCTGAGGGAATCTAAAAGACTTTCTTTTGATACATCAATCACATCATCAGCTCCAAACTCTTTCGCCCTCTTGAGCCTGTACTGAACCATATCAACACCAATAATACGGCTTGCACCAAATCTTTTCGCAAGAAGAATATTCAACTGTCCCATCACCCCGAGTCCGATGACAAGGACAGTAATATCGGACAATGAAACATCACCCTCCCCTTTACCCCTCCCCTCAAGGGAGGGGAAATGGTGAGGTGGGTTCCCATCAAGGGAGGGGTTAACGCTCCGTTCTTCCCTTCCGGGAAAAAACAAATCCGAACGCTCTTTCCCCCCTTGCGGAAAAAAAGAACATATCTGTCCCCTCTCCCCTTGTGGGAGAGGGTTAGGGTGAGGGGTATAGTTTTTAAATCTAAGTCCTGCACGTTTAAATCCCTTTAAAACACATGCTGCTGGTTCTATCAACGTCCCATCTTCAAAACTCACATGTTCAGGCAATTTCAATGTATCATTTTTAAGGTTTGTTTCCGGTATGAGGATATATTCCGAAATGCCTCCAGGAATTATCTTTGTGTTTTTCCATGTTTCACACTGCACATGATCACCCCTCCTGCAATACCTGCATGTCAGGCAAGGTGCATGGTGATGCGTGAAAACTCTGTCACCGACAGAAAGTGACGAGTGACCAGTGACGAGTGACGAGCCAAGCTCAACAATTTCCCCTGCTGGCTCATGGCCGATTACAAGAGGTGACTTCTTTTCTATGTACCAGGGCATCACATCTCCGGAGCATATGCCTGAAGCCCTGGTCTTCATTAAGGCATCGCCGGGTCCTATCTTTGGAACAGGCATATCCTCAATCCTTATGTTATTGAAGCTATAAAGTCTGGCGACTCTCAAAGGAAAGCTACCTTAATCCTTATTGCTACGCTAAATTTTACGTAGGGCAAGGCTTTAGCCTTCCCTATCCTTCTCCATAAAAAAGGAGAATCTTCTTCTTTAATCGGGATCATTTACTTTTAGAAGGAATGATTGCATATTTTATCCCCACACCTTTTGCCAACTTATCAAAGGCTTTTTGTATATGCTGAAGTGGATATCTGCCTGATATGAGTTTTGAAACACCGAGTCTTCCTTCACAGAGGAGCTTATATGCTTTCTTTACATCAGCCGGTGTATAGTGAAAAACACCTTTCAACGTTATTTCATCATAGTGAATTCTCCCTGTGTCATAAGTTACTGTTGTGCCTGATTCGCAACCTCCGAAGAGGACGACAGTTCCACCCCTTCGTACATAATTTACTGATGCTTCCCAGACTTCTGGCTTACCGGTGCATTCGAAAACGTAATCGAAGCCGACACCGTCAGTGAATTTCTTTATCTCTTTCCCTTGTTTGAATATAAAGTCTGCACCAAGTGTTTTTGCTACCTTGAGCCTCTCGTTTTTAATATCTGCTACTGCTACCACAGCCTTTTTCTTCTTTAAGAGGAGAAGATGAAGAAGGCCTATCGGCCCGGCGCCTATGACGAGCGCTGAGTCCCCTCTCTTGATACCTAACGGCTCAATAGAATGCACAACGCACGATAGGGGCTCAAGGAATGCAGCTTCCTCGAAGGTGAGATTTTTGGGTTTATGAAATACATTCTGTCTTACAACATGAGAGGGTAACAAGATATATTCTGCAAACGCTCCGAGAACCTTTGTCTGCATAATCTTTTCGCAGAGGTTATAGAGTCCTTTTTTGCAGAACATGCATTTAAGGCTAGGCGCTGTATGAACAGCCATAATTGGATCGCCCTCTTTAAATCTTCTGACCCCTTTGCCAACTCCCACTACAATTCCTGAAAATTCATGTCCAAAGACGCCTGGCATGGGTATCAAAGGATGACCTCTGAGGAATGCCTTTAAATCAGTCCCGCAGGTAAGAGATGCCTTTACCTTTACAAGAATTTCCCCTATGGAAGGCTTTGGGATTTTTATCTCACGGAGTTCTATCTTGCCTGGCTTAACTATGATATTTGCCAGCACGTCTAAAGCTCCAGCTTACCGCCCAGAATCTGTCCAATAACTGCAGCAACCACAAAGATCGGTATGTATTTCATCTGGATATGGGAAATAGTTCTTACAATGAAAATAACAGGGATCGGGGCATGTATGTAGAGGAACCAGCGGAAGGAATATTTTTTTGCCCTCGCCCTCGCATAACCGAATGGCAGGTTAAGTAACAGGGTAAGAGCAAACAGGGCTAATATAGCATAAAACTTGTCGGAAAACTCCATAGAGAAAAATAACTTAAAAATTTGGTTTGAGTCAAATTCTCCCCGGCGAATCATGCAGTAATTCTTAGTGAATACCCTGCAGCAGAGACCGCAGGGCGTCTGAAAATTGAATATTTGTTTTCAGTGTCATTCCCGCTTGTCGGGAATCCTTCCGACTTGTTCGGGAGCGCAAGAAAGATTCTGGACAAGCCAGAATGACAGAAATATGGAGCTGCGGCAGAGACCGCAGGGTTAATTTTTATAATCAAAGAATTACTCGATGTATTATGCCGTCTTAAGAAGATGCTCCGCAGACTCTTATCATTCGCGTTGTCGAGTAACCCCCTTCATCCCCCTTAAATTAAGGGGGAAAGAGGGGTTATTAAAAGATTCCGGACGAGCCGGAATGACAAATATACATTCACAGTACAGATTTAGGTCGTTCATTGCTGAATATAAAAAGTTTTTAAAAGGTATCATGCGATGGTAAAATACTAAACACCGGATGTCAGGCAAGATGCCTGACCTATTTTCTTTTCATGTCATTCTGGCTTGCCCGCCATAGGCGGGCTCGAGAATCCTTCTTTTCGGAAAGATTCCAGACAAGCTGGAATGACATCTGTTTGGAGGAATACCTGCATTGAAGATAGCCTATTTTGATTGTTTCTCAGGGATAAGTGGAGATATGTGCCTTGGTGCTCTCGTGGACGCCGGAGTTCCATTGAAAAAATTGGTTACGGAGCTCAAGAAAATTCCTGTAAGGGGATATGAGATACATGCTAAAAAGGTAAAAAGGGCCGGTATTGCAGCCACGAAAGTAGATGTAATCCAAAAAGCAGGGATCAAAGAGCAGAGAGCGAAGAGCAATAACCCCCCCCCTTTAGAAAAGGGGGGAGCGGGGGGATTTGAGCAGGAACCAAAGAGATGGGAAGATATAGAAAAAATAATTCACAATTCTTCACTTTCTGAGGAAATAAAAGAAAAAGGTCTTAAGATTTTTGAGAGACTTTTTAAGGCAGAGGCAAAGATTCATGGCGAGGCCTTTGATAGTGTTTATCTTCATGAATTGGGTGCTGTTGATTGTCTTATCGATGTGTTCGGTACCATTATTGGTCTTGAGATACTTGAAGTTAAAAAGGTTTACTCATCACCCCTGAATCTCGGAAGCGGTTCTATTAAGACAGATCATGGCATCTTGCCTGTTCCTGCGCCTGCTTCAGCAGAAATTCTCAAAGGGGTCCCTGTGTATTCAACAGATATCAACTTTGAGCTTACCACTCCAACGGGTGCTGCATTGGTGCGGGAACTTTCAGCAGGATTTGGAAGCCTTCCTCTCATGGATAGCGAAACAATAGGTTTTGGAGCAGGTACCCGGAATTTTAAAGACAGACCGAATGTGCTGCGATTATTTATTGGTAATCCCCCTGAATCCCCCCACTCCCCCCTTTGGAAAAGGGGGGCAAGGGGGGATTTTAAAAGGGGACGTAGTGGGATTATTGGTAAAGGCGGGATGGAGGGATTATTAGATATTAATAAACGGGGTTTTCTAACCCCGCAAAAAGGATTTGCAGATGAAAAGGTGATGGTCATCGAGACTAATATTGATGACATGAATCCGCAGGTTTATAAATATGTAATGGAAATGCTTTTCAAGACAGGAGCCCTTGATGTCTTTCTCACACAGGTCTTGATGAAGAAAGGAAGGCCTGGAATAAAACTGACGGTACTCTGTAAAGAAGCAGATAGCGAAAAGTTGATAAAGATTATCATGAAAGAGACAACGACCATAGGACTCAGGTTTTATGAGGTTAAGAGGAGAGTCCTTCAGCGTGAGATAAAACTAATAGATACAGAATTTGGGAAAGTGAGAGTAAAATTTTCGAGGCTCGGAGATGAGATTCTGAAGGCAACACCTGAATATGAAGATTGCAAGAGGATTGCAAAGAAGCTCAATATACCTCTTATAGAGGTCATGGAAAGGATAAGAAAATTCAAATAGCGAAGAGAGGATTCAAGGGGTCCAGGATTCGAGGATTCAAGTTATTATTTTTAGCTTGACCCCTTGACTCCTTGAACCCTTTGCTTTTTTATTTCCCTGACAGTGTTATGTAAATAGATGAACCTCCCCGGAATATGAGAAGGAGGATATTTTCATCAGGTTTTACTTTGGCTACTATACTCTCGTAATCTTTGACGCTGGTTATCTTCTGCCTGTTTATTTCCTGTATTACATCTCCCTGCATAAGCGCCATTGCAGCAGGGCTGTCTTCACTGATATCTGTTACAATGACACCCTTGAGTTTCTTCGGTAGGTTAAGCCTGTTCTGGAGTTCCGGCGTAAAATCCTGGACGGTCACACCACGCAGAAGATTATTATATTCACCTTTCGCAGATTTTTGCATTTCTGCTGGTAATTCCCCTATCGTAACTTTCCTTTTTTCTGTTTTGTTCTCCCGAATAATTTTCAGTTCTACTTCTTTGCCAGGCTCGGTATTAGCGACCATATTTCTGAGCTGATACGGTTCATCAATCTTTTTGCCCTCATATTCTATGATTACATCGCCCCTGAGGATACCCGCCTTTTCAGCAGGGCTCCCCTCGATAACGTCACCAACAAGAGCACCCTTCTCTTCTTTCAAGTTGAACTGTTTGGCAAGTTCCGGCGTAAGGGTCTGAATTGTTACCCCAAACCATCCTCTTACAACCTTACCTTTCTTTATAAGGCTATCCATTACAGCCTTTGCCATGTTACTCGGTACTGCAAAGCCAATCCCCTGATATCCGCCAGTCGTACTGAAGATCGCTGCATTAATGCCAATAAGCTCTCCTCTCACATTTACCAATGCTCCGCCAGAATTGCCCGGATTTATCGCAGCATCTGTCTGGATGAAGTCTTCGTAATCAGCAATGCCGACATTAGCTCTTCCAACAGCACTTACAATACCCATCGTTACAGTCCCGGTTAATCCATAAGGGCTTCCAATCGCAAGAACGGTCTCACCAACTCTTAATTTGTCAGAGTCACCCCATTTTATTGTTGAAAGATGATCAGCATTTATCTTTATAACCGCTACATCGGTCAATGGATCAGTACCAATAACTTCACCCTTTAACTCTCTCTTATCCAGGAGCGTTACCTTTATCTCATCTGCCCCCTGAATGACATGATTGCTCGTGAGAATATAGCCTTTCGGATCGACAATCACACCCGCACCAAGACTCATTGTTTTACGTTCCTTCGGTGACCGAGAAGGCAATTCATCCCCGAAAAATCTCCGGAAGAACGGGTCATCAAAGAACGGGTCTGACCTTTTTTGAGTCTTGATGGTTTTTGTAGATGATATGTTGACTATGGCTGGTTTCACATCTTCTACAATCTCAGCTATTGCCTGTCCTGTTTTTGAAAGTATATCTATTGACTGCTGGGAGATCTTTGGCTCTGCATAGGCATATTGATATCCCTTGAAGTCTGAAGAGACAGACAACAATAGGAATACTAACGTGATAAAAATGAACATCCTGTATAATCCTTTTCCTTTTGAAAACATTATTTTTAACCTCCCTATTCTGTAAATATATGTATATGATTGTATATTTTTTATAGTGCAGAATGTCAACCCAACGGCAGCTTTTCCCGGAGTTCATAGCAGGTGAAAAGCCACAGACAGTCAAGGGGAAAGGCTCATAGGCAGTTGAACTGCTCATTCATTAGAATCCGGGTTATAATAAGTTTCAAGGGAAGCCAGATTGAAAGTAGGAATTATCGGACTATCCAATTCAGGAAAGACAACGGTCTTTAATGCCCTTACGGGAAAGACCCTTGAAACTACTATCTATCCAACGACTTCAGGTGACCCTGCCATGGGTGTTGTGAAAGTACCGGATTCAAGGCTTGACAGACTCTCAGAGACATTTAAACCTAAGAAAACCACCTATGCTACGGTTGAATATATTGACTATATCGGTCTTACAAAAGGAGATACAAATCAAAACAGAAAGGTCTTTGACCTCATAAAAGATGTTGATGCCATTACCCATGTGGTAAGGGCTTTTGAGAATGATGCTGTAGTACATCCTATGAATATGGTAAATCCTCTGAGAGACATAGAAACTGTTGAGCTTGAACTCATATTCGGAGATTTTGAACTGGTGGAGAAAAGACTCCAGAGAATGGAGGAGGCGACAAAGAAAGGGAAAAAACCTGATGATACTGAGAAGAGACTCCTTTTAAAATGTAGGGATGCCCTTGAGAAGGAAATCCCCCTCAGGAATGTGGATTTCACTGAGGAAGAGCAGAAAGCCATGAGGCCCCTCCAGTTTGTTTCAACAAAACCAGTAGTTATTGTCCTGAATATAGGCGAAGATGTCTTGCATACAAATAGGGAGAAAGATCTCCTGATTGAAGTACAGGGATATTTTCAGAACAGATACGGAAACTCGTTACTCGCTACTCGTTACTCGTTACTTACCCTGTGCGGAAAAATTGAGATGGAAATTTCCCGTCTTTCTCCTGAAGATGCAAGACCGTTCCTCGATGATCTTGGGATCAAAGAGCCAGCCTTGAGCAAACTCATTCATGTCTGTTATGACGTCCTTGGTCTCATTTCATTTTTTACCTATGTTGGCGATGAAGTAAGGTCGTGGACTATACCAAGAGGGACAATTGCCCTTAAGGCTGCTGGAAAAATACACTCTGACATTGAGAGAGGATTTATCAGAGCAGAGGTGCTCTCTTTTGACGATTTCCTCTCTTCTAAATGCATTCATACTGCAAAAGAAAAAGGTCTTCTAAGACTCGAGGGCAAGACTTACGAGGTCAGGGATGGAGATATCATCAATTTCAGGTTCAATGTGTGAGGTGTCATTGATGTTAGAAATTAAAGGAGTTTACTATGCTTGAAATAGATGTACCAGGTTTTGGAATGGTAAAGCTTGAGCATCTGGTTTCAGACTTTACAGGAACCCTTTCTGTTGATGGAAGGCTTTTGCCTGGAGTCAGGGAGCAACTCAATAAGATATCTGGGTTTTTGAAGGTCCATATCTTGACTGCTGATACCTTTGGAAAAGCAAGGCAAGAACTTGAAGGCATCAAATGTGAAATACACATTCTCACTGGTAAAGACCACGATGTGCAGAAAGAGGAATATATCAAAAAACTCGGTGTTGAACGTGTTATCGCTTTTGGTAATGGAAATAATGACAGAAGGATGCTCAAGGCTGCACGACTTGGCATCGCCGTTTCAGAGGCAGAAGGCTGCGCTGTTGATGCAATAATCGCCGCCAATATTCATGTTCCAAGTGCGAAGGATGGGCTTGATTTGCTACTGAATCCCAAGAGGTGTAAGGCTACGTTAAGATTTTAAAAGAGGGTTCAAGAGGTCAAGGGAACCCGTAGGGCAAGCCTTCAGGCTTGCTTTTTATGCAGGG
>CAZLFE010000085.1:0-1129 GCA_964558725.1 uncultured Nitrospiraceae bacterium | reverse complement strand
CAGGTCATAGACTTGACCCTTGAATCCCTGAACCCTTTTATAAATATGCTATGGTTTTTCAGGGAAATGTGTGGAGAATCCCCCTTTAGCAAATCCCTTTTGTTATCCCCCTTTGGCAAAGGGGGATAAAGGGGGATTTTATAAATAAATGCTTCACCAAAATGAGGCTTCAAGGCATGGAAATGATGTGGAAATGTTTATGATTTGTAAAATCTCCCCTCACCCCTCTTTGCTAAAGAGGGGAATAGAGAAGAGCTTACTGCAAGGTATAACCACAGGAATATCTGTAGAATCATAAAAATGAAAGATGTAGATAGAGACATAGAACTGGCTTCTTCCGGGAGTGAAGAAGATTTAAGGGTTCTTGCACATCATCCATCTGATGACGTTTTATCAACTCTTATAACAAACAAAGATCTGACAGAAGATATTGCACTCATCATAGCAAACAGGAAAAATATCAGTCCTGAAATACTCGAATCACTTTTTAATGATATAAGGTGGAAGAGTAGTTATCGCATTACGCTGGCATTATGTAAGAATCCGAGGACGCCGCAGAAGATTTCTCTCACGCTAATCAAATCTCTGAAGATATTTGACATAGCTGATCTGACAAGGAATAAATTTGTTCCCATAAGTGTGAAGATGAAGGCTGATGCAGCGATATTTGAAAAAATCCCTTCCCTACCCCTTGGTATCAAGATAACACTTGCAAAAAGGGCAGGTAGTGGTGTTCTTATGAAGCTCATAGAAGATGGCAAGAAAGAGGTTGTAACTGCGTGTCTCGATTGTCCAAATATGACGGAAAGTGAGATATATAAAATCATAAGCAAGAAAACCGTATCTCCACGGGCGATACGACAGATCGCAGATCATCCAAAATGGTCATGCAGATATCAGATACAGCAGGCGCTCATTCTCAATATTCACACCCCTCTTTCCAGAGTTGTGAATTTCCTGAAGAACATAAAAACAAATGACCTCAAAGAACTGTATGAAGCCCCTGAATTACCATCAAGCACAAAGCCCTTTATTCACAGTGAGCTTTTAGAGAGGGAAGAAGGTTGAAATTATTGGTTTATATAAAAATGTGAAGAACCCTGCGGCAGAGACCGCAGGGCGTCTGAAA
>CAZLFE010000084.1:0-10408 GCA_964558725.1 uncultured Nitrospiraceae bacterium | reverse complement strand
ATAAAGGCACTCAGAATTATTTCGATCACGATACCCCAGAGAATTAAGCTATTACTGAAGACACCGATTTTGAATACTGACTCATTCTGCGTCTTACATGCAAAGACAGTTCCTATCTGCATGATTACTATGCCTAAAAAAGTAGCGGTTGACGCCTTATGCGCTAAAGGGTCATCCATTGGTAATGCAGTACCCCAGTGCCAGCCACCTTTATAAAGGACAAAAAAGTATCCAAAGAGAACACCGATAGTGCTTATAAGACCGAGGAATACATATCCCTTGAAAAGAGCACCTTTGTCTATAAGCCCTTTTTCTTTGGGCCGTGGGGGTTGTTTCATGATAGTAGTCTCAGAAGCTTCAACACCCAACCCGAGTGCCGGGATGGTCTCTGTGCCAAGGTCTATTGCAAGAATCTGCATCACCGTTAAGGGCAGGGGTATTTTAAAAAGTGCAAACATAATATAGGGAATTGCTTCAGGCGTACCATGTGCAAAGATATAGGTAATGAATTTTCTTGTATTCTCAAAGATTGTTCTCCCTTCTTCTACCGCCTTTACAATTGTTGCAAAGTTGTCATCAAGAAGAACCATATCAGCGGCTTCCTTTGCCACATCAGTACCTGCTATGCCCATAGCAATACCGATATCAGCCTTCTTTAAGGCAGGTGCATCGTTTACCCCGTCACCGGTCACTGCGACCCTTTCACCTTCTTCTTTGAGGATTGATACAATTCTCATCTTGTGCTTTGGGGTCATCCTTGCGAATATAATCTCTTTCTCAGATAGCTTCTCTCCGAGTTCTTTATCACTCATCCTTATAAATTCATGCCCCTCTACCACAACCGGATTACCCCTGACAAGCCCTATTTCTCGCGCAATAGCAACAGCAGTTCTGCTTCCATCGCCTGTAATCATTAGTATCTTTATGCCAGCCTCATAGCATTTTCTTATGGCGTCTGGAACCTCAGGCCGTGGTGGGTCTTCAAGACCTATCAAACCCACAAAAACCATATTATTTTCTATTTCCTCCGGAACAGCCTCAGCTCTTTCATAGTTTTTTGTTTCCCTATACGCAAAGGAAAGCACTCTGAGTCCGGTATCCATTAATGAATGGTATGCATTTGTAACTTCTGTTATGAAATTTTCATCCATTGGAACAATGTCTCCTCTGACCAGTATGTGACTGCATAAAGGGAATAGCCCTTCAAAGGCGCCCTTTGTAAAAGCAAACGTCCTCTCCTCGATTCTGTTCAGCGTACTCATCCTCTTTCTCTCAGAATCAAAAGGTATTTCATGTAATCGCTCTGCCCTCAAATCACCGAGTGTGTCCCTAGCTGCCTTAAGAAGTGCGACCTCTGTTGGGTCTCCCCGATACTGTCCCTCAACCAACTTTGCATTGTTACAGAGATAGGCTACCTTAAGAAGGCTGTCTGCTTTGAAATCTTTGAGTTTCTCCGAATCAATAATCTTCCTATCAAACCAGAGCTTTTTTACCTCCATTCTATTCTGCGTAAGGGTGCCTGTTTTATCAGTGCATATAACTGTTACTTCTCCAAGGGTTTCGACTGAAGTCAGTGTTTTTATCAGTGCCATTTTTTTTGCCATTCGCTGGCTTGCCATTGCGAGAGAAAGGGTAACAGTTGGGAGTAACCCCTCTGGTACGTTTGCTACGATTAAACCGATAGTAAAAATGAAGTTTTCCCAGAAAGTCCTTCCAATGAGTTGCCCTATAAATAAAAAGATAACGCCCATCGTGGTTGCTAAAAGGGCAATAATTCTGGTTACTTTGATAATCTCTTTCTGAAAAGGACTCAAACCTGCTTCTACTGCGCTCGTTAGATGAGCTATACGGCCAAACTCAGTCCTCATGCCTGTGGCAAAGGCTACTGCTTTTCCTGATCCGCTCACAACAGTTGTACCTGCAAAAGAGATATTTCTGCTCTGAATAAGTTCTCCATCACAGGGCTCAGGATTTAAGGGCACCGGTTCTGATTCCCCTGTAAGAGGTGCATTGTTCACCATGAGATATGTCGTCTCTATGAGTCTTGAATCGGCAGGAACCTTATCTCCTTCTGCAAGTACTATTAAATCACCCGGAACTATTTCCTTGGCAAGGATATCCTTTTCTTTTCCCTCCCGTATCACTTTTACATAAAAAGGCAGGAGAAGTTTTAATTTCTCGATAGCCTTTTCAGCCCGGTATTCCTGTATGAATGTAAATATTGCATTAATAAATATCACTCCGACAATTGCAAGCCCAAGGGTTAGCATACCCGCTCCTGGATGGAGATACTCAGATAAAAAGGCAAGTCCAGCGCCTATCCAGAGAAGAATGGCAAGAAGATGGGTGAACTGTTTAAGAAACTTCATAGGCAAAGAAGTCTTCCTTACCTCTTTGATCTCATTCGAACCAAACTCGAAAAGTCTCTTTTTTGCTTCTTCTTCGGAAAGACCAATTTCTGATGTGATGAGACTGCGGAAGACCTCTTCTTTTTTGAGATTATTAACCTTCATGTCTTGGCTTCAGTATTATGAGGTCACAGGGCGTCTCTCTGAGCACATCCTCTACAGGATTGCCCCTCAAAAAGGAACTCAAAAGGCTTCTTTCACTAGCGCCCATTATAACGAGGTCGTGCCTTTTTGAAGCAGCTTCAATTGTTATGCTTCTCGCTATAGCGCCTGGTGCAAGCTTTCTTTCATAAGCAATCCTGTATTTCTCGAGATATTCCATGAAATCCGAGATGTCCCTGGGTAGCCTTTTCCCCCATTCCACAGGTGTAAGATGTATCTCGCCATGGAAAAATTTTGTTATTGGCTTTGTAGCATGAAAGACAAAGACTTTTGATTCAAAACTCTCTGCCAATTTTGCAGTAAAATAGGCTCTCTCCTTTATATGATTAATTTTTGCCTTCAGAGGAAGGAGGATATTTTTCGGGCGTACCCTTCCCATATGAACAACCCGTACAAGTGCGACAGAGCATGGAAGATTCAAAGATAGACTTCGTGCAATAGTCCCTGCATAAAATCTCTTCTCAACGTCTTCTCTTCTCGTGGATGCAAAAACTATATTTATTCCTTCATGTTTGACAATCTTGTCGATCTCTTTTACCGGTTCTCCTGTCTCTGTGATGCTCTCCACCTGAATGTTCTTGTCCATCGCCTCATTAAAAAGCCTTTTCATGGCCTCTTCAGCCCTGTTAAAACTAAGTCGGGACATGCCCTTCTCTGCAACAAAACAAATGTATAACTTCCCCCCGCATGCCCTTGCAAGGTTCAGGGCATACCGTGCAGAGATTTCTGAATTCAGGTGTTCATTAACAGCTGCAAGTATTTTCGTATACATTTCTTAACTCCGAATAGAATCCTTCATTATACTATCTCAATGCTACACCAGGTATTATCATGGCCTCAGCATAATCTAGGCCAATGATTTGGATTGATTCTGGCCATTTGTTCCGAAGCAATCCGGCCGCCCATTACAATAGATTCCGGTCACCTGTTCTGAGGAGTCTGACCATGAATCATGCAGAAGGAGTCGGCTACTTCACTTCGATTCGTTCTATGGCCATTGCACCAAGACGGGCAATGGTCTCCATCACTACTTGAGTCTCCGGGGTTATCGCTTGTTCGCCTTTTTCAAAAAGGAATCCCATTACTCCTATTACTTTTTCTGCCATCATCATAGGTAAATAAAAAGCTTTTTCCTGGGGTAATGTATCCGTTCCACGCCCTGCTGGTTGTTTATTGATCAGAACCCATGATGCTACACCTATCACCTTCGGGTTCACCTCAAAACCCGTGGTCTTTGCTTTGACGGTCAGTTTTTCATCAATGGGTAAAAAGATCGCCATTTCGCAAGGGAATATTTGTGTGGTATGCCGAACCATTATAGCCAGAACTTGCTCCACGGTGTGAGCAGTTACTAAATCCCTGCTCAACCCGTAAAGAGCAGTACTCCTGGCTTCACTCTGCCTGAGCAGTTCAACTTCGCCGCGCAGTCGTGATGCAAGATTGCTGATTACAACAACAATGATGATATACACAACGTATGAAAGAAAATATGTAAAGTCAGAAATGGCAAAACTGAAGTGAGGCAGGACAAACAGATAATCAAAAATCAGAATGCTTATTACCGCTGCTAGGATAGATGGCCCTATTCCTATATAGAGCGCACTCAAAATGACAGGCAATAAAAGCAAAAAAAGTAAGTTGATCTGATTGAGACTGCTACGCAAAAGAAAAGCAATGAGTGAAACACCGCCAACAGCGAGGACACTGATGATATAATTCACTGGTCTGGAAACAGTTATTCTCTTTTTGGGCATAAGGTTAGGCTCAGTCTTTGCATCCAATAAGTAGATATCGATGTTAGGTGTTCTGGTCAATAGTTTTCGAGGGACTGTTTGCAGTAGCCAAAAGCGACGGGGCTTCCCTATAATAATCTTTGTAACGTTGTGATCGCGCGCATAATCAGCCAATGCCTCTGTCACATCATCCCCCTTAATCCAGACCACTCGCGCTCCCAATTTTCTTGCGAGGTCCAATGCTTTATTAAGCCATTGTTTTTCCTGTTCGGAAAGTTTCTTATGCCTTTCAGTCTCAACATAAAAGGCAATCCATTCTGCACCGAGCTCACTTGCGAGCCGGAATGACGAGCGGACTAATTTCTCTGCATAAGGACTGGCAAATATTCCAGCGAGCACACGCTCTTTTGTCGGCCAGGGCCCTGCTATAGCATGAGCCTGCATGTAACTGCGCATCTTCTCATCCACGCTCCCTGCTACTACCCGAAGTGCTAGCTGCCTGAGTGCCATTAGGTTGCCCGGGCGGAAATATTTATCCACTGCACTCATCGCCATATCCTTTACGTAAACTTTTCCTTCATGAAGTCTTTTAATCAGTTCTTCCGGTGGCAGATCTATCAGCTTGATTTCATCGGCTGCCTCAACAACTGTATCTGGTATCGTCTCCCGCATTCGGATATTGGTGATCTGAAAAATAATATCATTGAGGCTCTCAATATGCTGCACATTCATGGTTGAATAGACATCTACGCCTGCAGTCAGTATCTCTTCAATATCCTGATATCGTTTTGTATTACGAAGACCCGGGGCATCGGTATGGGCAAGCTCATCCACCAGAATCAGTTTAGGTTTGCGCTCCAAAACCTTCTCCAAATCGACTTCCTTTAGTTGCATTCCCATATATTTAACGATGACAGGGGGAATGGTTTCGAGTCCCTCCAGCAACGCATCGGTTTCAGGACGTCCATGAGTTTCAATATAACCCACTACAACGTCCACTCCTTCCTGCTTGCGCAATCGGGCGTCACTCAGCATGGCAAAGGTTTTTCCGACACCAGGTGCGGCTCCGAAGTAGATAGTAAGCTTACCGCGCGTTTTTTGAGCTTCTGCCTTTTGAGCAACTTCAAGCAGCGCTTCAGGGGACGGTCTTTTGAATTCTTCCTCAGCCATAATTTCCTTATAGGCTATCCAATGCAAGATTTAACTTCAATACATTAACTCTCTGTGCACCAAGAAAGCCGAACTGTCGGCCTTCGAGATGATTCTGCACTAAAGCCTTAATCTTCTCTTCGGGCACATGGCGCTCTCGTGCAATACGAGATATTTGTAAGACAGCACCGTCCAAGCTGATGTGCGGGTCAAGCCCACTTCCCGAAGCCATTACCATGTCAGCCGGAAGCTGCCCCTGGATACCCGATTCCCGAAAAGCTTTGACCCTCTCAGCGATTTGATTAATAAGCTCCTTGTTAGTGGGACCCAGATTGGACCCGCCTGAGGCTAATGTATCATAAGGGAAATCAGCTGTCGCTGAAGGCCGCGACCAGAAGTATTTCGGATCAGAAAAAGGCTGGCCGATCATAGCAGATCCAATCGGCGTACCATCAGCGCTATAAATTAGACCTCCAGTTGCCTTCCTGTCAAAAATGGCTTGAGCAAGGACTGTTACAGCCATCGGGTAAAAAACGCCTGTCAATAAAGACAGTGTAATAAAAAGCAGAACTGAAATTTTTATCTCTTTCATGGTTATCTCTCAATCAAATTAAAACATTTATTAAAAGGTCAATCAACTTTATCCCTGCAAATGGTGCCAAAAGCCCTCCCACTCCGTAAACGAAGAGGTTATAAACAAGCAGCTTCTGAGCAGGCATTGGTCGGTACTGCGTTCCTTTCAAGGCGAGGGGAACAAGCATCGGGATGACTATAGCATTAAAGATAACGGCAGACAGAATAGCGCTGTATGGGTTTGCAAGATGCATAATATTGAGCACAAGTAACTGCGGGTATATTGAAGACAAAGCAGCCGGAATAATCGCAAAGTATTTTGCTACATCATTTGAGATGCTGAAGGTTGTAAGTGTTCCTCGCGTCATAAGGATTTGTTTACCGATTTCAACGATATCCAGCAGTTTTGTCGGATTGCTGTCCAAATCGATAATGTTCGCGGCTTCCCTCGCAGGCTGTGTCCCAGTATTCATTGCCACCGCCACATCTGCCTGGGCAAGGGCTGGCGCATCATTGGTGCCATCGCCGGTCATGGCTACCATATAACCTTGCTGTTGATTTTCACGAATAAGCTTAAGCTTGTCTTCAGGCTTCGCCTGGGCCAGGAAGTCATCGACATGGGCTTCTGCCGCAATGGCTGCCGCAGTAAGAGGATTGTCGCCGGTAATCATCACGGTCTTGATGCCCATGCTGCGAAGCTGCTGAAACCGTTCCTGAATGCCTCCCTTTAATATGTCTTTAAGATTTATGACACCGAAAATCTCATTATTACAGCTCGTCACAAGCGGTGTGCCTCCTGACCTGGCGATCTCCGTAACATATTTCTCAAGATACTGCGGAATGGTTCCTCCTATGTCTTTAGCAAATCGTATAATTGCATCTGCAGCTCCTTTACGATAAGCATGTCCATATACATTTACCCCACTTATCCTTGTTTCAGCACTGAATGGAATCGACTCGGCATTCTGAGGCAGCTCTCGTATACGAAGATCATATTTCTGTTTGGCAAGTACGACGATACTCCGCCCTTCAGGTGTCTCATCCGTAAGGGAAGCCATCAGCGCTGCCTCAGCCACTTCCTTTTCAGAGTGGCCTGATACCGGAATAAAAGCAACTGCCTGTCGATTACCCAACGTGATGGTTCCGGTCTTGTCCAATAGCAGCACGTTAACATCGCCGGCAGCCTCAATCGCCCTTCCAGAAAGCGCTATGACGTTTTTCTGGAACAATCGGTCCATTCCTGCGATGCCGATAGCAGGCAGCAGTGCTGCAATTGTTGTCGGTGCCAGACAGACAAAGAGGGCGACCAGCACAGTGAGCGAAACCGGGTGCCCTTGTCCCGCAGCTCTTGCGCTGTAAATAGAAAGCGGGCTCAGATTGAGTACTACCAGAAAGAAGACTATCGTTAAGGCGATTAAAAGCACTTCTAAAGCAATCTCATTGGGAGTCTTGCGCCGCCTCGCTCCTTCCACCATGGAGATCATTCTATCCAGAAAGGTTTCGCCGGGATTAGCAGTTATACGCACGACAATACTATTCGCTATAACTTTGGTGCCGCCAGTTACGGCACTACGGTCTCCCCCCGATTCCCTGACTACCGGAGCAGATTCACCAGTGACAGCGGCTTCATTAACGAGAGCAGCACCTGCAATTACTTCACCATCGCTGGCTATTAAATCATTCGTTTCCACTAATATAAAATCTCCTTTGTGCAGTTGAGTGGAGGGGACAAGTTCATACTCTCCTCCAAGTTCGGGCTTTTTCAGCTTTTTCGCTGTGACTTCCGTACGTGTCTTCCTCATGGACTCAGCACGCGCTTTGCCGCGCCTCTCTGCCAATGATTCGGCAAAGGTGGCAAATAAAACGGTTAACCAGAGCCAAATGGAAATCATCCCTGTAAACCAGACAGACTCTCCTTTTCCGGAAATCAAATCAATGAAGAAATTTATCGTGGTGATAATACTCCCTATCTCAACTGATAACATGACCGGATTACGCCAGAGGGCACGGGGATCAAGTTTTTTATAAGAATCCTTAAAAGCCTCCCTGAGTAGTTTGGGTTCGAATATTCCTTTGCTTTTCTTGACAAGTTTAGCCATGACTACATGCCTCCCTGCATAATTAGATGTTCAACAATAGGCCCTAAAGCAAGCGCAGGGAAAAAGGTCAGGGCTCCTACAATAAGAACTACGACCATAAGCCAGATGATAAAAGAGAGTTGATCCGTGGGGAGGGTCCCTACATTGGGCGGGACGTATTTCTTTTTTGCCAGTGAGCCTCCCATGGCCAGAATCGCTACAGCAGGGATATACCTGCCTGCGATCATTGCAATAGCTGTCATCAAGTTATAAAAAACTGTATTTGCATTCAGACCACCAAAGGCACTGCCATTGTTGTTGGCCGGAGAAGCAAAGGCATAAAGCACTTCGCTTAAACCGTGCGGTCCGGGGTTTGAGATAGAACTTAGTCCACCTGGAGTAACCAGCGCTATGGACACAAACAAGAGGACAAAGACTCCCGCAGTAAGAACCGTTATTACAGACATCCACATTTCGGTGACCTCGATTTTCTTCCCAAGATACTCCGGTGTCCTGCCGATCATGAGACCTGCAGTGAATACTGCAATTATGACAAAGGCAAGCATGGTATACATGCCCGATCCAACCCCGCCGAAAACAACCTCACCGAGTAGGATAAGCACTATGGGAATCATTCCACCGATTGGTGTTAATGAGTCGTGCATATTATTTACCGCGCCGCATGAAGTTGCAGTGGTTGAAGTGGAAAACAGAACAGAGCCACCAACACCGAAACGTACTTCTTTGCCCTCCATGTAAGGGCCTTCAACGCCGAGGTTCTGCACCAACGGATTGCCATGGTATTCTGCCCAATACACTGCACCAAGCGCAAAAACAAAAAGGAGGAGCATTGCTATATAAATTGCCCATCCCTGCTTTGTATTGCCGACCATTCTGCCGAAGGTGTACGTCAGAGCAGAAGGAATCATAAGAATCAAAAGGATTTCGAGAAAGTTGGAGAACGGGGTTGGATTCTCATAGGGATGGGATGAATTGGCATTGAAAAAACCGCCGCCGTTCGTCCCTAATTCCTTAATCGCCTCTTGTGAGGCGACCGGACCCATCGGCAATACCTGCTCTTTTACAACTATCGTCTCGGTTATGGGCTTTCCGCTTGCATCTTTCAGCGGGTTGCCGTCCACGCCGCGTTTGGGCTTTTCAAAGCTGGTTGACTGCAGCAGGGGAACGCTTTTATAGGGGCTGAAGTTCTGGATGACGCCCTGCGAAACGAGCACCAGTGCCGCGATAAAAGCTATCGGCAACAGGATGTAAAGGACAGTTCGGGTTAAGTCAACCCAAAAGTTGCCTATGGTCTCCGCTGTCCGGCGGACAAATCCACGGATGACGGCAATGAGAATAGCCATTCCTGTTGCAGCTGAAAGAAAATTTTGTACTGATAAGCCAATTACCTGTGAGAAGTAGCTGGCTGTGGATTCTCCGCTGTATGCCTGCCAGTTGGTGTTCGTGACAAAACTTACTGCGGTGTTGAATGCAAAATGCCAGGAAAAGCCAGAAAACTTCTGAGGATTGAGCGGCAGATACTCCTGCAACATGAGAAGGGTAAGAAGCATTGCTATTCCTAAACAGTTAAAGATAAGCATTGACACAGCATACTGCTTCCAGTTCATTTCCAAATCTTTCTCAATACCAATGAAACGATAAATCGTTTTTTCAAAAGGGACAAGGAGAGGACTCAATATGCTGCGCTCCCCCTGATAAACTTTTGCCATGTACCGACCAAGAGGTTTAACGAGGAGAGTAAGTATTACCAGAAGGGCAAAGATCTGCGAAAGGTCAAAAATTATATCTGTGTATTGCATGTTTCCCTCACAAAGATAATCCCTTATTTTTTGGAGAATTTGCATTCAACCTTGAACTCGGATACGTTACCTTCATTCAGCTTGTTATTCATGTACTTTGTTATTTTGTCCAGAACATCCTTTTTCGACATAGAGGCCTCAAAAGTAAGGGTTGAAGAGGCTTCTTCCGTGAGGATTCCTTGTCCACCATCTAAGATGTAAGTAAAATGGATAGTACAAAAGTTCTCTGTCTGGCCAGGCATCAACTCTTCGGGCATCGGTGAAGTGGCAGACGAATTTCCCACAAGGCATAACAAAACAATCATCAATATGAAAATTGATATTTTTTCCATTTTATCCTTCCTTTACGTTAAAGAATGTAGAACAAGATAGTCTCCTCAAAAAATAATAGCGCATGTTTCGATGTTTTTAAATGGGAATTCTTTCACGCAGCATATACCCTCCTTTCAAGAGGGGCAGGAAAGGGAGAAAATAAAAAACCGCCG
>CAZLFE010000083.1:0-10448 GCA_964558725.1 uncultured Nitrospiraceae bacterium | reverse complement strand
TTGCTCTCGCTATCCTCGGCATAGGGGATTTTACAGAATGACTGCCTCTATGTCAGGAAATATGGGATGTGTCCCTTATTTCTCTTGCTTATTTCTCTTGATGTTATGCGGGGGCATTTTATAATCTCAGATTATTTTGGACAGCAATGATTTAAAAAAATCATTATTTTCTTGACAAGTATAAAAGTTTAAACTTTAATATGTTAGTGAGTGCTAACATTCATAAAAAATAAATATTGTGAATAGAGGATGAAAATCCGAGGATTTGATGATGAGTAAAGAAGGTTCCTTATCTACAAAGAATAAAATCCTTGAGACTTCATTGAAACTCTTTTCAAAAAAAGGCTATCTCGGGGCAACGACAAAGGAAATTGCAAAGGATGCCGGAATTGCTGAGATAACCCTCTTCAGGCACTTTCCTTCAAAAGAGAAACTCTTTGAGGATGTGATCAATGCGTACTCGTTCCTCCCCATCCTCAAGGGTCTCATCCCTGAAATTTCAAAAATGCCCCATGAAAAGGCTTTAGCAGTAATTGCAAAGAGATTCCTCGATACCCTTGATTCAAGAAAGGAAATGATACAGATAATGCATTCAGAAGTGCGCAGGTATCCTGAGAAGATTTACAAGATTTACCATGGTTTTATTGATGAAACAATCAGAACCCTCGCGTCATATTTTAATGAAATGTGCAAGAAAGGGCTTTTGAGAGAATTTGATACTGAAAGTGGTGCACGGGCATTCCTCGGAATGTTTTTTTCATATTTTAATGCAAAGGAGTTTCACATGCTTAAGAAATACAGAAACATCGATACTGACAAGATAATCAAAGAATTCGTGGATATCTTTTTAAGGGGGACATTGAAATGAATTCTCATTTTAGATTTATTGTCATGATGCATATTTTTATCATGCTCATGGTGTTCGTGTCTCAAAATCTTTTTGCAGCAGAGGAATATTCCCTTGAGGACCTTTATAGCATAGCTCTTGAACGCTCTGAAAGGATCAGGATATCAGAAGAAGACCTTTATATCTCGGAGAGAGGGAAAGAAAAGGCCTTCTCTGTGCTCCTTCCAAAGCTCTCTGCGTTCTGGGATTACACGAGATATAGTGAAGTGAAGACATCAGTCTTTGGAGGCAGTTTGATTGCCCTTCAACCGGAATACTCTGCATCATGGGGAATAAGATTTGATCAATCAATGTCTCTCGGCGGGAGAGAACTAAAGGCGTTAAGGATATCAAAAGAAAATATTGAGAAAAGTAAATTTGAATTATATGCGGTGAGAGAGGAATATCTTTTCAGCGTTGCTTCAGCCTATTATGATGTCATGAGGTCCCAAAAAGCTCTAGAAATTGCCAGAGTAAATGTGGAAAGACTGAGAAAGCACAGGGATGCCTCAGCTATAAGACTCAAAGTTGGAGAAGTGACAAAAACTGATTTACTGCGGGCAGAGGCTGAGTTATCAGGCGCACAGTCAGAATTGATAAGGGCAGAAAACAATCTCAAATTGATGAGGGCAACCTTGGCAAGAGTTGTCGGTTTAAATGGAGATTATGACGTTATGGAGCCTGCTGTGAATCAAGAACCTGAAAATGAGTATGTTCTTTCTACTCTAAAGGAAAAGGCTATAGCGGAGCGCGCTGAATTAAAATCCCTGGATCTCCGGAAAAAAATTTCTGTAGATCAGGTGAGTTATGCCCGGGGTGCATACTGGCCAACGCTTTCTCTTGGAGGTGTTTATTCAAGGATGGAACAAGACCCTGCCTCGCCATTTTTCCTCCGGGAGAGCATCTACGGTGCGCTTAGCCTTTCATTTCCCTTTTTCGAGGGTGGTTTGAGAAGGGCGGAGGTGAGTGAAGCAAAGGCGAGGCTGAGGCAATCGGAGCTCACCTATGAGGACATGAAGAAGACGGTATCGATAGAGGTTGAAAACGCCTATCTTGAGTTTCAGACACAGAGGAGGGTTTTAAAATCCCTTGAGGACCAGGTCACATTTGCGAGAGACAACTACAATTCTGTCTCACGGCAGTACGAATTCGGCCTTGCAAACAGCATAGATGTTATTGACGCCAATACGTTATTGCTGACCTCAGAGAGGCAGCTGGCTGATGCGAAATATAACTATAAGCAAGCTATCCTGAAAGTGGAAAGGGCAACAGGAACACTGTTAAAGACAGTCATTAGTCAGCAGTCCTCAGTTATTAGTCAGAATACAAAAGAAAAATAAATGGGGGATAAAACTCATGTTGAAGAAATACACGGATTCAGGTGTTGAGAAAAACTTCCAGCTAATCAAAGCTATCTTTCTGTTGATTCTCTTACCTTTTATTTTTATAAGTCCTGCTTGCAAGAAAAAAGAAGTAAAGACGGCGGGAGAAAGGATTATTAATGTGCAGGTTAAGGCCGCGGAAAAAAGATCCCTGAGACCATTTGTTGAAACAATCGGTACCTTGAATCCCTATGAAGAAGTTATTGTAAGTGCTGAGGTTGATGGGATATTGAAAGAGGTAAGAGTTGATGAAGGGACTGTGGTTTCAAAAGGAGAGGTTCTGGCAGCAATCGATGATACTGATTACAGTCTTGAAGTCAAGAGGGCTGAGGCAACTTTAAAGCAGGCAGAGGCAACTCTCGCAAATACACGATTAGAGTATCAGCGAAAGGAGTCGCTTCATAAAGAGGAGCTTGTGACCAAACAGCAGTTTGATGATGTATCGACAAGACTTTCCCTTGCAGAAGCTGAACTTGACAGGCTGAAAGCAGCGCTCTCCCTTACAAAAGAAAAATTGAGAAAGACAAAAGTGTGTTCCCCTCTATCGGGTGTGGTGAAAGAGAAGAAGGTTTCAGCAGGTGATTACGTTAAGAATGGCACAAATCTTTTTGTAATTATTCAGAACAATCCCATAAAACTTGGTTTCACGGTAACGGAAAAAGATGTTGGAAAATTAAGAAAGGGTCAGGATGTCTTCTTAAAAGTGGATGCCTTCCCTGATAAAGAATTTAGGGGAAAGGTTACCATTATATATCCAAGTCTCGAGGAGAGGACCAGAACACTTCAGGTTGAGGCGTTGGTTCCCAATCCAGATGAACTTTTAAAGCCAAGTTTTTTTGCCCATGTCATACTCTATACAGGCGCTCCAAAGGATACAATCGTTGTTCCTGTCACTTCCCTTTTCTATGAAGCAGAGAAAGTAAAGGTTTTTATCATCGAGGGGAATAGGGCGAAAGAGGGGGAAGTTAAACTCGGAAATAAATATGGAGAAATGATGGAGATTGTTGAAGGGCTGAAGGAAGGGGAATCGGTCGTTACCGTCGGGCAGCAAAATTTGTTTGAAGGAGCGAAGGTAACTATTTTCAAAAGTCAGGAGTCGGAAATCGGTAGTCAAAAGTCGAAAAACAAAGAGCCATAATCAGGGGTAACAAAGAGGAATGCAAGATGGCTAAAATAGCAAGATTTGAAGATATCGAAGCATGGAAGAAGGCAACTCCCGACCCTCAACTCTCGACTAAGGACTAATTAATATGTGGCTTGCTGATACATCGATAAAACGTCCTGTCTTTGCGACAATGGTCATTATGTTCCTCGTGATCCTCGGTGTTGTGAGTTATCCAAGGATCGGGGTTGACCTCTTTCCAAAGGTTGATTTTCCTATCGTGAATATTACCACTACGCTCAAAGGCGCCAGTCCTGAGATTATGGACATCGATGTGACAGACAAGATCGAGGAGGCTGTTAATACTATTAATGGTGTAAAAACGATCACCTCCACGAGCACCGAAGGGGTGTCCTTAGTAACAGTAGAGTTTGTTCTTGAAAGGGATATCGATCTTGCTGTGCAGGATGTAAGGGAAAAGATTGCTGCCACCAGGTCGAAACTGCCGAGAGACATAGATGATCCCGTTATAGAAAAGGTTGACCCTGATGCAACTCCTGTTATGTGGCTCGCCCTCACCGGTGAAAAATCCGTAAGAGAACTCTCTACCTATGCCGATGAGATATTAAAGGAGCAGCTTCAGAGGATAAACGGTGTTGGGGCTATAAGGCTCGGCGGCTTGAGGCTGAGACAGGTAAGAGTCTGGCTCGATGCTGATAAACTCAGGGCTTACCAGATGACGGCACATGATGTTTTACAGGCCCTCCAGAGAGAGAATGTGGAGCTTCCGAGTGGAAGGATCGAAAGTGAAACAAAGGAGTATTCAATAAAGATCAAAGGCGAGTTTTTAAAGGTTCAGGAGTTTAACGACCTCATTATTGGCTATTACAAGGGGGCTCCTGTAAGGCTCAGGGATATCGGAAGGGCAGAGGATGGGATGGAGGAGAAGCGCTCTATTGCAAGGTTTAATGGAGTCCCTGCCATTGGTCTTGGAATACAGAAGCAATCAGGAACAAATACCGTTGAGGTGATAGACAGGATAAAGAAGGAACTGGTGAATATCAGAAAGACCCTTCCACCAGGGATGAGACTTGAAATAAGTTTTGACCAGTCTGATTTTATTAAACTCTCTATCAATGAGGTCCAGCGCCATCTCATTTATGGAGGCTTCTTTGCGACGATAGCAGTTCTTCTGTTTTTAAAAAATCTGAGAGTTACCCTGATAAGTGCCTTAGCTATTCCTACCTCAATAATCTCTACCTTTGCCATCATGAATGCCTTCAATTTTACTTTTAATAACATGACTATGCTTGGCCTTGCCCTCTGTATCGGGATTCTTATTGATGACGCTATTATCGTGATAGAGAATATCTACAGGCACATGGAAGAGGGAATGAAACCAAGGGAGGCTGCCTTTTTTGCAACATCAGAGATCGGGCTTGCAGTTATGGCAACGACCTTTGCTATTGTTGCCATATTCCTTCCTGTGGCATTCATGAAAGGCATCATTGGAAGATTTTTCCTGCAGTTTGCCCTAACCGTTGTCTTTGCTGTTCTCGTATCACTCTTCGTCTCTTTTACACTCACACCCATGCTGGCATCGAGATATTTAAGAAGTCGGGAGTCAGGGGGGAGTGGGGGGGTCACTAATTCTGAATTAAAACGCTCATTATTTTCCCGAATCTCTTATAAACTTGAAAAGGGATATGCAAGGGTGGAAGAATTTTACAGGGAACTCCTGAAGATAGCCCTCAGTTACAGGAAGACGGTAATTTTACTTGCGTTTTTAATCTTTATCTTCAGTCTTGTCATGGCATGGTTTTTTTTGGGTAAGGAATTTGTACCATCGGAAGACCAGAGCCTATTTGTGGTAAGGCTTGAAGCACCTGTTGATTATTCTGTTGATGAGGTAGACAGGATGTTCAAAAGGGCGGAAGATTATATCAGGGGTATTCCCGAAGTAAAGACCGTCTTTTATGCCCAGGGTTTTGGTCTCTCAAGAGAGGTAAACAAAGGTGGCATGTTCATTGGGCTCAAACCAAAGTCAGAGAGGCGAAAAAGTCAGGAAGAGTTAATGGCTGAAGTCAGAAAAAAGTTCAGACAGATACCTGGTCTTCAGGGAACTGCTGAGATGGTTTCCCTTATAGGGGGCGGCATGAGGCGAGTTCCGGTACAGTACAGCATCAGGGGAAGAGATCTGAGAGATATTGAAACCTACACTCAGGAAATTATCAGCCAGTTTTCTCAAATTCCTGGAATAGTGGACATTGATACCACACTTGAGGTGGGAAAACCTGAGGTGAGGGTTTTTATCGACAGAGATAAGGCAGCAGACCTCGGTGTAGATGTTGCCACGGTGGCCGAGGCAGTGAACTTTCTTATCGGTGGAGAAGTGGATGTAACAAAATTCAAGGACGAAACAAGGGGACGTAGATACGATGTGAGAGCAAGGCTTTTCCCTGAAGGCAGAACAGACCCTGAGGACGTAGGCAAGCTTTATGTGAGGTCAAAAGATGGAAGGCTCGTAGAACTCTCAAATATCATTAAGGTTCAGGAGGCTGGTGGTCCAAGCATCATCAACAGGGTTGACAGGCAGAGGGCGATAACACTTTTTGCGAATCTTGAAGGAAAGCCACTTGGTCAGGCTAAGACAGAACTGAACAGTATATCAGCAAAGGTGCTCCCTCCCGGTTATTCAGGAGCATATAAGGGTGAGGCAGAGATTATGGAGGAGTCCTTTGTCTATCTTGTTTTTGCTCTTGTACTCGGGATTATTATTGCCTACATGGTCCTTGCATCACAGTTTGAGAGCTTTATCCATCCTTTTACGATTCTCCTTTCAATGCCTCTATCTTTTATAGGCGCATTTGGAGGCCTTTTTATCACAGGAAAGACGATCAACATCTTCAGCCTCATAGGAATTGTCCTCCTCATGGGACTTGTAAAGAAAAATGCCATACTCCTTGTTGACTATACGAATACACTGAGGACGAGCGGACTGGAAAGGAGGGAAGCAATACTCCGTGCGGGGCCCGTGAGATTAAGACCTATCCTTATGACTACCTTTGCTATGATATTTGGAATGATGCCTATAGCTCTTGGGATCGGTGAAGGTGCCGAGACGCGCTCACCAATGGCGATTGCGACTATCGGTGGACTTCTTTCATCACTTTTCTTAACCCTTGTTGTTGTTCCCGCTGTATATGACTTACTTGATGACCTTCAGGAAAAATTTACGAAAAAGAGAATCAGCAATTCTCAGTCCTCAACTGGTAAAATGAATTTATGAAAAAAAGGATAATTATCTTTGCCATAATCCTTCTCATAGCCGTTACAATCCTTATGGTTTTCTATGCCCAAAGGGGGAAAAGGGCTGTAACTATCCAAACAACCGGAATCGTTGAGGGAGTAGAGGTGAATCTTTCTCCAAAGGTATCAGGCAGAATTTCTGAGATATGCTGTGATGAGGGAGAAAGAGCAGAGAAAGGTCAGATTGTTATTAAGCTTGAAAGTGACGACCTCAAGGCGTCAGTAGAGCAGGCAAGGGCAGGAGTTGAGAAGGCAAAGGCAGAGGTCAGGGTTGCAGAGGCAGATATTGAAAATGCAAAAGCAAATATTCAAAACGCTGAAGCAGAGATTAAGACTTCAGAGGCAGATGTAGAAAAGGCCCGAGCAGTTATGAATGATGCAAAGAAAAAACTCGATAGGGCGACTGCCCTTTACAAAGAGGAATTGATCTCTACGGACTACTTTGAGATAGCCACAACCAATTATGATACATCTGTAGCGACCTATATGTCTTCAAAAGCAAAACTCACTGCTTCTTACTCAAAAAGGGATGCAGCTATAGCCCAGCTCAACTCATCAATCAGTCAGCTCAACTCTGCAAAGGCGAGCCTGAAAGAATCAGAGGCCAACCTTTCTTATCACTTGTCAAAACTCAATGACACCAAGATCATAACGCCTATATCAGGGACTGTCATATTCAAGGCTCTGGAGAAGGGTGAAACAGTGAGTCCAGGCGTAACAATTTTAACTATCGTGGATATGGAAAGCCTTTATATCAGGGTGGATATAGAGGAAACCCTGATAGGTTCGGTGACGCTTGATAGTGAGGCGTTTATTAGAGCAGAAGGAATTCCTGATAAGGTATTTAAAGGAAAGGTTTCAGAGATAGGGAGGTATGCAGAGTTTGCAACCCAGAGGGATGTAACTCGCGGAAGGCAGGATATAAAGACCTTCAGAATTAAGATAAAGGTAACAGATACTGGCGGAGTATTAAAGCCGGGGATGTCTGTAGAAGTGGAGATACCAAAGAAGGCATAAGGATCATGCAGAATAGTAAAGCCATAGAGGTTTCAGGAATAACAAAGAAATTCGGACCGATTACTGCCGTTGATGATGTAAGTTTTGATGTGACAGAAGGCGAATTCTTTGGATTTCTTGGTCCCAACGGAGCTGGGAAGACAACGCTTATCAGAATGCTTACCACCCTTCTTAAACCAACAAGTGGAAGAGCTGTTGTTGCATGTTGTGATGTGGCAAAAAATCCCGATGCTGTCAGGAGAGAGATTGGTGTTGTCCCACAGGCGATGACGACAGATCTCGACCTCACAGGCCATGAGAATATGGATATTTATGGACGGTTCTATGGAATTCCTTCAAAAGAAAGGAAGGAGAGGATTGAGTATCTTCTTGAGATGGTTGGCCTTACAGCAAGGGCCAATGACCTTGTTGCGGCATACTCAGGCGGAATGAGGAGAAGACTTGAGGTTGCGAGGGTTTTAGTGCATAGACCAAAAATCCTTTTTCTCGATGAGCCGACCATAGGGCTTGATCCCCAGTCCAGACATGTTGTCTGGGATTTTCTCAGAAAGCTCAGAGATGGTGATTCAATAACAATATTTCTCACAACCCATTATATGGAAGAGGCAGAGGCATTATGCAACAGGGTAGCCATTATTGATTCAGGAAAGATAATAGCCCTTGGGAGTCCTGATGAACTTAAGTCACAGATACCCGGGAATGATATCATTTCTTTAACTCTTGATAACCTATCAGCAAACACTGTTGAGATCATAAAGAACTTACCTTTTGTCCATAAGGTAAACATTGAAAATAATACTATCAGAGTCTATGTTGACAGTGGTGCACAGAACCTCCCTGTGCTTATGGATGAAATGAAATCATCCGGTATGAAGGTTTTATCAGCAACAGTCCATGAGCAATCCCTGGAGGATGTTTTTATCCACTACACCGGCAAGTCTATAAGAGAAGAAGAGACAAAGAAGGTGAGTCTCCTTTTAGGCGCGGGAATACCCCAGAAATGGGGACGATGAAAATAAAAATTGGTAGTTTAAGACTGATATGGTAAGACTGCTGGCAGTTATAGAAAGGGACTTAAAAAAGTTCAAACGTAATCCTGTTGTTCTCGCAATGAGTATCATCATGCCTATTCTTTATCTTATAATTTTAGGAAATTCATTTCAGGGAAAATTGAGAGGCCTTCCCCTGGTTGTTATAAGTCCAGAAGCAGGCCCTTACTCAGAATACTTCATGGACAATTTGCGAGCTATTGAGGCAGGGCCACAGACCTTTACCATCATCAGGATGAAAGATCAGGGTGATGCCATTGCTGGAGTCAGACAAGGCAGATATAAAGGGGCACTCATAGTACCTCCTGATTTTGACAAACGAATCTCTTTGAAGAGGAGAGCAGAGGTAGGTCTCTTTCTCGATAATACCGATGGCATATCTGCTGAGGCTATAAGGAATGCTGTTGATGGTGCTTTTCGGTTTCTCGAACCAGAGTATGTAGCGATAAGGGAAAGGAACGATGAAAAATACCTGAGAAGCATAGACCTTTACAGAAAGGTCGATTATTACCAGTCCCTCGTTCCCGGTGTGGTAATTATGGCTATATTCCTGGGGACATTGACAACGGGTGCTTTTAATCTTGTTATGGACAGGTTTCTTGGAATCGACGAAAGCTATCTCCTTACACCACTTTCAAAATCGCATATCGTATCTGGCCTTATCATCAGTGGTCTCTCGATAACAACGATCATTGCCACATTAATTTTAGTTGTGAGTTTACTCATAACGGGAATTCCCTTCCCGAGTGTTATCAAACAAGGCACCTCACTTTTTATTGTGATAATACTGACGACACTCTGTCTGCTCAGTATGCTGTTCGTAATCCTTGGAAGGATAAAGCATCCAAGAATCGTCGGGGTCCTCAGTGGATTCCTGAACGTTATCCTCTTCTTTCCGAGTGGTGCAATATATCCTATTGCGAGCTTCCCTGAATGGCTCAAGGCATTTGCAAAGATAAACCCGGAGGTATATGCTGTGGATGCCTTGAAGTCAATTCTTTTTAAAAATGCAGGTCTCTCAACTATTTCAGGTGACATAGCCTTTCTTCTGGTTTTTACCATTGTGACAATGACAATAGCCATAGCGACGTTCAAGAGGACACTCTGATCAAAGAATTTCTCGAAGCTCTGCTGGGGTTAATTCATTCTTTTCCGCGATCAGTTCAATGATATAATAATTGTATGTAGACATGCAAAAGAAGCTATTTTTACATTTTTTTCTTTTTACCCTTACGGTCCTTTCTACTGTTCTTGCAGGGGCAATACTGGCCGGAGTTGATATTTTTGAAGAACCGGGAAGGATTTATAAAGGACTTCCCTTTTCATTGACTCTCATGTCAATTCTCCTGGCCCATGAATTATCTCATTACCTTGCATCAAGGAAACACAATGTTAAGGCTACACTTCCCTATTTCATTCCCGCACCACCACTTATATCACCAATAGGTACCTTCGGGGCATTCATTAAAATGAAGTCCCCGGTTACTACGAGAAATGCCCTTCTGGACATTGGAGTATCTGGTCCTCTTGCAGGGTTTATCATATCGGTTGGGGTATCAATTGTAGGGCTTTCCCTTTCTAAGGTAGTCCCGATTCAGGAGACAAAGGGAGCTATCAGTCTTGGGGATTCTTTGCTTTTTTCTACCCTTTCCAGTTTGATTCTCAATTACCAACCAGGTTCTCAGGACATACTCCTTCATCCT
>CAZLFE010000082.1:5268-10510 GCA_964558725.1 uncultured Nitrospiraceae bacterium | reverse complement strand
AAGGTAGAGAAGGGGTCAATTCTTTATTATTGACAAGAAGATTTAGAACTGTTATAAATTCTCATGGCAAGACCTTTAAGGATACAATATTCAGGAGCGGTCTACCATGTTACCTGCAGGGGTAACGAGAGGAAAGAGATATTCAAAGATGATCGGGATAGGAAGACATTTCTTGAAATATTAGCCAAGTCATCAAAGATTTATAACATTAAAATATTCAGTCATATTCTCATGGAGAACCATTTTCACCTGTTAATAGAGACTCCCCTTGGAAACCTTGGAGAATTCATGCGTCATTTCAATATCACATATACAGGCTATTACAATCGTAGGCATAACCGGGTGGGGCACCTATATCAAGGCAGATATAAAAGCATCTTGGTAGACAAAGAAAGTTATCTCTCTGTGATTTCCAGATATATACACCTAAACCCTGTAAGGATAAAGGCAATGGAGCGAAAGACAGACGAAGAAAAGATACAACATCTACGAAATTATAGGTGGAGTAGTTTGCCCGGTTATATCAACAAAGGGGAAAGAGAACAATTTGTTGACTATGCAATGATATTAGAAGAATATGGGGGAGATAACGACAGGGGCAGGCTGGCATATAAAAAGAGGATAGATGCTGATATATCTGAGAAGCTTGAAATAAGGGATAAAATAATCGGACAGAGTATAATAGGCGGGGAAGAATTCATAAAATGGGTAAAAGAGGAATTATTAGAAAGACAGAAGGACAGAGAATGTCCATCACTTAGAGAAATACAGAGGTATAGGGCAAAAGAAAAAATTATAGAGGCTATTGAAAAAGAGAGTGGAAAAGGTTTAGAAGAGATAAAGAGAGAAAAAGGGAGCATCAGGCAAATTGCTATGGATTTATTATATCGGACAGGCGGATTAAAAGGCGTGGAGATCGGCGAGTTAATAGGAGTGGATTACAGCACAGTTAGTCAGGGGAGAAAGCGGTTAAGAGAAAAAATAGAAAAGGACAGAAAATTAAAACAATTAGTAGATCGGATTGAAAGGAGACTATCAAAATGAAAGCATTGACCCTTTCCCTTTTACTTACCATAAGTATTTTTTTTGGCTATTCAGTAGTGTGGGGAGCAGATTGGAAACAGGTTCGTTCAACTGGCAGTGCTATTCTTTACTATGATACAGAAGAGATAACTTATCCCTCAAAGGATGTTGTTAAGGTGTTGACGAAATGGGCTTATACGGAGAAAGGGATAAAAAATGCACAAGAGATATTCGGAAAGAATTATGGGAATTTAGGTTACTCAACAAAGTCATATGAAATTAACTGCAAAGACAAAACCTCCCGAATCCTGTCAATAACTGACTACAATAAGGATGGAACCGTCATTTTGTCTAATAGTAAGACGAATGCTGAATGGAGTCGTATCAGTCCAGAATCACTTTTAGACAGTTTATATAAAATGGTATGCAAGTAGCTGTTGAGGCAGTTCGTAATGACAGAGAAATTTGACCATAAAGAGGGTGGAAGATACTGATCTAAAAGGAGAAAGTCTTGCATATCCTGTAAAATAATACTATGAACAATACTGATTTAAAGATACTCTTCCTTAATCCACCCTTCCTCCCAAAATTCTCACGTTCTCAGAGAAGCCCTGCGGTGATTAAGAGCGGAACCATCTATTACCCTATATGGCTTGCCTATGCCGCGGGTTTCTTGCAAAAAAAGGGCTTTGAGGTCAATCTCATCGACTCACCAGCAGAGGGTTATGATCTGTCAAAGACGATAGATTTAGTCAAGTCGTTCAACCCTGCTATAGTGGTTATTGATACATCAACGCCAAGTATAGATTCTGACGCCATGGTTGCTGAGGCAATCAAGAAATCCCTGCCTGATGTTTTCCTGATACTTGTGGGAACACACGTCTCTGCTACGTCTGATGAAACGCTTAAGAAATATCTATGGGTGGATGCTATAGCGAAGCATGAATACGATGAAACTCTTCTCGATATTGCCTATTTGCTTTCAACAACCTCCAGACCTGATTTTAATAGCCTAAAAAAAATAAAAGGTCTTTCCTTTCGTTCTGACGGTAAAATTGTTCATAACCCTGATCGGCCTTACATTACTGACCTTGACCAGTTCCCCTTTGTGAGTGAAGTTTATAAGAAGTTCCTCAGGGTTGAAAATTACTTTTATTCCATCACCCAGTATCCAGAAATAACCATCGTCACGGGCCGTGGATGCCCTCACCAATGTACTTACTGTGTCTACCCACAGGTTATGTATGGCCATCAATATAGACACCGTTCACCGGAAAATGTAGTGGCTGAGTTTGTTTATATAAAAGAGAATTTTCCACTGGTGAAAGAGGTCTTTATTGAAGATGACACCTTTACAGTAAATAGAGCATACTGTCGTAAAGTTTGCCAACTGTTAGTCAAGGAGCGATTAAATCTTACTTGGACAGCCAACTCCCGGGCTGATGTGGATTTAGAAACACTAAAACTTATGAAAGGCGCAGGCTGCAGATTGCTTTGTATAGGGGTGGAAAGCGGAAATCAGCGCATCCTTGATAATATCCACAAGAGATTGAAACTTCAGCAGGTTCAGGAATTCATGAAGAATGCACGGAAGACAAAGATCCTTGTTCACGCCTGTTTTATGGTGGGAAATCCAGGGGAGACTAAAGAGACCATGAAGGAAACGCTTGATTTCGCCAAAAAACTAAAACCGGATACAGCTCAATTCTTTCCTCTTATGGTTTATCCTGGTACAGAGGCCTTTGAATGGGCTAAAGGGCATGGCTACTTGACTACAACCAATTATTCTCAATGGCTAACTGAGAGTGGCCTCCATAACTGTATCGTTTCTACTCCTATGGTTTCAAATCAAGAACTGGTTGCCTTCTGCGATCAAGCCAGAAGATCATTCTATTTAAGACCTGCCTATATCCTATCAAAGATCTCACAGGTCATCTTTCACCCATCCGAGGCTGTAAGGATCGTCAAAGCTGCCAAGACCTTTTTCAGGCATCTTTTCAAAGGAAGCCCAAAAGCGGAACAGGAATGTCCCGCCTATCGTGAAGGACGAGATTAAAACCCCAAACCGATAGGCGGGGTTTTCTATCTCCGCCTAAAATCACGTCTTAAAGTGCTTGATAATACCAACACATAGTCCAAGCGACAGTGCAAGAGATCTTAGGAATAAAATGATAGGTGAGGCCAGAGCAACGGTTGGGTCTTTTTCCCATGCAAATAAGAAAAAGGGGATACAACTCAAGAGGAAAATAATAAGGGAAAGACCAGAAATATAATATAGAGATGAGTGAAAAGGCCCTGCAAATCCAAGAGATGTACCGAGAGCCAAGAGCATCTGGATCTTTAAAGATTGTGGTGTGTGGGTATCAGTTTTCATTTTGCCAGGATGACGTTTAAGGAGAAAAACTTTCCAGAAGGCTATCTTATATTTTTTCTTCAGGTAGTCTAAAAGTCGAGCCGAGTGTTTATGGTAGACCACCGCCTCTGGGTTAAAAACCATTTTATAACCATCATGGGAAAGCCTGAAGGAAAACTCTTGGTCTTCTACCGATGCCTTTGGATATCTTTCATCAAATCCTCCATATTTCAAAAATATATTTTTCCGGTATCCTGCGGAATAGGTGTCGATGAAATCAATATATTTAAATTTCTTCATCCTTTCATACTTGTGCTCATACTCAATCTGGACAAGACGGGCCACAAGCTCTTTTTGGCGAGTTTTATAGGCGCCTTTTACCCCGATCACCTGAGGATCATCCATAGGTTTTACCATTTCCTCGATCCAATTGGGTTGAGGCTCACAATCAGCATCAGTAAAGAGAACGACCTCTCCCTGCGCCTGTTCTACCCCATGATTTCTGGCTGCGGCAGGCCCGCTATTCTGCTGATAAAGATATTCAACAGGGTATTTGGCCACAGTATCTTTTGTCCTATCGGTGCTCCCATCATCAACTACGATCACTTCATAGCCTTCACTGCGAATAGTTTGGTTTGTAAGCGACTCAAGACATTTCTGAAGTACCTTAGCACTGTTAAAGGTAGGAATAATTATTGAAATTTTTTTCCCCATGAATTATCTAAGCTATTATATCTTTACGCACAAACCAAGAGCAAGGAGGTGGAAAAAGGAATTGGAGTTTCCTCATAATTTTATCTGTAAGTCTAATAATTCTTTGGTACATAAGGTAAATGAATTTTATTGAACTGGAAAAGAAAAGATTTTAACTTTGGTCAGGCAGGATGCCTAACCTATTTTCACAGAATGTTGAAAATAGCCAATTTATATGGAAAATAGTGGGGCATCTTGCCTCGGATCCGGCAATTAAGCACTAAATGGACACGAACTCAGGAAACCCCAGAAAATGGGAATCCTTGCTTTGCGTACAAAAATTGGTTATAGTAGACTTTATTTTTCTGAGGAGAAAGATGTTCTTGGTCATAAGATATTTGCTTTGCTTTATATTAGTTCTCATCTTTACCTCTTTTGGCTGTTCTTCCAAAAAAGAACTGTTGCAAAATGATGCCCAACTTGAACCTCAGCAGATACCTCCTATTGTTATATCTGAATACATCCTCGGCTTTGGGGATGAGTTAGAAATATCAATCTACAGACATGATGAGATGACCAGGAAGGTCCGAATCCTACCGGATGGGAAAATCCACTATCTTTTAATCGGTGAGATTTATGCGCAAGGGCTCAGTGTAAATCAGCTTAGAGATAAGCTCAGAGAAGGGCTCCTAAAATATTATGTCGATCCTCAAGTCAGCGTAATGGTGACGACTATTGGAAGCCAGAAGTTTTTTGTGTTTGGTGAGGTAAACCATCCAGGAGTATTCCAACTCGATAGGCCTAAAACCATAGTTGAAGCCATTTCTGATGCTGAAGGTTTTACCCGAGATGCTAAACTAAGCTATGTACTCTTGATAAGAGGTGGCCCGTCAAATCCAAACCCAACCTATAAAGTCCTGGATATAGACAAGGCTCTTAAAGAAATAGATCTGACCCAAAATGTGGCCCTCCAGCAAGGGGACATTATTTATGTCCCTGCCAGTGAATACGCTAATGTGGAGAAATTTTTCGACCGCCTATGGACCATCATCCCAGTCCATATAGGATTTATCCCAATCCGCTTTTAAAATAAGGCTTATATGATTATGGGACTCCTTCTTACTTCCTTTGTCATTAATCCCTTTCTTTCTCTTTCTCTTTTTCTTCCTCTTT
>CAZLFE010000082.1:0-5168 GCA_964558725.1 uncultured Nitrospiraceae bacterium | reverse complement strand
CTCTTTTTCTTCCTCTTTCTTTTCCTTCATTGCCTCTGTAATTTCGGTAAGGCGCTTTACAACAAGATAATTGATAGTGCCTTCAGGGTATGTCCCATCCTCTTTCAATGTGCCTGCATGCATACCCGTAAGTATCTCGATGCCCTCTTCGACCCTGTCTATAGGATAAATTGTGAACTTACCCTCCTTCATGGCATCAACTAATGCCTTTTTTATCATAAGGTTTTTAATATTTCTCCTCGGTATTATGACCCCCTGGCTACCATCAAGTTTCCTGAACTTACAGAGGTCATAAAAACCCTCTATTTTTTCATTTATTCCACCAACGGGTTGAACATCACCATTCTGATCCATCGAGCCGGTAACAGCAATGCCCTGTTTCAAGGGAATGTTCGCAATACTGCTCAGGAGTGCATATAACTCTGCGCATGTTGCACTGTCACCCTCTACCATTTCATAAAGCTGTTCAAATGTAATAGATGCAGAAAGGCTTATGGGTTTTTTGGTTGCATATTTACTCCCGAGATAGTTTGCTATGATGAGTATTGCCTTTTCATGTATCCTGCCGCTCATCTTTGTCTCTCTCTCGATATTCACGACACCTGCCTTGCCAGCATAAGTCTTTGCCGTTATCCTCGAAGGTTTTCCAAAGCTGTAGTCGCCTAAGTCAAGCACGGCAAGGCCATTAATCTGACCTACCTTCTCTCCCTCTGTATCAACAATGAGAGTACCTTCCAGGATCATCTCCCTTAAGCGTTCTTCAATCCTGTTTGTTCTGTATATCCTCTCATCTATGGCCTTCTGCACATGGTTTTCGGTCACAATCCTGCCATTGGATTTTGACGCCCAGTAGGTTGCCTCTCTGATAATATCGGCAATCTCACTGAACCTCGACGTCAACTTGTTCTGGTGCTCTGCGAGCCTTGATCCAACCTCAACGACCTTTGCAACTCCTGTCCTGTCAAAGGGAAGGAGTTTTTCTTCCTTACACCTCGTTGCAACAAAAGATGCGTATTTATGAACATTCTCATCTGTCCTCTCCATTCTGCTGTCAAAATCGGCCTTAACCTTAAAAAGTTCTCTGTACTCTTCATCGAGGTTATAGAGGAGATAATAGAGAAAAGGGTTGCCTACAAGAATAACCTTGACATCCAGAGGTATTGCTTCAGGTTTTAGGGTCGTTGTTGAAATCAACCGATACTGCTCCCAGACGTCTTCTATCTTAACCTCTTTATTGCGAATCGCTCTTTTTAATGCATCATAAGCAAAGATATTTCTCAAAAGGTCAAGGGCATCAATGACAAGATAACCTCCATTTGCCTTATGCAGTGAGCCTCCCTTAATCATCGAAAAATCTGTTATGGCAATTCCATATTGAAATTTATGTTCAATCCTTCCAAAGAGATTGAAATACGTTGGATTACTTTCAAATAGAAAAGGGACACCCTTGCAATCCTTATTGTTAACCAGGACATTGATGGTGTACCTCGTGAATGTAGGCTCTATCTTTGGAAGCCTCACAAAGGGCAGAGCAGGGGCTTGTTCTTCTGGAACCGTGAAGTCACTGAGGTTTTCGAGGATATTCTCTTTTACCCCATCGAGATAGGAAATAATCTTCTCATACTCTCTGTACTTGCCCTTGAGTTCATCAATAAGATGGCCTACCGCTGAGAGGGCCGCCTCTTTCTCAAGTCTTGCAATCTGTTCCTTAACCGATTTTTCAGCCTCTCGCACAACACGCACGCCATCATTAAGTTTCTCCTGAAGCGTCTTTCCTATCTCATCTATCTTTTTCCTTGTCTTTTCATCGAGTACCTCATACTCCTCTTCTGTCAGTGGTTCTCCCGTCTTCTTTACCGGTATGATTACCAGGCCACTGATTGTCTTTCTCACGGAAAAACCTTTCTCCTGGGCCTCTTCTTCGAGGCTGGAAAAAATATCTTTCTGTTTCTTCTGGGCCTCCTCCATTATTTTATTCTTCTGTTTGTCATACTCCTTTGATTCAAAGACCTTAGGAATTTCAACCTTGAGTATTTTGATCAGTTCCTCCATATCTTTTTGAAATACTGAAGCTTCCCCAGGTTTAAGAGAGATGGCTATAGGTGTATCGGGATCTTTAAAATTGTAAACATAGCACCAGTCAGGGGGCACAGGTTCTTCTGCAGCCTTCTGTGCAAGGATTGATTTGATGGTGGTCATCCTGCCTGTACCATTCTCACCGAGGAGGAATATATTAAATCCCGTGCTCTCAAGACTCAGTCCAAAATCAAGGGCATCTAAAGCCCTCTCCTGACCTATAGTTCCGTAAAATACTGGAAGATCGTCTGTTGTGTTAAAGGTAAAGACATTCGGGTCACAGCACTTATAAAGCTCATCAACACTTAGTTTATCAGGCATGTAGAACCCCCTGGAGTTAATTAGTTTACACGGTCTACAAAGTTTACACGGTTTTTCTGATTCATTGCAACCCAATTAACCCTGTAAACTCAATAAACTATGTAAACCGGGTAAACTTTTTCAGGCTCTCGGATGGTGTCGTGTAAAAACTTTCTTTATCCTCTCTGTTGTTACCTTTGTATAAATCTGGGTCGTTGATATATCAGAGTGTCCGAGCATCTTCTGGACTGACCTGAGGTCTGCTCCGCCCTCCAGGAGGTGTGTTGCGAAGGAATGTCTAAGCATATGTGGTGAAAGCGCAATTCCCCTCCTCTTGCTTAAGGCCTTTATTGTCTGCCAGAAACGTTGTCTTGTCATAGGCTTCCCTCTTCCCGTAATAAAAAGGAATGAAGACCGCTTCTTTTTCAGGATCTCCGGTCTCTGCTGGTTTAGATACATCTTGATCTTCCCTATTGCCCTCATATTGACAGGCACAATCCTTTCCTTTGAACCCTTTCCCAAAACCCTTAAAAAACCTGCCTCTAAATGAACATCTTCAAGTTTGAGGGAGACTAATTCACTGACGCGGAGACCTGAGGAGTAGAGAAGCTCGAGCATTACACAGTCTCTCATCATGGTAGGTTTGTTAACAGATGGGTTCAATTCAAGAAATGATCTGATATCAGAGATACTCAGCGCCTTTGGGAGTCTTTCCCACCTCTTTGGTGCCTGCAGGTTTTCTGAGGGATCATCTTTTATGACATTTTCAATAAGAAGGTATTTGCATAAACCCTTGATTGATGATATGAACCTACAGATGCTTGATATGGAGTAACCCTCATCTCTCAGCCTTTCGATAAAATCGATAATATCGGCCCTCGAGAATGCGGCAAACCCTTTATCCTTCGATAAGAGAAAGTCCTGAAATTTCCTGAGGTCTATTGAATAGGAATCAATGGTATTTTTTGAGAGTCCCTTCTCAACTGACAGATATATAAGGAAACTCTTGAACAGTTCCACAGATAATAGTCATGAGTCATTGGTCAATCGACCAATGACTCATTAACCTCATTCAACTATTTCTTTTTAGGTGCTGCAGGAGCCGCTGGCGCTGGTGCCGGAGGCGGAGTGAACTTCCTCTCGTCCATACTGTCGAATACCTTCATTTCTGCAAGAGCCTTTGGAGATGACTTTGATGCATGACACAATGCGCAGAATTCAGCCATCTTCGCACCCTTTGCAGTGTCAACCCTGAGATATTCATAGTATGGATTTGATGGATGAGGATCGTGACAGCCCACACACTCTAACTTCCCATCCCTTAAAAAGGCTGCTGGAACAGCGGCAACTTTTGCGCTCGCTGTAACTCCATAAGGATGGCTGTGTGCAGCTGAAACTGCAAGTATTCCGAGACCGCCTCTTTCAACTGTTTCATGGCAACCAAGGCAGAGAGCAGTTGTCCCAGTAAAAGGCTGTTTTGTCTTCGGATTAATTGCCTTCTTGTTCGGCTCAACCGCAAATATTATGTCCCCTTTGGCATTATGAATACCGTGGCAACCAGTACAGTTGAGACCATCATGACCTCCATATGCAGATGCAATTACAGGGAGAGCAAGCAAAAGAATCGCGATACATAAAAACCTGAGTCCTACCATACCATCTCCTCCTTTCAAAAATTTTTTCTATTATACATCAAAACTGTCTTATGAGTCATAAATTATCTAAATCAATAAATAAAAAATTTATATCTTTCTTGTTTTTGTTTCGGTAATGAATAGTCGCAATATCTAATTCGAAATCCTAAGCTCTAAACAAATTCAAAATTCTAAATTTTCAAAACAGAAAACCATCTTTTTGCATTAGATATTTGAATTTTGGACATTGTTTAGCATTTCGTGCTTCGAATTTAGAGTTTTGTAACATTACCCCTTGCTATAAACACTGTTATGGATTGTATATCTCCATTACCTCATCTGTGTAACTGCCGTCCTCGTTATAGATAAAGAGTGGTTTATCAACCTTCACCCCGCTTTTTCCTCCTTTCGTTGCTTCCAGTAAAACCATCTTTGCCTCTGACGATATATGAGAATGCACAAGCCGTAACCTTTTGGGCTCCAGGCCTCTCTTTTTCAAGATATCCAGAAGTTCTAAAAGTCTGGAAGGGTGATAAACCATGCAGAACCTGCCTTTCACCTTTAAGAGATATGATGCTGCTTCAATGAGCTCATGAAGCCTCAGCTTTATCTCATGTCTTGCAATGGCCTTCTCCTCCTCTTCACTGATAAGCCCGCTTCTGAGTCTCCTGAATGGAGGATTCGATACAAGGAGGTCAAAAGAGTGCGGAGTGACAAATGAAGAGTGAAGAAGTTTTATTTCTCTTATATCTGTCTGAATCACCTTTACCCTGTCTTCGAGACAGTTCAGAGCAATGTTCTTTTCTGCAAGTGCAGCAAGACTGTCCTGAATCTCAAAAAGGGTAATCTCTGCATAAGGGTACCTCTTTGCAAGGAGAATTCCTACGATCCCCGACCCAGCGCCGAGGTCACCAATTCTCCTCACATTTTTGAGTTTCACAAAATCATACAGGAGAAGAGAGTCTACGGAAAACCTGTATCCCTTCCTCTGCTGATATAATCTTATATCCCTTATGCTGTCGAGGGTAACTTCCATGTATGCTAAATTAAACAAAAATTTCTTCAGACATTTTTGTGGATACACCTTGAAATAAGCTCTTCTTTCTTATTCCCCTCTTTAGCAAAGAGGGGTTAGGGGAGATTTTATCTATCATAAAT
>CAZLFE010000081.1:1907-10550 GCA_964558725.1 uncultured Nitrospiraceae bacterium | reverse complement strand
GATTTCCATTGAAATTTGTATTAGACAGCAGGTTTTAAAAACCTCTATTACAGAAGAAAGCGTTACGTTTTTCAGAATATTATCTGATGGGTAATGTCTACTTTTACAGTTTAGAATCTTAAAAATGCCCCGATTCCTCCAGCTTCCCGCAACTTCTTATCATCTGATAGAACATCAACCAGCGCGCCCTGCCCTATTGCCTTTTCACCGGCAAGATCAACGATATAGTCAACCATCTCCATCCCGCCCTTGCAGTATGGACAGACATCAACTTTCTGGACCGTTAAAAACCCGCAGGAATTGCAAGAGTATCCGGATGTCTTTAAGTCCTTCAAAAAGACCAGCTTCATCACCCTCTGCTGCTGGAGTGCATGAAGAACATCCTCCAGTCCCAATACGGCACTCTTATTCTTCATAGTTCCTGTAATAAGAGCCTCTACCGTCTCCTTTTCTTTATTCTTCTCATACTCAAGAACAAGAGGTTCTGCCTTGGCAAGAACTTCAGGACTTTTTGCAACCATTTCTATCTTTACCGTTCCGATAACCTTATCAAGGATCGTTTTTGGTAACATACCCTTCACCATGGAAACAGCCTCATCAGAACCACCCAATATTAACCGTCCAATATATTCCCCCCTCAGAAAGGAATCAAGTTTTTCTACCACTTCCTTCAGATGCATACCTACATGGTAATCAATATGTCTTTCGTAATGGTTCTGGGAAAGGGCAAACCATCCACCCTTTTTATGTTTTCCAGGAACATCAGGGGTGTGGACCTCACTGTATTCTACAATCTCACGGAGGTGGATCACAAAGATCCTCGCGGCTTCTTTACCTAAGAGCAAAACAGCATACCTCTGATAATTATCAAGAATATCCATAAGGGGTTTTGTATAAGGAGACTTATCAACAATCAATTCGTTCTTCACAGGGATACCGAGATGGTATTCTTTCCAGAAGGAATTCGCTGAGGAGCTGAGAAGGGCAAGTCCTTTCTTAAACATCCTTTTATTGGTAAGGACATAATTATCGATTTTCGCGAGGTCATCCTTTACCGTTTTATATAAACCTTTATCCAAGGACTCCGCAGTGTTCTTCAGCATGTTTTTGAGATGCACTATGTAATCACCCTTTTTATTGAACATGGGGTCAACATTCAGATAGAGACTGACAAAATAGCCATCCTTTTTCTCCATGGATGCGATCTCTTTCAGTTCTGCTCTGCTAAGCATTTTGTCCTCCTTCTACACTCCTGAATATTTCGATCAGTGAAACAAATAGTGCTAATACCAGTGGTCCCATGATAAGCCCAATTAATCCAAATAGTTTTATTCCTCCAAGAATACTGAAAAAGATCACAAGAACGGGCATCTTTGTTCTGCCACCTATGATGATAGGCTTTAAAATATTATCTATCAAGCTTATCCCAAATATTCCGATAAATGCAAGGACTATTCCTTTCAGAACTGCACCCTCTGCTAAAAGATATACGGTCATAGGCACCCATATTGCGGCTGCGCCGAGAAGTGGGATAAAAGAGGCAATGGAAGTGGCCAACCCCCAGACAACGGGAGTAGAGATTCCGAGTATGAAAAAGGCAATTCCTGCTATGGTACCCTGAACAATCGAAACAGCGATGCCACCATAAATCGTTGATACAACGATATCCCTTATGAGTTTCACCAGCCTATCTTTTTGTTCTTCTGAAAAAGGCATATAATTACGCATCTTCATCAAGAATACAGGGCCATCTCTGAGAAAGAAAAAGATCGAAAAGACCATAAAAATAAAGTTTAATGATATTGTTACTATGTTAGCCATGCCACTCGTAATTCTGCCCACCATTTCCTTCCCCAACCGTGCTACGTTATCAGAAATGGCTTTATTGAGTTCTCCTTCAGAAACATTCAATGACGATAGCACCTTTTGGAGTAGAGCATTGATGGTTGGATGTTGAAGGAGATTTTTCAGTGACTCAAGACTATCGGTTTGTAGGTATTCTGCTAATGACTTAAGTTCCTTAATAAGTATATATGAGAAATACGAAAAGGGACCGAGAATCATGAGCAGGATAACCAGAAGAGTAATAAGGGATGCCATGGTCTTCGATTTTATATATTTAACAGTAAAGACATAAAGAGGATAAAAGACTGTAGAGAGAACGATTGCCCATGCTATGGGAGATAAAAAGGGCTTTAATATCTGGTAACTTAAAAAACCCAGCACTAATATGAGAGCTATCAGGGCAAAGATGTAAAATCTTGTCATTTCCGTTGTATTATATACCATCTATAGGCGCTGAAACCATTTCAATACTGTTTCATCTTTCAAAAAAACATGTATAATCTTAACCGTATACAATGACCTCACTCACTAAGGAGGAATTAAGATGGACAACAAAGGGCGTCCAAGTATGAAAGCAGTTCTGGAGAATATAAAGGTACCCATGCCCCTTGGAAGAAAGATTCACCTTTTTATTCTAAATACTGCTTCCAAAATCATGAACTTCCAAAAATGCTGTGGCCATCCCGGAGAGCCGGGATGCTGACAGAAATCTGAAAACCCACCAGTTCGGTGAATATATTTTGTTCACTTTAAGAGAAAAGACATTAAAGATCCTGTTAATTTTTCATCACCTTACCCTGTCAAAAACAAAGAGATGTCCAGAGTATTGAGAGAGTTCTTGAAAAAATTACTGTTTTTCCTGTCATTGACGTTTTGTTTTCAGATTGGCCCTGGGTAAATTTGCCCAAATGTTCTCCTTGAAGGTCAGAGGGTTCTTCCCCGAAAGCTGCTGGAAAAAAGCTTCTCTTTTCAGCTTTCAACCTTTGGAGAGGCTTTAAAAAACCTTATAGTACTTTAGCTTCAGAGCATTTTCCATTTTTGAATTTATTGATAAATTTTACACCCTGCGGTCTCTGCCGCAGTTCCTTATTTCTGTCATTCTGGCTTGTCCAGAATCTTTCTTGCGATCCCGAACAAGTCGGAAGGATTCCCGACAAGCGGGAATGACACTGAAAACAAATATTCAATTCCAGACGCCCTGCGGTCTCTGCCTCAGGGTTCTTCACGACTGAATCACTAAAACTTATCTTTTAAGTGCTATCAGGGTTATATCAGCTTTACAGAACCCCTTTTGTATGATAAAATTTCTTATGAAAAAGTTTCTCATGATTGGTCTCTGTCTTTTCTTCGCTTGTACACTTTTCATCATGTTCAGGGGTGAGAGGGAAGGCAGTGTAAACGTAAAGGTCAAAAATAACTCTTTTATCGAAGGGCTCAAGATCCTCCATGAAAAGAACGGTAACACTGTCTGGACACTTACTGCTCGGAAAGCGGATTTCACGGACGATGGGAACATGGCTGAACTAAGTGCTCTTACCGTTACTGTTCAGAAAAACGGCATGACCCTTTATGCTGACAAAGGAACATATGATCTTTCAACTCGAAACTTCACTATCAATAGTGAGATACGGGCCGTGGCAAAAGATTATCAAATAAAAACATCCTCTATTGATTACGAAGCCTCTTCTGGAAATGTTAAGACAGATGAAAGGATAACCGTGGAAGGAAAAAGATTCAAAGTTGAAGGCAAGGGCATGACGTTAGATTCCGAACAGAAGGTAAGGATACAGAATGATGTCAAGGCAACTTTTTACAAGTAGTCTTGTAATCCTTTTTTTATTATTATCAACAAATGCCTTTTCTGCAGAAAAGGCCCAACAACGGATAAAAGGTCCCATAATCATAACCTCTGAGACGCTGACAGCCGATAATACCGCCCATACTGCGCTCTTTGAACGTTCTGTTGTTGCAAGGACAACAGATATGACACTTTATGCAGACAGAATGCTCGTCTTTTATGACGCAGATTCCGGAGAGATAACAAAAATCGAGGCAGAGGGAAGTACTAAAGTAATTAAGGGGACGAGAGCTATTACTTCTCAGAAAGCTACCTATTATACCGATGGAGAGAAGGTAATCTTCACAGGTGAACCACGTGCTACAGATGGTGAAAATGTCGTCACAGGAGCAAAGATAACCTATCTTTTAAATGAAGACAAATACCTTGTTGAAGAAAGCAAGGTCTTTCTTAAAAAACGGAAAGAACAATAAATGCATATAGTAGAGGCGAAGGGATTCTCAAAGACGTATGGCAAAAGACATGTTGTCAGGGACCTTAACCTTTATCTTTCTACGGGTGAGATCGTAGGACTTCTCGGTCCTAACGGAGCAGGTAAGACAACCACCTTTTACATGATAGTAGGACTGATAAAACCTGACAGCGGAAAGATATTCCTTGACGGAGAAGATATAACTGGACTTCCGATGTACAAGAGGGCGAAGCTGGGAATAAGTTATCTCCCTCAAGAACCATCTATTTTCAGGAAACTTTCTGTTGAAGATAATCTCAGGGCAGTACTCGAGATAAAGGGGCTCAGCAGGGAAGAGATTGAGTTAGAGGTGGACCGTATCATAAAGGAGTTTAACCTTATAGAATTCTCGAAAAGGAATGGTTACAGGCTTTCTGGAGGGGAGAGGAGAAAAGCCGAAATAGCAAGAGCCATTGCAATACGGCCTCTGTTTATCCTCTTTGACGAACCTTTCACCGGCATAGATCCCATTACGATCATAGAACTCAAAAAGATGCTTACTTATCTTAAAAGTAAGGGTCTCGGGATACTGATAACAGATCATAATGTAAGAGATACCCTCTCTATAACAGACAGGGCATATATTATCAGCAATGGTGAGATACTCGAAGAAGGCACACCTGATAAAATCGTTGCAGATCCGAGGGTAAGAGATGTCTTCCTCGGAGAGGAGTTTATACTCTAATGCCCCTTGAGCACAGGCTTGAACTCAGATTAGCGCAGAAGCTGATTCTCACACCTCAGCTGCAACAGGCAATGAAACTGCTGCAAATGCCTCAACTCGAACTCTCTCAGGCACTCAGTCTGGAAATCGTAGAGAACCCCTTCCTCGAGGAATCTGTCGAAGAACTCAATATAGAAGAGATGTCTCATGAGGAGAGAGAATCTATCGAGCGTGAAGATGCCCCTGAAGACACAGAGGCATCTCTCGAAAAGCTGATGAGTTTTCAGGTAGATGAATACTTTGAAGAGAGGGGGAGCGATGGAAGAGATCTGGGTTATTTCAACCCTGGCACTGTAACTCCTCCGCCATATGACCAGCTCTTTACCAAAGAGCAAGACCTCTACGATCATCTCTTATGGCAATTGAGACTCTCGAATGAATCCGAAGACATAAGAAGGGTTGGAGAAACTATTATAGGTAATTTGGATGAAAACGGATATCTAAGAGTACCTCTCGAAGAGATTATGGTACAAGCAAAGACTGATATGACAACAGCAGAGAAGGCACTCGCATTGGTCCAGAGTTTTGACCCTCCAGGGGTAGGTGCAAGAAACATTAAAGAGTGTTTGCTCTTACAGCTTGATGCCTTGAATCTTAAGGGAACTCTTGCGGAAAAGATAATTGTCAACAATATGGAAGAACTCGAAAAGAAAAAATACAAGCTCATTGCGCATCAGTATAACCTCCCTATCGAGGACATCATGGCTGCTATAAAAGTTATCGAGGGGCTTGAACCTAAGCCAGGCAGAAATTTTACCAGTGCCAGTACAAACTATGTTGTCCCTGATGTATATGTGACAAAGGGTCCTGATGGATATCAAATTGTTTTAAATGATGAGGGAATACCGAGGTTAAGGATTAGCAGTTTTTACAGAAAACTCATCAGACAGAAAGATGCCTTCCCAAAAGAAACAAGACAATTTTTAATAGAAAAATTACGTTCTGCAGTCGGGCTCCTGAAAAGCCTTGATCAGAGAAACAGGACAATATACAGGGTGACGGAGAGTATCCTGGATCTCCAAAAGGAGTTTTTTGATGGGGACATAGAAAACATTAAACCTTTAATCCTTAAAGATGCCGCTTCTATACTGAACTTGCACGAAAGCACTGTCAGCAGGGTCACATCAAACAAATACCTGTCATGCCCTCATGGGATTTTCAGCTTCAGGTTCTTCTTTAGCAATGCCCTTCATGGTGATACGGGAAGCGTTTCCTCTACATCTGTAAAGAATATGATAAAGAAGATTGTATTGGAAGAAGATTCCGCTAAGCCTTTGAGCGACCAGCGAATAGTAGGGATATTAAAAAGCAGAGGCGTCATGGTTGCCAGGAGGACTATAGCAAAATATAGAGAAGAACTTGGAATTCCATCACAGGCTCAGCGGAAAAAGTTTAGCTAAACTGAAAGGAGGAATCATGAATGTCATTGTGACAGGAAGACACCTGGATGTAACACCTGCTCTGAAAAAATATGCTGAAGAAAAGATTAAAAAATTCAACCGTTACCTGTCAAACATATCTGAGGCTATCGTTACGCTCAGTGTAGAAAAGTACAGGCATAAGGTAGAGGTTCTGCTTAAGGTCAATGGGGTACTCATACAGGCTGAGGGAATCACCGGTGAGATATACTCTTCAATCGATGAGGTGGTAGAAAAACTCGAGAGACAGGTAAAAAGATACAAAGAGAAACTTGTCTCCCACAGAAAGGGTGAAGGAAAAGCAGGTGTCACACAGCTGGAGGCAACAGCCGTGGAAGAAACAGGCAGAATCATTAAAAATAAAAAGTTTGAACTGAAGCCCATGAGCCCGGATGAGGCTGCCATGCAGATGGAACTCCTTGACAAAAACTTCTTTGTTTTTACCAATGACAGCAGTGGAAACATAAATGTCATATATAGAAGGAGAGATGGCAATTTCGGCTTAATCGAACCGATGGTATAAACAACAGAGAGGCGTGAAACGTGTCGTTGCGACTTGCTCCTGAAAGGCATGAGTGAAATAAGAGAAAAACATCCTCATGCCTTACTGTTCCCTCCCAAAAAGAGAAGTATAGCTACCTCTCCGTATCACGAATTACCGACAATAGTCATTATTTCAGGGCTATCAGGATCGGGCAAGACTGTCGCTTTGAGAGCCCTCGAAGATTCTGGTTTCTTTTGCGTGGACAACCTGCCCATCAAACTTATCGACTCCTTCCTTTCAATCATATCACAGGATAGGAAGATTAAAAGGATAGGAATCGGTATTGATATTAGAGAAAAAGGGTTTTTATCAGAAATAACCGATGTCCTGAAAAACCTCAAAGAAAAATACCATGTAGAAATTATCTTCTTCGAAGCAGAAAATGATGTACTCCTGAGAAGATACAAAGAGACTCGCAGACCCCATCCTCTCGGAGGAAATGTTGTAAAGGCCATCTCGATCGAAAAGAAAAGACTTTCTGTTCTGAGGGAAAACGCTGATCGAATTATTGACACATCTTCTTTTTCACCTCATCACTTGAGACAGTTTGTGAAATCTCTCTATACAGTACAGAGAAGCAAAAATGTGATGTCGCTCGTGATCATTTCTTTTGGCTTTAAATATGGAACTCCACAGAACTTAGATCTGCTTTTTGACGTGAGGTTTTTACCAAATCCCAACTTTGTCCCGCAATTGAAAAAACTGAAGGGAACAAACAAACGTGTTTCTGTTTATGTATTGAAAAGCGCTGAGGCAAAGATATTCATGGCTAAAATGAAAGATATTATAGACTTTCTTATCCCGATGTATATAAAGGAAGGTAAATCCTATCTTACCATTGGTATTGGCTGTACAGGTGGTAATCACCGCTCTCCTGCTATTGTAGAAAATCTACGAAGTTATCTCAAAAAATATCCCCTGGATTTGAATATTATCCATCGAGACATGGGTTAAGACGTTGTAAATCAAAAGAAATTCGTGGTATCTATTCTTTACCCGTGAGAATCTCATAAAGGTTTTAAGCGCCGTTTAAAAAAGAGGAATTCTTATTATTAGTACCATCACAGTGTTAAAACAGGCATTCTAACGGGGTTTACAAAGTCCGATTTAAGCTGTTAGTATAATATCGCTTGAGGAGAGGTGGCCGAGTTGGTCTAAGGCAGCCGCCTGCTAAGCGGTTGTGGGGATAAAACCTCACCCAGGGTTCGAATCCCTGCCTCTCCGCCATCCGTCACAGGCTGTGACGGTAGTAATAAGTGGTCAGTGAGAAGTTACTAGTAAGGTCATAAGTATGAAGACATTGATCGTAAAATCCTCCTATCGTCCCTTTGCCAAAGGGAGGGAATGTACCCCTCTTTGGCAAAGAGAGGCGCGGGGAGATTTTTTAATAATGATGCCTTACTTATGTGCTCATTAGTAAGATAGACATATAAAGAAACAATTATAAGGAGGATGAGATGAAGAGAAAGGTTTTAGTAGTAATATTAAGTTTACTTTTGGCTTTTTCAATAAGCGCGTGTAAGAAAAAAGAGCCCCAGAAACCTGTTCCGCAGGTGCCTATGCAGCCTGCTCCTCAAGCACCTATGCAACCGGTTCCTCAAATGCCCATGCAGCCTGCTCCTCAGATGCCTATGCAACCAACCCCTCAAATGCCTATGCAAAAGGCAATGCCTATGGGCCAGACAAAGGTGGTTGTGCCTGACAGTGTCAAAGGTAAATGGAGTGCAGTAAAACTTATTGTTGAAGACAAGGTGACAAAAGAATCCAAAGAGTATGCAGTAAATCTGAATGGTGACCTTAAAA
>CAZLFE010000081.1:0-1807 GCA_964558725.1 uncultured Nitrospiraceae bacterium | reverse complement strand
AAGGTGACAAAAGAATCCAAAGAGTATGCAGTAAATCTGAATGGTGACCTTAAAATTCCTAATTCCAATCTCAAAATTCATGTTGGAGAGTTTCTCCCTGACTTTAAGATGAGTGGTCTTACCCTGACCTCTTCTTCTAACGAGCCGAAAAACCCAGCAGTTGCTGTCAGAGTATTGGAAGGGGATAAACAAATATTCCCTGCAGCCGGGAAAAAATGGGGATGGTTGTTTGCGAAGATGCCATCAGTACACCCACTCATGCATCCAAAATACAGCATCTTGCTCAAAGAAGGGGTTCCGAAGAAAGGATAGATAATTTGTGCGCCCATAGCTCAGCTGGATAGAGCGTCGGACTACGAATCCGCAGGTCGGGGGTTCAAATCCTCCTGGGCGCGCGCTTCCTTCCTTGATTTGTACTCTACCTCCTTTCCTCTATTGGTGCCTTAATATTCCCTATTTGGAAATTTATCTTGCAAATTTGCATTTGAAATGCAAAAATACTTCTATCATGCCTGTTCGTTATATTGAACGCAGTATAGAGCCTGTCCTTAAACGGGTAGTTAAGGAGTTTCCAGCCGTAGTGCTTGTTGGCCCGCGCCAGTCAGGCAAGACTACACTCCTCAAGCATCTCTTCAGCGAGAGGTACCAATATGTTTCGTTAGAGCCGCCAGATATCAGGATGGCTGCAGCAGAAGACCCGCGTGGTTTCATCGAGATGTATCCGCCGCCGGTGATATTCGACGAGGTGCAGTATGCCCCGGATCTCCTTCCGTACATCAAGGAGAAGATAGATGCGAAACGAGAGAGGTATGGACAGTACCTCATTACAGGTTCGCAGAACCTCCTCGTGATGGAGCGTGTTACAGAGTCGCTGGCAGGTCGATCTGCGATCCTTCGACTTCTGCCGCTTACCCGACGTGAAGCAGAAAGGCACCCTCAGAAAAGGCTTCCGTGGGAGGCGGAAAGGCATGGGACTGAGAAGAAAAAGGTCTCCTCAGGTGACCTCTGGAGTGATTTTTTGCGCGGAGGTTATCCTGAGCTTACAGCACACCCGAAGCGTGATGTAGCCCTCTGGCACTCAGCATACATACAGACCTACCTGGAACGCGACGTACGTCTCCTTCGCCAGGTGGGTGACCTTACACAGTTCCAGAATTTCCTTAGGGCGTTAGCTGCGCGGAGCGCTCAACTATTGCAGCTTTCAGAACTTTCACGCGACCTTGGCATTGCGGTGAATACCGCTAAAGCATGGATTTCGGTATTAGAGGCCACATATCAGGTAATAGTGTTGCGTCCGTACTTTGCAAACGTGGGAAAGCGGCTTGTGAAGACGCCGAAAGTCTATTTTACCGACGTTGGGACACTCTGTCACCTTGCGGGACTTAGGGACACGCAGCATGCGGCTTCCGGGCCAATGGGAGGGGCTATATTTGAAACTGCAGCGATCTCCGAGATTTTTAAGACAATCATGCACCGTGGCATTGAACCCCAGATATACTTCTGGAGGACCTCGGCTGGTACTGAAGTAGACATCGTTGTCGAGTTCGGCCCCAGACTTGTCCCCATAGAGGTCAAACTTTCATCTACACCCCGACCGGCGATGGCCTCAAGCATCAAGACATTTCAGGAAGACTTCAGGGACAAAGCTGCACCAGGATATGTCCTCCACACCGGAGCTGTTCGACTTCCCCTCGGCCTCGGCGTTACTGCATTGCCATTCAGAGAGTTGTGATTTTATGAAAGTCGGTTCCTATCCTAAATAGTTGAGAGAGAACAGATGACGCTTCCCCGGCGAAAGAATATCCAG
>CAZLFE010000080.1:0-10624 GCA_964558725.1 uncultured Nitrospiraceae bacterium | reverse complement strand
GGAAATCCCTTCCTGCCTCTCTATAGCAGTGCCTTACAAAGGCACTACAGTACATGGCATGAGGGTCATCGAGGGGATTTGGCAACCACTGTTTTTTCGTAATTATGGCCAACCAAGTTCCAAGAAGTTCCTGAATCGGATAAAGTAATTGTTCATCAATAATCTGAAGTGCAGTGGCGAAAACATCATCCCTCTGAGCTTCTGACAAACCGAAGTCTATAACAGCAGCATTTTCCACCTTTTCTTTACACCATTTTCCAATCCAGTTTTCCTGGGCACCATTTCGAAGTTGGGCCTTGAAAAGATTTACTTTAAGGTCACTCTCGAATATGTATGGACTTCTGCTCTTGGTGCCTTTAGGCACTCTCTTGTCAAGCCTTAATTCACCAAATATAAAGCAATGTGACCAAAAAGAAGCCTTACTATCTCCTGTCACTTCCTTCTGGGCCTCTCTTATGGCAATGCCTATCATATCCCTTGTCCCCACAAGACCTATGATTCCTGGCTTGTAATGTTCAGTGAAAAACTTAAGCAAATTGATATTTAACTTTTCCATGCTAATTACCCGTAATTTCTACAGTATCCCTGGAGAGTATCTTAAAGCCTTTTAGTTCATAAATTTATTATTAGGGAAGGATATAGAATTTGAGCGGATTCTTTTGCCGATAGTCAGATAACACTATTAGAAAATCAAGAGGCAAAAGCCTCGCAGGCGTCAGCCCGAGAATGAGCGAAAATACTATATCCTTCCCTGACTTTATAAATAAAAAGACCTAAAGTCTTTTGATCTTTTCAATAATTCCCGAGGTTGATACTCCTTCAATGTATGGAAGACTGCGCGTCTCCTTAGCAATATCGGAACCTACAATTTCTTCTTTCTTCCAGTCACCGCCTTTAACGAGTATATCAGGATTGATGAGCTTGATTAACTCATACGGGGTCTCTTCATCAAAGAGAGTCACATAATCAACCATCTCAAGTGAAGACAGAACCTCTGCCCTGTGATTCTGAGGATTTATTGGTCTGGAAGGTTTAATAATAGAGACAGAATTGTCTGAATTTAACCCCACAACGAGTACATCACCGAGCGCTTTTGCCTCTTTCAGATACCTGATATGGCCGATATGGATAATGTCAAAACAACCGTTGGTAAAGACGATCTTATTACCATCTGTCTTCAGCCTGTCAACAACCTCCTTTAGCTCATTCCAGTTTAAAATCTTTCCCATATGCCTAAGTCACCAGTCATTGGTTATTAGTCATTGAATTTTAATGCTATTGACTATTGACTATTTTGACTGTCTCATCAGTATCTCTTTTGCCTTCTCTATTATCTCCTTCTCTCCCTTATGGCTGGCCATCTTCAGTGCATCGTCAATCGGAAACCAGGCTGCCATGTCTACTTCAAAATCATGCTTTGAGACATCCCCTCTTTCATATTCAATGAGAAAGAAGTGCACTGTTTTTCTGCACCGTGCCTCTTCCTCTTTAATGTAATACCAGTAAGATATCTCTCCAAGTTTCTCGACAATCCTTCCCTTGAGCCCTGTCTCCTCTGCAACCTCTCTTAACGCAGTCATTTCAGGGCTCTCCCCTTTGTCAACAATGCCCTTGGGAAGACACCACACCTTTCCACCTTTTACAGCAATAAGGGCAATCTCTATGGTGGAATTGTTTTTTCGAAATATAATCCCTCCTGAAGAAACTTGTCTTTTTATGGTACCTGGCCTCATGGGACAGGCTTACCGGTAAAGATTCTTATGAGATCGTTGTAAAGGGCGAAGGCCATTATAAGGAGAATGAGTGCAAGTCCGACCCTCTGGGCAATGGCTATGAATTTCTCTTCGAGTGGTTTTCTCCTAATAGCCTCAATCCCCAGGAACAATATATGCCCGCCGTCAAGGATCGGGATAGGGAGCAGGTTCAGTACACCGAGGTTGATGTTGATAATAGCCATGAAGACAAAGAAATTTAAAACTCCCTGAGATGCCTGCTCTCCTGCCATCTGGACAATAAGTATGGGGCCTCCGATTGTTTCCATAGGGATTACCCTCTGAATAAGCTTACCAATAGAGACTAAAGTCAGGACTGCTATCTCCCATGTTCGGCTGACCGCATTGGTGAGAGATTCTGTAGGGTTGCTCTTCTTGATAAAGGTGTTCCCCGAAGGTTTTATTCCGATTAGTCCTACCTCTTTTCCCTGGCCAAAAAGGTCTTGAATCCTTTTTTTCTCAGGAATTACCGAAAGAGTAATAACTTCACTCTTTCTCCTGATCTTCAGGTTAAGGCTCCTGCCAGGACTGGTATGTATGATTTTTGTCATCTCATCCCATTGAGTTATCTGAGAACCATCAATAGAAATGACCGTATCTCCCTTCATGAGTCCAGCCCTTTCTGCAGGTGACTGGAGTAACACATCCCCTACTTCAGGAAGCAATACTGGGATGCCATATGAAAAAACAAAGACAAAGATAACCATGGCAAATACCAAATTAAAGAGGGGTCCTAAAAATACTATGATGAATCTCTTCCACACAGGCTGGTAGTTAAAAGCAAATACCTTCTCTTCCTCTTGAAGCTCCTCTCCCGGGCTCTCGCCGAGCATCTTCACATAACCACCAAAAGGGATTGATGAAATGAGATACTCCGTGTCGCCATACTTTTTGCCGATGAGCTTAGGTCCGAAACCGAGAGAGAATTTTAAGACCCTCACACCCATCAACTTTGCAGAGAGGAAGTGCCCGAGCTCGTGTACAAATATAATTAAACCGAGAAGAATTATTGCTGACAGAAAGGTCACTTTCTAATCTCCTTAATAACTTTTTCTGCCTTTTTTCTTGCCCATCTATCAGCCTCTATAATTGCATCAAGTTCTGTATCTGACATCACAACATGATCCTCCATCGTTTCTCTGATAATAAGGGGAATCTCGATAAATCTTATCATACCTTTCAGAAACGCATCCACAGCAACCTCATTAGCTGCATTCAGTACAGATGGCATGGTGCCTCTTGACTCCATAGCCATGTATGCATACGAGAGGCATGGAAAGCATTTGTCGTCTGGTTTTTTGAAAATAAGGGATTCAATTCTATCGAGGTCAAGACCCTGCATCACATTCTCAAGCCTCTCCGGATAAGAAAGGGCATACGCTATCGGCCCCTTCATATCAGGTATCGAAAGTTGAGCAATACAGCTTCTGTCACTAAATTCGACAATGGAATGGACGATGCTCTGTGGATGGATAAGCACATCTATCCTTTCCGGTGGAATATTGAATAGATAGTGTGCCTCGATCATCTCAAGCCCTTTGTTCATGAGCGTTGCAGAGTCTATGGTAATCTTCTTTCCCATTTGCCAACTCGGGTGCCTGAGTGCATCCTCGGGTTTAATATCATTCAGTTCGCTTACACCTTTGCCAGCAAAGGGGCCGCCCGATGCTGTGAGAATAATTCTTCTAATATCAGAGTTTTTGTGCCCTTCAATACACTGAAATACTGCGCTATGTTCGCTGTCCACAGGAAGGATTCTAACCCCGGATTTTTTTGCCTCTTCAGTCACAATCCTTCCTGCCATCACAAGGGCCTCTTTGTTTGCAAGTCCAATTGTTTTTCCGGCGCGTATAGCTGATATTGTAGGAATCAGTCCAGCAGCTCCGACAATTGCAGAGAGGACAAATTCCGAGCCTTCGTATCTCGCAGCCTCAGCGATACCATCATGGCCTGACAGTATTTTCAAAGAAGGCCTATGCCCTTCTATCCTTCTCCGCAATTCCCTGGCAGCTGCTTCATCAGCAACAGCAACAATCTCGGGAGAAAAGGACTTAACCTGTTCTTCAAAGAGGTCGACATTTCTACCTGCCGTCAGTGCAACAACTCTAAACAGATCCCTGTACGTTGAAACAATATCGAGGGCTTTTCTCCCTACTGAGCCTGTTGAGCCAAGGATTGTTATGCGTTTCATAAAATGACCCTCCCCACAGCAGAACTGCGAGGTGTCGAGTCTGTCATTCTGGCTTGTCCAGAATCTTTCTGTATCAAAGAAGGATTCCCGGCAAGCGGGAATGACAAACAGAACGAAACATTATACCTCAAAGCAGATCTTCGAGAAATATTTTGATTAAAAATTAGAAATGAGAAATAAGAAGTAATGAGTAAAAAGTTAACTCCTGATTGATTCTTCTTGGTTCTCATTTCCTATTTCCCATTTTCTATTATCCTCAGGGCTATTAATATCCAGAAAAGAACTGGTCCCGCAAAAAGTACTCCGTCAATCTTGTCTAATATGCCTCCATGTCCCGGAATGATGATTCCCGAATCCTTGACTCCAGCGTCGCGTTTAAACATGGATTCCACGAGATCACCGAGGACAGTTATGGTCCCAACCATTATACCAATGAAAAGGACAGAGGAAACAGTGAGCACAGGTATAAGGGTAGCCTTCACCACAAACACAGCCAAAACACCTCCAATGAGCGAGCCGACTGCGCCTGCCAGGGTCTTATTGGGGCTTACCTCTACATAGAGTTTCTTCTTACCGACCAATGTGCCAATATAATAGGCCATGGTATCCGCTCCCCATACGGTTGCATAGAGAAGTATGATCCATTCAGGCCCGGCTTCCCTTATATGCGCCTGAAATGTGAGCAGACTCGGGATATAGAGTAACCCAAAGACAGGGATAGAGACATCAGAAAGAGAAGACTGGGGATTTCTCCTAAAAAGGAGCCTTATAGCTGCAACTGCCATGGCAGAGATAATAATGACATTCGGCAGAAGGTCTTTTGAAATGTAAAATATGCTAAGAATCAAGATTCCGAAGAAAAGACCAGCATATCTTAATATCCCTGTCACACGATACATGGCATAAAACTCTGACAGAGCAATGACAGACATGCATATTAAAAAAAAGATGAAATATGCTGAAGAAAGATACATAATGTAAAGATAAAGGGCAGGGAGAAGGATTGCTGCAACAGATAGTCTCTTAAAGTGCATCTCCCCTCGTGGAGATGGCTCCGAACCTCCTCTCTCTCTGCTGATAATGCTGTATAGCGAGAAAAAACTCTTCCTTTGTAAAATCTGGCCAGAGCGTATCTGTAAAATAGAGTTCTGAATATGCACCCTGCCAGAGCAGAAAATTACTAACGCGCATCTCTCCGCTCGTCCTTATAATAAGGTCCGGGGGAGGCAGATCAGCAGTATCAAGGCAAGAATTGAAAAATTCCTCAGTCAGTTCTTCAGGCCTCATATTAGAATAGAGAACCTTCTTCACTGCCCTGAGAATCTCATCCCTTCCACTGTAACTTAATGCAAGAACAAGGGTCATGCCCTTGTTAGAAGCGGTCTTTTCCTCTACTCCCCTTATAAGGATCTGAATGTCTTTAGGCAATCTCCCTACATCACCGATCGTTTTAAAGACAATGCCCTTGGCAATCAAATCAGCAAGTTCTTTTTCAAGATAGAGCTCGAGAAGCCTCATCAGGGTCTTGACCTCTGATATCGGTCGCTGCCAGTTCTCTAAAGAAAAGGCATAGAGGGTTAATACCTTTATTCCGAGTTCACCTGAAGCCTCAATGATCTCCTTTGAACGCGCTGCGCCTTGCCTGTGACCCTCTACCCTTGGAATGCCCCGTAACTCAGCCCATCTTCCATTTCCATCCATGATAATTCCTACATGTTTTGGTATACGCCCAGATAGTATCAATTCTCTCTTCTACCCTCTTTTAATTGAATAAATATAAAGTGTTGACCCTAAAGGACTTTCTCCCTTCAGTATGTTTTCAGGCTTGATGCCAAAGCCAAATGTGGGACTCACGAGGACGAGGATCTTGTCACCAACAACTGCATAGTCAAGGATAGAACCTTTTATATTATCTATCAGAACGCCTTCTTCCATAGAAACCCCATTCCACCATAGGTTTTTAATCTGAGACCTCTTATAACCAATCCCTTTTGCCATTTCCAAAAGAGGAATCCGCTTGACTAAAAGAACCTCCCTGTTTCTCAGAAAAAACCTGTCTTTGATTGACCATTCACCTCTCTCAACTGATAGAGCAGGAGATGACTTTTTGAAGCTGATAAGGAAGCCTCCTATATCAGTCTTACTCCTCCATAACCTCAAGTCTTTATCATACAAATTAAGGAATCCCTTATCATCATAAGCGAGGATCAGTCTGCCTGATCGAGGATCATCAATATAGATAAAATCATATATGTTAACGCCTTTTGGTAGGTTTAACGAGTTTCCCCTTTTATATCCTCCGTCCCATATAACACTGCATACATCACCCATAAATCCTTCATCCTTTGAATAGGCCTGGGCTATAAGTTCCTCTCCCATTTTCCGAAGAAAAACATTGCTTTTGTAGAGAAGCACAAACTCTGTGCCCTGTAGCTCATATATGTAAGATACAACACCGCCACTTCTCGTTGAAGAGAGAGTGATCTCGTCCCTCCCGTCTTTGGATATGTCTTCTGTCTCGAACTTTCTGCTCATTGAGGTGATGATTATTTCATCCCTTCCGTTTTTATTAAGGTCTATTGTGTCAATCCAGAGGTGGTCATCAAGTTTAGAGCCTTTTATATAAATTCCACCAAAGGCTGGCTGGAGGTCTGCACCAGAAAGATAAATTTTGACATCTTTCCCTGAACTAAGGAGCATCTCCTGTCTGTGATCTCCATCGATGTCACCTACTGCCAAAAACCTTACGCCGAAGGGCAGGTCTACCTCTACAGACGGTTCTTCCCTCTTGAGTGTGAGGAACTCCTCACCGAACTTCATCTCTTTTACATAGGCAGCATCCATCTTTGTATCCATCTTAGCAAACCCAATGCCATCAGAGACCCAGAAAAGTCTTTGGGTAACGAGCATGCCTGATTCGACAGTCTTGGATGTCAGAAGAAGTGCAACTTCTGCATTCAGCCTTTTTGCCTCCTTAATAACCTCCTGGGGGTCATCTGTCTCAATGGCTGTTTCAAGAAGATCGAATCTACCCGTCTCTTTCAGACTTCTGAAATAGGAGTCAGCGATGTTCCATTCAATACTTTTTGACTGACAGAAAAGCATACTAACCTGTTTCTCCGATATCCTGACCTTATCACCTTCTTTTGCTTCTCCGGTAACGATGATACCTATTGATGTGTCAATGCCTGTTTCTTTTATCTCGAGCCTACCGACAGGAGACTCTAATTTCCCCAATGGCTCTTTCGTAACAGGGTGTGTGAATGTGACTCCTTCTCTCAATATCGAAAATCTCATGCCTTCCCTTACAGAATCCTCAGTCCCTAAATTGACAAAAACTTTTTGGCCTTCAACCTTTGTGACTTTGCCTGTTATGGGTTTGAAATAGGAAATTGCCTCATCTCTCATTTTGTTTAAAGGATTATTATCATCAGCAGCATGAGCAGTGAACCGTAAATAGTGAATAGTGAACAGTAAAGTGAGGAGCAGAAAATAGGATATACCCTTTACCTTCCAAGTTCTGACCCCTACACTTTGACTCTTAACTTCCGACTTCTGACTTCTGATTTCTGATTCTTGTTTCATCTTGTCCTTTTTCCTTCGGGTCAAATATAAATTTTATATGTAACCCTGACCTTTTTTCGAGTTTCCTCCAAATGCTGCTTGTAATTATAACACAGCTCATTTTAATCAGAGCATTATGCATATCAGGTAAACCCCGTTGGAATTGCACACGGAAGCCGTACAAATTGCAACGGGTCGGGGCATTAGATCCCGTGCGCAAAAACAGAAGTTTACTTAATCTGTCATCTCCATGGCAAGCCACAGGAGATTCCTACGGGGTAAATTGAGCGATTTTGATGTTTAAATCCATACAACATTCCCTACCTGCCGAAAGCGGACTTGGCCCACGGTTAGTCTGAAATTTTATAATTTTTGATGATATAATAAGCTGTTTCTCAGTTACTCGTTTTCTGTCGAACGACTGATTAAAAGTACTCCTGGAAAGGATTAAAAATGAAAGGTATAATCTTGGCTGGAGGCTCTGGTACAAGACTACATCCTGTGACCCAGGTTGTGAACAAACATCTTCTCCCCATATATAACAAACCCATGATCTATTATCCCCTTTCTACCCTTATGCTTATGGACCTGGTAGATATTCTCATAATCTGCAATAAAGAGGATTTAGAAGTTTATAGAAAACTCTTCTGGGACGGTTCTTCTATAGGACTTAATATATCTTACAGAATTCAGGAAAAGCCGAGGGGAATTGCAGAAGGCTTATTGCTTGCTGAAGATTTTGTGGAAGGCGACAACGTATGCCTGATTCTTGGAGACAATATATTCTTTGGTCATGGCTTACCAGATCTTTTACTGGAAACGAGAAAAGATATTGAGAAGAATGGGGGAGCTATAATATTTGCTTACTGGGTTCATGATCCCGAAAAGTATGGCGTTGTTGAGTTTGATAAAAAAGAAGAGAATGTCCTGTCCATTGCAGAGAAACCAAAACACCCTAAATCCAACTGGGCAGTAACGGGACTCTATTTTTACGACAGCAGTGCTGTTGAGATTGCAAAAAACATTAAGCCCTCTCATAGGGGGGAACTCGAAATCACGAGTGTAAACGAAGAATATTTAAAGAGAGAAAACTTGAAGGTAAAATTACTGGGAAGGGGTTTTGCCTGGTTTGACGCCGGCACTCATGACAGCTTCATAGAAGTGAGTGATTTCATATCAACTATTGAAAAGAAAACAGGACTTTTAATTGGATGCATCGAGGAGATTGCGTACAGAAAGGGTTGGATGAACAAAGATCAGCTTGTGAAACTTGCCCAGCGATTGAAAAAAACAGGGTATGGAGGCTACCTTCTTAAGATAGCAGAGGGGAAAGAGGGTAGATAATGAGTCATTCGCAATGAGGAATGAGGGATGCCTTTTAAGTTTTCACGGCTTGAAATTCCCGATATAATTCTTGTTGAACCTCTTTCTTTTAAAGACAACAGAGGTGTCTTTATGGAAATCTATAAGTATTCAGACTTTGCCCGGGCAGGGATAAAAGAATACTTCCTCCAGGATAATTATTCCAGATCAGTAAAAAATGTATTGAGAGGACTTCATTACCAGAAATATCCAAGGGCACAAGGGAAATTGGTGCGCTGCTTGAAAGGTCGCGTCTTTGACGTGGCTGTAGACATAAGAAATGGATCTCCAACCTATAGTCGTTGGGTTGGTGTTGAGCTTTCAGAAAATAACAACCTCATGCTTTATATCCCCCCTGCCTTCGCCCATGGTTTTGTTGTGTTGAGTAATCTTGCTGAGGTTCTTTATGAATGCACTGAGGAATATAGCCCTGAGGATGATAGAGGGATTATCTGGAACGACCCAGATATTAGAATCAACTGGCCTGTTAAAAAACCTATCCTTTCAGAAAGAGACAGGGGACATCCACTGTTAAAGGATGCTGATAATAATTTTAGGTACTGATTTAAAAATATGAGGTTCCTTATTACTGGTTCAAGGGGGCAGCTTGCAAGGGAGTTTTTAAGAATCTTACAGAACAATGGCCTATTGCCTATCGCTTCCCGCTTGTCACCAGAAATAACAGCTTTCGATAAAAGAGGACTGGATATTTCTGACCTGAATACTGTCTTAGGGGCATTTTCATACAATAAACCGGATGTTGTTCTGAATTGTGCTGCTTACAATTTTGTGGATAAAGCCGAAGATGATTTTGATACTGCTTATAAAGTAAATGCTTTAGGAACTAAAAATCTGGCCTATGCCTGTAAGAGATACAATGCCCTTTTGATTCACTATAGCTCAGATTATGTATTCGATGGAACAAAAGAAGATTTCTATACAGAACAGGATAAGCCAAATCCGATTAACAATTATGGCAAGAGTAAATTAGAGGGTGAAAAGCTTCTTCTGGAGGAAACAGACAACTTCTTATTATTCAGGGTCAGCTGGGTATTTGGGGAGGGAAAGCAGAGTTTCCTCTACAAGCTAAAAGAATGGGCAGAAAAACAGAATATCGTAAAGGTAGTGTGTGACCAGATCTCCGTTCCTACCTATACTGAAGACATTGTGAGGGTTACGATCCACGCCATAGATGCAGGATTAACAGGAGTATACCATCTCACCAACAGCAGGTATGCCTCTCGATATGAAGTTGCACGTTATTTTATTGAAAGACTTGGCCTTAATAATGTAATACTTCCTGTGTGCTCAGACTATTTCTCTGCACAGGCTAAAAGACCTTACTTTTCTGCAATGTCCAATGCTAAAATTTCAAAGATTCTGGGTCTCCATATCCCAGACTGGAAAGACGGCGTTGACAGGTTTACTAAAAGGGGGATTGTATGAAGAAACTTCTTGTCACAGGTGGAGCAGGTTTTATAGGGAGCGAATTTGTTAGACAGGGGGTGAAACGTGGATACGGGATAGTGGTAGTAGATAAACTTACATATGCTGGTGATTTAATGAGAATAAAGGATGTTGAAAAAGAGATAATTTTTTATAGAGCGGACATTACAGATAAAGAATTCATTGAGCATATTTTTGATAAAGAAAAACCGGATTCCATCATCCACTGGGCAGCAGAAAGTCACGTTGACAGGAGCATACAGGATGCCTTCCCCTTTTTGGAAACAAA
>CAZLFE010000079.1:0-10742 GCA_964558725.1 uncultured Nitrospiraceae bacterium | reverse complement strand
CCTCAAATTCCATTACCTTGTAAAGCTCGCTCCATGTTATGACTTCCTTGTTCACTACTGCAACGACACGGTCAAGGAGGATAGCAGCATGAGAGGGAAGAGAAAGGATAAGGATCAGTAATATTATAAAAGGTAACTTGGTTTTAAACATGATTGTCTCATTTATTGTTGAAATGAATTATAAAATATGTTATATCTGTTTCTCAACAATATAAAGATATATAAAGCTGAGATGATGGTTGCTATTCTTGCCGCCTTCTATACATATAGTAAGAACTGGCTAAAAACTATAGCCTTTGTTGAAATAAAGATAGTTGTCGTTGGTTCCTGACATATTATCAATAGAGTAGAGATTTCAAAGTAAAAATTGACAGTATCTCATAATTAATATATAATTATATGTATTAATTAACTGGAATAAAGTTCATCAAAGGGGATTTTCTTCTGAAATAATTTATTTTGATGTCATAAGAACTAATTTATCCTTATCATAGCGGAAGTGGGCAAGATGGAAGAGGCTCTTGAGCGAATACTGACAGAATATAGGCAAAATGAAGGCAATATCATAACTATCCTTCAATGTGTAGAGGAGACCTTTGGTTACATACCTGAAGAAGCAGTAAATTGGTTCTCGAAAAAACTTGATATTCCCGCAAGTCGATTTTACGGAATCGCTACATTTTATGCCCAGTTTCATCTCAAACCAAAGGGTAAAAATGTCATCACTGTCTGCCGGGGTACCGCCTGCCACGTAAAGGGATCTGAAAGGCTGTTAAACAGACTTTTCATAGAATTCGATATTCCGCTTGGTGAAGATACATCAGATGATCTTAAATTTACGGTGGAAAAAGTGAACTGTGTTGGTGCATGTGGTATTGCACCTGTCATAATCCTCAACAGGGAAGTACACGGTAAGATGACTCTCGATAAGCTGATGAGGGATATGAAAAGGTTAAGGACAGATGAATAAAGCAATCGAAATAAAAGTATGTACAGGCACAGGCGGGATTGCAGCCGGTGGGGAAGAGGTAATGTCATCTTTCAAGAAAGCCCTGTCATCAGCGAACATTGACGCTGTTTTTCAAAAAAATTGCTCAATCCATAAGGTTGGCTGTCGAGGGTTCTGTGCAAAGGACGTCCTTGTAGACATTATTATTGATGGCACAAGGACAACCTATAACTATGTGAAGCCCGATATGGTGGAAAGAATTGTTAACGAACATATTATAAAGGGTGATCCTGTTGCTGAGTGGGTTGTTGAAGACGATTTCCACAACTTCCATGGAAAACAGACAAAAGTTGTTCTATCCAGATGTGGTGAGATAGATCCTGAAGATATTGGTGCATATATAGCTGTTGGTGGTTATGATTCCATGAGGAAAGTTCTCACATCAATGACTCCTGAAGAGACAATAGCTGTTATAAAGAACTCTGGTCTGAGGGGAAGAGGAGGTGCTGGTTTTCCTACTGGCCTTAAATGGGAAATATGCAGGAGAAAACAATCCAATAAGAAATACATAATCTGTAACGCTGATGAAGGAGACCCGGGAGCATTCATGGATAGGTCTGTTCTCGAGGGCAGTCCTCACTCTGTCATAGAAGGGATGATTATTGGTGCTTGCGCTATTGGGGCCGAAGAGGGCTATGTTTATGTCAGAGCTGAGTATCCTCTTGCAGTAAGTAGATTGAAAAAGGCTATTTATCAGGCAAAGGAAAAGGGATTCCTGGGCAAAAACATTTTCGGCAAAGAGATTAACTTTGATGTAAAGATTAAGTTAGGAGCAGGGGCTTTTGTCTGTGGTGAGGAAACTGCCCTGATTGCATCAATAGAAGGGAGACGTGGTATGCCGAGAGCAAGGCCTCCCTTCCCCGTGGATAGAGGGCTCTGGGGCATGCCTACGGCGATCAATAACGTTGAAACCTTTGCAAACGTTCCGAATATCATCAGAAGCGGTGCAGAATGGTTCTCCTCTTACGGTACAGAAAATAGTAAGGGCACGAAGGTTTTTGCTTTAACGGGGAAAGTGAAAAATACAGGATTGATCGAGGTGCCTTTTGGCATTACGTTAAGAGAGATAATCTATGACATTGGTGGAGGCATTGAAGGTGGAAGGGCCTTCAAGGCAATACAGACAGGAGGCCCATCAGGTGGTTGCATTCCGGCAGAGTTTCTTGATATAGAAGTAGATTTTGAATCCCTCGCTCAAGTTGGCTCCATTGTAGGCTCAGGCGGCATGGTTGTTCTCGATGAAACAGACTGCATGGTTAATACAGCGAAGTTCTTTCTCGAATTCACTCAGGCAGAGTCCTGCGGTAAATGCACTCCATGCAGGGTTGGGACAAAAAGGCTGCTTGAAATATTAGAAAGGATTACATCAGGAAATGGCAAGGAAGGAGACATAGAATACCTTGAAGAGCTCAGCCATTACATAAAAGCGGCTTCATTATGCGGGTTGGGTATGACAGCTCCGAATCCTGTATTAAGTACTCTCCGGTATTTTCGGGATGAATACGAGGCACATATCAAGGATAAGAGATGTCCTGCTGTTGTATGTAGAGATTTGATCACCTTCGCTATCCTTGAAGAGGTCTGTACAGGTTGCGGGGCATGTAAAAGAGTATGCCCAGCCGATGCAATTAGAGGCACACGAAAGATGGCACACAGAATTGATCACAATTTGTGTGTGAAATGCGGGACATGTTTTGATGCCTGTAAATTCAAGGCAATAATGAAATCATAATCTCCCTATCCCCCTTTAGCAAAGGGGGATAAGGGGGAATTTGGGGTTGATATGGTAACTTTAACAGTAGATGGAAAGAAGGTCACAATAAGAAAACTCTCAACAGTCCTCGATGCTGTGAGAAAACTCGATATCCCAATACCTACCCTTTGTCACCATCCTGACTTAACCCCTTACGGAGGATGCAGACTCTGCATCGTGGAAATTAAAGGCTTGTCAAGGCCTGTTACAGCCTGTACGACACCAGTGAGTGAAGGGATGGAGATCACAACAACGAGCCCTAAGTTAGAACAATTAAGGAAGACAACTCTTGAACTCATTCTCTCTGATCACCCGAATGACTGTATGGTGTGTGAAAGGGCAGGGGATTGCGTACTCCAGGAACTTGCCTATTTCTATGGTATCAAGGAAAACCGGTTTCAGGGCGAGAGAAGAGTTTACAAGAAAAGAGATGATAATCCCTTTATTGAAAGGGATATGGATAAATGTATCCTCTGTGGACAATGTGTACGGATATGCGATGAGATTCAGGGTGTTGGTGCAATTGATTTTGTTCATAGGGGATTTAGAACAAAAATCTCACCTCCCTACGAAAAAGACCTTAATTGTGAGTTCTGCGGTCAGTGTGTAGCAGTGTGCCCCACTGGGGCCCTGACAGGAAAGATGTGGGCCCAGAAGGGAAGGCAGAGCTTAAAAGAAGTTGAAACCGTCTGCCCCTATTGTGGATGCGGGTGTAACCTTACTCTTCATATCAGGAGAAACGAGATCATGAGGGTCACTTCGAAGAAGGATACAATCAATGAAGGCTGGCTCTGCGCAAAGGGGAGATTTGGATATGGATTTGTCAATAACCCTGATAGACTTACAAAACCCCTTATCAGAATAGCTCCCAATCCCCCCACCCCCCCTTTAGAAAAGGGGGGCGAGGGGGGATTTGAAATAGGGGAGAGGAGGGGGATTAATAACTCGTCACTCTTTAGAGAGGTTTCATGGGAGGAGGCCCTTGATTATGTTGCAAATCGCCTGAAAGATATAAAGGAGAAATATGGTCCTGACTCGATCGGCGGGCTTGCCTCAGCAAGATGCACAAATGAAGAGAATTATCTCTTCCAGAAATTCATGCGTGCTGCAATTGGCACAAACAATGTTGACCATTGTGCACGGTACTGACACAGCGCAACGTTAGCCGGTCTGGCTACAGTGTTTGGATCAGGGGCCATGACGAATTCTATACCGGAAATAGAAAATCATGACGTTATCTTTGTCATAGGTTCAAATACAACAGAGACACACCCTATCATAGGATTAAAAATAAAGAAGGCTGTGAAAAAGGGTGCGGAACTTATCATTGCTGATCCGAGAAGGATTGACCTTGTCAGATTTGCTCATATATGGTTACAGCACAGGCCAGGCACAGATGTTGCCCTTCTGAATTCCATCATGCATGTCATAACAAGGGAAGATTTGATTGACAAAAAATTTATAGAGAAATGGACAGAGGGATTTGAATCTTTCAAGGAATGTTTCGATGAATATACGCCCGAAATAGGGGAAAAGATTACAGGGGTTCCCCAGGAAGACATTATCAAAGCAGCACTCCTTTACGGAAATGCTATCAGACCTGGTATTTACTATACCATGGGTATTACTCAACATACTCACGGGACAGAAAATGTCTATTCTATAGCAAACCTGGCAATGATGACAGGTAATCTCGGTAGGGAAAGCACAGGTGTTAATCCCTTAAGGGGACAGAACAATGTCCAGGGGGCTTGTGATATGGGTTGTCTCCCAGATTTTTACCCTGGTTATCAAAGGGTAAACATGCCAGGTATAAAAGAAAAGTTTGAGAGGGCATGGGGTGGCAATCTCTCAGATAAAATAGGGCTCGCTGCTTCAGAAATGTCGAAGGCAGCAATGGAAGGAAGTCTTAAGGCAATGTATATAATGGGAGAAAATACTGTCCTGAGCGACCCAGATGTGAATCATACAATCGAGGCATTAAAAAAATTAGATTTCCTCGTTGTGCAGGACATATTCATGACCGAGACTACAGAGCTTGCGGATGTTGTGCTCCCGGCAGCTTGCTCTGCAGAAAAGGAAGGAACCTTCACAAATACCGAAAGAAGGGTGCAAAGGGTGAGGAAGGCAGTGGAACCGCCAGGAGAGGCAAAAGAGGATTTATGGATCATTAGAGAACTTACAAAAAGACTCGGATATGCAATGAGGTATGACTTCACTGAAGAGGTATTTAAGGAAGCAGGGAAGCTCTGGCCAGCATTGGCAGGCATGACGTACGAGAGGATGGAAAAGAAGGGTCTTCAGTGGCCATGTCCGACACTCGACCACCCCGGGACTCCATATCTCTTTAAAGGAGGGTTTCCCAGGGGCAAGGCTGCTTTCAGTATTGTTAGATACAGACCTTCACAGGAATTGCCTGATAATGAATATCCATTTTTGCTCTCGACAGGAAGGCAACTTTTTCAGTATCATACAGGTTCAATGACAAGAAAGATTGATGCCATCAATAGAATATCACCTGAGGCGTATGTTGAGATTCATCCCGATGATGCAAAACAGTTAGGCATACAGGATGGTAGGAGAGTTAAGGTTTCCTCGAGAAGGGGATCTATTTCTCTAAAAACAATCATTTCAGATAGACCGTTAAGAGGGATGCTCTTCATACCTTTTCACTTCAGAGAGGCAGCAGCCAATGTACTTACCAGTACCGCCCTCGATCCTCTCTCAAAAATACCTGAACTGAAGGTATGTGCGGTAAAGGTGGAAGCACTTTAACAATAAATATCAGTCAATTTAAGTTAGGAGGTATGGAAAATGATTCAGGCATTAAAACAACAGTCTTTATTCAGTGATATTGATAGTGAGGGACTTGAGAATCTTTCAAAAATCGTGAAAAAGGTAAGCCTCAAAAAAGGGGAATCTCTCTTTAAAGAAAAAGATGATGCCCGTGGAGTATTTCTTCTCCATTCTGGTAAGGTTGAAATCTCCAGGGTTACTGCTGACGGCTGGAGACAGACCCTAACTGTCGTAACCCCAGGAGATTTCTTCGGTGAGCTCTCTATTCTTGAAAAAAGGCATCACGTTGCGAGTGCTGTTGCTGTTGAAGACTCAGAACTCTTTCTTATCCCACGGGAAGAATTTGAGAGGCTCCTGGTAGAAGATTTAAAGCTTGCATGTTATATTCTCAAAAAGATTGCAATGGAGATGAGCAAGAAACTCAGACGTACCACTGATAAATTCCTGAGTGCCTTGATAAGCTACTAAAATCGTTTTCCGTTATCATTAATAGGTATTAGTTTCTAATTTTTTTCTAAAAACTAATAACTAATAACTAATAACTAAAAACTAATAACTAATAACTAATAACTAATAACTAATAACTAATAACTAATAACTTTTCAAAGGGGGGGTTTAAAATGTCGCTTGATCCAACCAAACATGCAGATTGGGAAATTGCAGAAGAAGCAGAAAAACGCATGAAGACATCTCAGCAATTGGCTGAGGAACTGGGGATTAACAATGAAGAACTCTTACCTCATGGACATTATATCGCAAAGGTTCGTTTTGCACGTGTTCTGGAGAGGTTGAAGGACAAACCTGATGGGAAATTCATTGAGGTAACAGCCATAACACCGACACCCTTGGGAGAGGGAAAATCCACTACCACCATGGGCCTTCTCCAGGGAATCGGCAAGCGCGGTAAAAAAGTCACGGCATGCATCCGTCAACCATCCGGTGGCCCAACCATGAATATCAAAGGGTCTGCCGCAGGAGGAGGACTTTCACAATGTATTCCCCTTACAGAGTTTTCCCTTGGCCTTACCGGAGATATCAATGCTGTTGTGAATTCCCATAACCTTGCCATGGTTGCGCTGACAGCAAGGATGCAGCACGAGTTTAACTATACTGATGAGCAGCTTGCAAAGAGAAACCTGAAACGTCTCAATATAGACCCTAAAAATGTTGAAATGGGCTGGGTAATGGATTTTTGTGCACAGGCGCTCAGGAATATTATTATCGGTATCGGTGGCAAGATGGATGGGTTTATGATGCCCTCAAAATTTGCCATAGCTGTCTCTTCAGAGGTTATGGCTATCCTTTCCATCTTCAGCGATCTTGCAGACTTCAGGAAGAGGATGGGCGGTATTGTCGTTGCCTATGACAAGCAGGGTAACCCTATAACCACTGAAGACCTTGAAGTAGCAGGTGCCATGACTGCATGGATGCGGAATGCCATAAATCCGAATCTCCTTCAAAGCCTTGAAGGCCAGCCTTGCTTTGTTCATGCCGGACCTTTTGCCAATATTGCTGTTGGTCAGTCATCAGTGGTTGCTGATAAGATGTGTCTTAAATTAGCTGATTATCACCTTACTGAACCAGGTTTCGGTGCTAATTTCGGTTTTAAGAAGTTCTGGAATGTTAGGTGCCCTTATTCCGAAAACACCCCGAATGTCTCGGTGATTACAGCTACCATAAGGGCATTGAAGCACCATGGCGTCAATGCAGGTGCGCTACCAGTTGTCCCTGGCAAACCGATTCCCAAAGAATATTTCGAGCAGAATCTCAAATGGCTTGAAGATGGAATGAAAAATGTCATACAGCACATAAACACTGTTAAAAAAGCAGGGATAAACCCTGTTGTCTGTATAAACCGGTTCCACGCTGATACAGATGAAGAGGTGAAATTGACCAAGAAGATGTGTGAGGCAGCTGGCGCACGTGTTGCCGTATCTCAACACTGGCGGTATGGAGGCGAGGGTGCCCTTGAACTGGCTGATGCCGTCCTCGATGCATGTAATGATAAGGTCAATTTTAAATTCCTCTATGATCTTGACACACCCATCCGGAAAAGGGTTGAGTTGATAGCTAAAGAGGTTTACGGTGCTGATGGTGTAAGCTATTCTCCAGAGGCAACGGCTAAGGCAGAACGGTTTGAAAAGGATCCAAAATTTAGAGACTATGCCACCATGATGGTCAAAACCCATCTATCCCTATCTCATGACCCTACAATCAAGGGTGTACCAAAAGGCTGGATACTCCATATTCGTGACTTTCTCACCTATGGAGGTGCACGGTTTATCTGCCCTGTAGCAGGAAATATTAGCCTCATGCCAGGAACATCATCCGATCCTGCTTACCGTCGTGTTGATGTGGATCTGAAAACAGGAAAAGTGAAAGGGTTGTTTTAAGATATTAATGTCAAGATGCCCCTTGGCTTAAACCCAGGGGGCATAATCTCAATCCTTGAAATTTGCGATAGAAGATCAAATTAATTGATTCCCCTGTCATTGTAAAACCGTTAAGACCGTGGTATTCTGACACAACATGTCATTATGAGCCCTTCTTATTCTGTCATTCTGAGTCCTTCGCTCTCTGTCATTCTGAGCGTAGCGAATAATCTCAATGCACTGCTCAGGATAAACTACGCGAAGAATCTCATTGAGATCCTTCGTCCCGAAAGCATTCGGGACTCAGGATGACTTCTTTGCAGTCAGATTGCTTCGGCTTCACCTCGCAATGACAACTTTCTATTAACATTGACAATTTGAGGAATCCCCTCCTTATTGTAATTTATTCCCTTAAGGGTTATAATTTTTATGAAAGCCTGCGAGTTCGCAGACTAAGAGCCATGCTTAAAAAAATTATACTTCTTATTTTTCTTATCCTTTTGTATTCCCCTTCTGTTCCTTCTGAAGAACCAAAAAGGGATGTTATTGTTATAACCATCAGTGGTGTTATCAATCCGGTTGCAGCTGAGTATATAGGAAAGAGTATCAACAGGGCGAATAAGAAGAAAGTTGAGGCATTAATCATTGAGCTGGATACTCCGGGAGGACTGGATACATCAATGAGGAACATTGTGAAAGATATCATTGGAAGTGAGGTCCCTGTTATTGTCTTTGTTTCACCGAGTGGGAGCAGGGCAGCCTCTGCAGGGGTATTTATTACACTGGCTGCCCATATTGCGGCTATGGCACCAGGTACAAATATCGGAGCAGCCCATCCGGTAGGCATTGGAGAAAAGATGGATAAGGTGATGGCTGAAAAGGCAACGAATGATGCAGCAGCTTATATAAAGTCTCTTGCAGAGAGGACTGGCAGGAATGTAAAGTGGGCAGAAGATGCTGTCAGGAAAAGTATCTCTGCAACGGAAGAAGAAGCATTGAAAGAGAGAGTTATAGACCTTGTGAGCAAAGACCTGAACACCCTTCTTTCTGATATAGATGGTAAAAAGGTAAAGACGACTATGGGTGAGAAGGTTCTGAGTACAAAAAATGTAGAAGTAATCAGAGAAGTGATGGGTTTCAGGCATAAGATACTCAATCTCATCTCCGATCCAAACATTGCATACATGCTGATGCTCCTCGGTTTTTATGGTCTCTTTTTTGAACTTACCAATCCGGGTGCAATCTTTCCTGGGGTATTGGGAGGAATCTCTCTCATCCTTGCCTTCTATGCATTCCAGACACTTCCGGTAAATTATGCAGGGCTCTTGCTGATTATCCTCGCCATCATCCTTTTTGTCCTCGAAGTAAAGATTATATCTCATGGGATACTCACTATCGGGGGAATAATCGCCATGATTATAGGCTCGTTGATGCTCTTTGAATCACCGGGACCTTTTATGAAGCTCTCTCTTTATGTCATTCTCCCTGCTGTTGTTATAACCACCTTATTTTTCAGTCTTTTAATCGGTCTTGCTGTTAAAGCACATAGGAGAAAACCTATTACTGGGCCAGAGGGCCTTATAGGAGCGAAAGGCGTTGCAAATACAGATATAACAAAAGACGGGGGTATGGTATTATTACACGGTGAACGCTGGGCAGCATATTCTGATGAGCCGATATCAAAAGGTGAAAAGATAATAGTTGAGTCCGTTTCAGAGTTAAAAGTAAAAGTAAAAAAATTGAAATGAATTTGCAAAGTCTAAATAGGTTAATTGGGTTTACTTGGTTTACACAGTTTCTTGAGTTAAGAAACCCAATAAACTCGACAAACTCAAGAAACTCAAAAAACCTTTAAAAGGGAGGTTACTATGCAAGGTTTTGCACCGTCGTTGTTGGGTGTTCTTTTTGTAATAGTTTTAATTTTTTATTTTCTATCGAGTGCCATCAAGATTTTGAGGGAGTATGAAAGGGGAGTAGTATTCAGGCTTGGAAGAATTATACCTGTAAAAGGTCCAGGGCTTGTCATAATCTTTCCTATCATCGACAGGCTTGTCAAGGTAAGCCTCCGTATCGTTGCAATGGATGTTCCATCTCAGGATGTGATAACAAAAGACAATATTTCGGTTAAGGTGAATGCTGTTATCTATTTCAGGGTGATTGACCCTACAAAGGCTATCACAGAGGTAGAGGATTTCTTATATGCAACATCGATGATAGCACAGACGACACTCAGGAGCATTCTCGGCCAGAGCCAGCTTGACGACCTTCTTACGAGGAGGGAAGAGGTGAATGCAGAACTCCAGAAGGTGATTGATTTCCAGACAGAACCATGGGGAGTAAAGGTAACAGCAGTGGAGGTGAGGAATGTTGACCTGCCAATAGAAATGCAAAGGGCGATAGCAAAACAGGCAGAGGCTGAGCGTGAAAGAAGGGCAAAGGTTATCCATGCTGAAGGAGAGTTTCAGGCTTCACAGAAGCTTGCAGACGCTGCAAATATCATCGCAACAGCACCGTCTGCCCTACAGCTCAGGTTCCTCCAGACCCTGACAGAGATAGCTACAGAGAAAAACTCGACAATAATATTTCCTGTTCCAATAGATTTGATTAAGCCTTTTTTGGATAAATGGGGAAAAGAGGGTAAATAACAGAAGGTTCTCGGTCTAGAGAAATCAGATATAGACGATAGAGTTTCAGCTTTCAGATACTCTGAGACTATCTTGCATTGTTTATTTCACCTACAAAGAGAGAGGATTACTCCGTATCAAAATATGAGGATTTTTGGTTGAAGAACTAAACCGCTGCGCGGTGGTTA
>CAZLFE010000078.1:0-11207 GCA_964558725.1 uncultured Nitrospiraceae bacterium | reverse complement strand
AAAAAAAACATCTATAGTACAATAATAGAAAGAACATGAAAAAAGTACTTTCTGAGTTTACCGAAGATGAAAAGAAGGACATGCCTCTTTATCCTATAGGGGTTGTCGCAGAACTGATTGGTATTACAGACCAGACGATCCGGCTTTATGAAAACATGGCTTGATAAAGCCTGCCAGAAGGAACCGAAACAGATTTTATTCCGAGAATGACCTAAAATGGCTCCAATGTCTGAGAGAGCTTATACACGATAAGAAGATCAGTATTGAGGGTATTAAAAAGCTCCTCGATTATGCACCATGCTGGGAGTTAACAGGCTGTCCTGAAAAAGAAAGGGAGAGGTGCTCTGCCTATATGGAAAGGGCAAAACCATGCTGGGAACTTAACAAAAGCATATGTCAGAAGGGGTCATCCTCGGCATGTGAGAACTGTGTTGTTTTCTTATCAAAGAAAATCAAGAAAAAAAGCTAATGAAAACCCGAACAATGCTAAGGCATTTTACCCCGTAGGAATGACCCATGGCTTGTCATGGGGATGATACATTTAAAAATCTTCTGCTTTTGTGCACGGGGTTCAATGCCCCGTGTACAATTCCAACGGGGTTTACAGGTTAAACCCTTCCATTACATGATTGAGTTTTTCCTCGACAAGCTCTTTTATCTGTCTCAGAGAATCTTCATCGTTTGCTTCGAACCTCAGCACAAGTGCTGGCTGGGTGTTTGAAGCTCTTATCAGTCCCCATCCCCTTTTGAAATGAATTCTTATACCATCAATGTCATTAAACGGGTAATCTCTGAATGCCTCTTTTACTCTTTCGACTACTTTGAACTTCATTTCGTCAGGACATTCGACTCTTATCTCAGGGGTTGAGACGCTTTTGGGGACATCGCTGAGCAGTCGCTCTATCAAATAGGGTCTGCCTTTTTTAGAGAGTATTTCAAGGAGCCTCAGGCTTGCATATATGGCATCGTCATATCCAAAGTACTTATCAGCAAAGAATATGTGTCCGCTCAACTCTCCACCGAGGGGCGCACCAGTCTCCTTTACCTTGTGCTTGATGAGGGAGTGGCCGGTCTTCCACATGATAGGATTCCCTCCGAGCCTTTCTATTTCTTCATACATTACTTGAGAACATTTAACATCGCCAATGAAAATTGGTTTCTCCAGAATACCTTCTGCCTTTTGCCTCTCGATAATGTCTCGTGCAAATATAATCATCAACTTGTCTCCCCATATCACCTCACCCTTATCATTAATAACTCCTATCCTATCAGCATCTCCGTCATACCCAATACCGATGTCTGCACCTGCAGACACAACCTTTGCAATAAGATCTTTTAAATTCTCTAATACAACAGGGTCTGGATGATGGTTCGGGAAGTTCCCATCGGGTTCACAATAGAGTTCTATAACTTCGCAGCCGAGTTCTCTCATAAGTTGTGGCGCAACAAGGCCTGCTGCACCGTTACCAGCATCAACGACAACCTTTATTCCGTTAAGGTGTGGAAAACTCTTTCTGAGGTGTTCCATATACGTTGGAATTATCTCAGAAACTTCTGCCTTTCCCATCCCATGGATAAAATCACCCCGCTCAGATATCTTCTTTATATCTTGTATCTTTTCCCCATATAAGGTCTCTTTAGCTACACTGAGTTTCATACCGTTAAATTCTGGTGGATTATGGCTCCCTGTGATCATTACTCCTCCATCAACAGGGAGGTGAAAGAGAGAGAAATACTGAACGGGAGTTGGGCATGCGCCAATATCGACAATATTGATGCCACTGCTGAGAAGTCCCCGTGAGAGAGACTCCATCATAACAGAAGAACTGAGCCTTATATCTCTCCCAATGCTAATTGTTATTTTTTCTTTTTTGAGAGCATTCCTCAGATAAACCGCAAAGGATCTTCCTATCCTTTCGATAACCTCTTCTGTAAGGTCTTTCTCCCATATCCCTCGAATGTCATATTCTCTGAAGATTACAGGATTTATCATCACCAATGCTACTTCCTAATCAAAATTAGGGTTCATTTGATCTTCCCTTATTTTCCAAATAGAGGTAGACGGCGCAAATTGTTTTGGCTCAGTACCTTCTTTAAAATATTCCTTCAAACCTGCGTCATCCCTCGATAAGAGCCCTGTTGCAGGGTCTATAGAATAACTTACTATTCCCTCAGCAGGTGGAGAAAATTCTTGGGGTTCACCCGTTACTACATTCTTCATAAAAGCCACCCAGATAGGCGATGCTGCGCGAGCACCTGTTTCGAGGGGACCGAGAGGTCTCATATCGTCAAAGCCGACCCAGACAGCAGCAACTAAATTTGTTGTATAGCCTACAAACCATGCATCCCTATAGTCGTTTGTTGTTCCTGTCTTGCCGGCGACTGGCCACCCGAGTGCCTTCGCCCTCCACCCTGTTCCATATTTTACAACGTCCTCCATCATCGAGGTTATCAAGAAGGCAGTCTGGGGGCTTATAACCTCCTGCGCCTCTGGTTCATTGCTTTCGAGAACCCTCCCTTTTAAATCTGTAATGTATTTAATTGCGATGGGTTTTACCTTCATCCCATCGCTTGCAAAGACATTAAAACAGAAGGCAAGTTCCAAGGGAGTAACACTCAATGACCCCAGTGAGATAGTCAGATCTCTCGGCATCTCACCCTGAAACCCTAATGTTCTTGCAAAATCTATAACACTATTTACTCCCATTGCCTCAACCAACTTTATGGTAACTACATTTCTTGAGTATGCTAATGCCTCTCTCAGACGTGTTGGCCCATAAAATTTATGGTCATAGTTTTCCGGCTTCCATTCGCCTTCTGGCCCACCACGGTAGGTCACAGGTTCATCAACAACAATGCTTGCCGGGGTAAAGCCTTTGTCTATTGCAGATGCATAGATGATAGGCTTGAACGCTGAACCTGGCTGGCGCTTTGCATATAACGCCCTGTTAAACTCGCTCTTGATAAAATCATACCCACCAACGATTACCTTGATGTATCCAGTGTTTGGCTCTACGACAATAACAGCTCCTTCTACCTCAGGCTCCTGCTCAAGAGAAAGTTGGATAGTATGGTCCTTGATTGTTTTAATGCTCACTTTAACAATATCTCCAGGTCTTAGTATCTGTGTCAGCTTAAAATCTTTCAAAAACCTGCTGGTTCTCTCCCTGCGATCGATAACCTTAGACGCCCATCTCGCATCTTCAATCGAGAGTTTTCCCACAACACCTCTTGTCTTTATCATGGCTTCCTTTTCAGTAACCTTAAGAACAACTCCAGAGGAGATATCCCCTATGTTCGCAACTACCGTAGCTATGAGTTCCTTACTTTTCAGTTCTTTTTTGATGTCGATGTCCTTTCTCTGTTCCAAGGGCCCTCGCCATCCTCTCCTCTTGTCGAGGTCCCTGAGACCCTGCTGGAGTGCCTTCACCGCCGATAATTGCGCATTTCTATCTAATGTCGTATATACCTTTAATCCTCCTCGATATACGAGCTCTTCGCCATATTTGTCTTCCAGATATCTCCTTATATACTCGATAAAATAGTTATTTGCCTCTATTCCAGCCCGCACGCTCGAAAGGAATATGGGCTGTTTTAGCGCGTTCTCTTTCTCAGGTCTCTTGATATATCCTTCATCCTCCATTCTTGAGAGAACAATCTGTTGCCGTTCTTTAGCCTTTGTAAGATCATTGTATGGTGAATACACTAACGGTGCTTTTATAAGACCAGCAAGAAGCGCAGCCTCGGAAAGGGTTATATCCTTTACCGATTTTCCGAAATATATCCTTGAAGCCATCTCAACACCATATGCACCATGGCCAAAATAGATTTTGTTCAAATAGAGTTCGAGAATCTCTCTCTTATCAAGGTTCTTTTCCATCTTTATCGCAAGTGCTGCCTCTCTCAGCTTTCTCTTGAAAGTCTTCTCAGGCGTAAGGAACATTACTTTTGCAAGTTGCTGTGTTATTGTGCTTCCACCCTCTTTTAACTCTACAGAGATGATATCTTTCAGGACTGCTCTTATTATTGCAATATAATCAATACCCCTATGTCTCCAGAATCTCGAGTCTTCAACAGCTATTACAGCATTTACCACCTGCTCTGGAATCTTATTGACCGGGACAAATATGCCTTTTTCCACCTTCAGCTCCCCGACAAGGACGTCATCAGTAGCATAAATCTTCGTGCCTGCTGCAGGTCTGTATTGCTTCAGTTCTTCAAGAGAGGGTATTCCTTTTTTGATTGCAAAATAACCTCCAACAGAGGTCCCGAGGATAATCGAAAGGGTTATGAAAACAATAAGGAATTTTAATTTCATTTCTGAATTATAACCTCATGGATAAGATCTGTCAAAAGAGAGGGATAACATAAAAGTCGCTGGATTTTCGAAGACTTTGACAGCATCTTTCTTGACAGATGAGAAAGTATACTGATACAAAAACCGTTCTCATCAGTCCGTGCAAGTAAAAAATCCGGTGAACTAAAATCGTTAGGCCAACAAAAAAAGGGGCGTATTGGAATACGCCCCTTTATCGATCTAAGCGCTATCAGTTAATACATCTCTCCGCCCATGCCGCCAGGCATCTTCGGAGCCTTTTCCTCCTCAGGAATCTCAGTAACCATAACGGAGGTCATCAGCATCAAGGCCGCAACGGATGAAGCATTCTGGAGTGCATATCTTGTGACCTTTGTGGGATCAATAATGCCTGTCTTCATCATGTCCACGTATTCCTCTTTATCAGCATCAAACCCATAATTGACCTCTTTTGAGTGCTTTACCTTCTCGACTACCACAGAACCTTCAAGACCCGCATTATTGACTATCTGCTTGATCGGTTCCTCAAGTGCCTTTCTTGTAATTTCAACACCAACCTGCTGGTCTCCCTCAAGTTTAAGCCCTTTGAGTGCAGGGAGACATCTCAGTAATGCAACACCTCCCCCGGGTACAATACCTTCTTCAACAGCAGCCCTTGTTGCATTCAGCGCATCTTCAACGCGTGCCTTTTTTTCCTTCATCTCTGTTTCTGTAGCAGCACCGACATTGATGACAGCAACACCACCAACAAGTTTTGCAAGTCTTTCCTGTAGTTTTTCCCTGTCATAATCTGAGGTTGTGTCTTCTATCTGTGTCTTTATCTGTTTGACCCTTCCTTGAATCTTTGACGGATCTCCAGCACCCTCAACAATAGTCGTATTTTCTTTATCTATGGTGATCTTCTTAGCCCTTCCGAGGTCAGAAAGCTTTACATTCTCAAGCTTTATGCCGAGGTCTTCTGATATCATTGTGCCTCCTGTGAGAACAGCAATGTCCTCAAGCATTGCCTTGCGCCTTTCACCAAAACCCGGTGCCTTTACAGCACATACCTGAATTGTTCCGCGGAGCTTATTCACTACAAGGGTAGCGAGGGCTTCACCCTCAACTTCCTCTGCAATGATCAAGAGAGGTTTTCCCATCTTCGCAATCTGCTCAAGTATCGGGAGAAGATCTTTCATACTTGAGATCTTCTTCTCATTGAGCAGAATGAACACATCGTCAAGGTTACATTCCATCCTCTCCGGGTCAGTTATGAAATATGGAGAAATATAACCCCTGTCAAACTGCATACCCTCAACAACATCGAGAGTCGTTGCCATGCTCTTTGCCTCTTCGACGGTGATTACTCCGTCTTTGCCCACTTTGTCCATCGCCTCTGCAATGAGTTCCCCAATGGATGCGTCGTTGTTTGCTGAGATTGTGCCGACCTGAGCAATCTCCTTCTTTTCCTGAACAGGTTTGCTCATTTTTTTAAGCTCTTCAATAACTACTTGTACAGCCTTCTCGATACCCCGCTTAAGGTCCATCGGGTTTGCGCCTGCTGCAACATTCTTAATCCCTTCCCGGTAAATAGCATGCGCAAGGACAGTGGCTGTTGTAGTCCCATCCCCGGCTACATCAGATGTCTTTGATGCAACCTCTCTCACAAGCTGGGCCCCCATATTCTCATACGGATCTTTGAGTTCAATCTCTTTTGCAACCGTAACCCCATCCTTTGTTATTGTAGGTGCACCGAATTTCTTGTCGAGTATTGCATTTCTTCCTTTTGGGCCAAGTGTCGCCTTTACTGCATCTGTCAGCAAACTTACCCCTCTGAGTATCGAGTTTCTTGCTACTTCGTCAAAAATAAGCTGTTTAGCCATGTGTAATCCTCCTTATGAGCATAGAATTGTTAGCCTTCAATGATTCCCAAGATATCTTCTTCTCTGATAATGAGGTATTCCTCTTCGTCAATCCTGATCTTCGAGCCGGAATACTTTTCAAAAAGTATGGTATCCCCAACCTTAACATCCATGGGCTGGCGTTTACCATCATCCGTAACCCTTCCAGGGCCAACGGCTACTACGGTGCCTTTCTGAGGTTTTTCCTTCGCCGTATCAGGAATAAAAAGCCCTCCCACTGTTTTTTCCTCTTCTGAAGAATACTGAACAAATACTCTGTCTCTAAGCGGTTTGAATTTCATACCCATCGCTCCTTTCTTTAGAATTTTGTAAGATTGTGCGTTTTATTAGCACTCAATACGAGAGAGTGCTAATAATATACTTGCCAGTCGAGAGAGAAGGCAAGGATTTTAATAGATGAAAAACCGAAGAAAAACCTTGATAATTAATTTTTTCTAAAAATAGCTTCTATTTTTAGATTTTTCCTCATATTTACATCAGTTCATCTTTTCTTTATTTCATTAATTTTTTCTATGAGGAGTTCTGGTATACAGTTGTCTTCGATATAGTGGTTGGCACCATGAAAAAGTGGGACATTCCTATGCCTTTCATCATATGCCGTAACAACGAACAAAAACTTCACCCTTTTCATCTCAGCCTTTGACCTTAACCTCCTGCAAACCTCAAAGCCGTTGATCCTTGGAAGGTCTTTTTCAATGATGGTAAGGAACGGGGATTCTTTGAGTACTTTTACTATTGCAGCTATTCCATCAGATGATGTTACTGTCTGATAACCGTTTTTCACTAAAAGAGAGGTTATCTTATGCATGACAACAGGATCTGAGTGTGCGACAAGGATCTTGCCCAGATGAATTTCCTCTCTTGGTAAGGCTACAGGTTGTTTTAAAACAAAGACGTTACGGCACTGAGGGCATTTGAACATCAAGACTTTAGCAGCATGTTTTTCTTTATCTATCTTGAGTCTTATCTTACAGCCCGGGCATATTACACCCATCTCTTCAGCCTCCTCGGCAGCCAGAGTTTTATCGTCAGGAGACCAGCAAGAAATCCTCCTATATGGGCAAACCATGCTACTCCACCTTCTCTGGCAAATCCTGTACTGATTAAGCCATTAATGATCTGTATAATGGCCCAAAATCCGATTACAACTAAAGAGGGAATTCTAACAACAGTTACAAAGAAACCTAAAAATACTAAGGTATGCACCATTGCCCTTGGGAACAGAAGCAGATAAGCCCCAAGCACCCCTGATATGGCACCACTTGCTCCAATCATGGGGATACGGGAATGAGGATCTACTATTGCATTGACGTAGGCAGAAACAATTCCGCAGAAGATATAAAAGACAATGAACCGTAGATGCCCTAATTTATCCTCTATGTTATTACCGAAAATCCATAAATAAAGCATATTACCTGCAATATGAAAAGCTCCTCCGTGCATGAACATGGCAGATAAGACTGTAAGCGCCGGATGGATCGGCTGGACCTTCTCGAAGGTAAGGATAGAATGGGGGATTGCACCGTAAGTATAAGCGAGCTTTTGCATACCTGATGGAGACACAACCTCATATAAAAATACGAGTATGTTGAGTGCAATAATACCCACTGTAATGAAGGGTAAAGTGCTCGTAGGGTTATCGTCTTTGTAGGGGATCAAGTATCATTACCTCTCGTTTTTCTGAAGGCCTTCTACTTCCCTAATCTGCTCCCTCATATCTTGTGTTAAAGCAGGCGAAGCACAAGCTCATGATGACCTTACCAGATTATACGTGAGGGGAGTATCAGTGTCAAAAATGGCAAACTTCATGCTTGCATTTTGCCTTTAGATATGCTAAAGTCATCCCTATTATTTAGACTCTTAGATCTATAAATCCATACAAACTTTATGGGGGTTATAATGAGTGACAGAAAAAACATATTGATAGTTCTGTTTTTTGTCTTCATAATCTTCCCTGTTTCTGCTGATGTTGCAAAAAGTGCTCTTTCGGATGAGGCAAAGGTGTGCCTAACCTGCCACTCAAATAAGGGAATGTACAAGATTTTGGAGAATAAAGAGGTCTTACCTTTGTATATAGATAAAGATGAATTCGCTAAATCAGTCCATAGCAACATTAGCTGTAATGGCTGCCATACAGGTTATTTGGCAGCCCATATACAGAAAAAAAAGCAGATTAAAAGCAAAAAAGAATATACGACCAATGCCTCTCGGGGATGCTCGATGTGCCATCCCGATGACCAGCTGAAAAAAATCCCCATACATAGTTCTTTAATGACAAAAACCGCATGTGTCGAGTGTCATGGTTCGCATAATATAAAAAAGATGGCAGAGTGGAAAAAAGGCATCAATGAAATCCAATACTGTCTTACATGCCATAGACATGATCTTAGCATGACCCTGAGTAGTCGTGAGGTCTTATCCCTTTCTGTAGATGAATCAGCTTATAAAAGCTCTATACATGGAAATCTTTTATGTAGTGCCTGTCATAGAGATTTTTCAATGACGAAACATCCGGTAAGAACTTTCAAAAGCAAAAGGGAATATACTACTCTTGCTACAAAGTCGTGTTCAATATGTCACACAGATGAAAAGCTTAGAAAAAGTCCTGTTCATAGTTCTCTGTTGGCAAAGGCTACCTGTATTGAATGTCATGGTTCCCATGCTGTAAAGGGAATAGCAGCTCAAAAAGCTGCTGCACCGGAAACTCAATACTGTCTTACCTGTCATAAAGGCAAACTGAGCATGTCCTTTAAGAACGGTGAGTTTATCTCCGTTTTTGTAGATGCACCGTCCTTGAGAAGCTCTGTCCATGGAAATCTTCGGTGTACTGAGTGTCATACGGAGTTTTCGAAGAGTAAACACCCGGTAAGGGCTTTTAAGAGCAAGCGCGATTATTCAATTATCACCTCAGATTTATGCGGGAAGTGCCATGCTGATGCAAATACTAAGTACAAAGGCAGTGTCCACCTTGCCTTGCTCAAGAGCGGCAACCTCACGGCACCTGCATGTACAGATTGCCATTATTACCATTCAGTAACAAAAGCAGATAAGCATTTAGGGCTCTTTTCCTGCAATAAATGCCATTGGGACATGAAAAGCTCGTATGAAGCGAGCGTTCATAACAAGGCAAGAATGAAAGGGGATCAGAATGCCCCTGTCTGTTCATCCTGTCATAATGCACACGATGTCCAGAGTACGAAAATGACAGCGAAAATAAAGGATGCATGCCTTGCATGTCATAAGAATGCTGAAGATTCCCATAAAAAGTGGCTCTACAACCCACCTATCACATTACGTACCTTCTCAGCGCTGCATTTTAATACCGTTGCTTGCGCTGCCTGCCATGCTCCAGAAGCCAGACGCGGAATTTATCTCAATCTTTACGACAGGAAGACAGGGAAACCTTTCCCGGAGGAAGAATTAATCAAATTGTATGAAACAGATCCTGCCGGATTAAAGGCTAAAATAGATGTCAATGGGGATAGCAGCATCGACTCCCCTGAGGTATGGAATCTCTTCAAACACTTATATTCGAAAGACGTAACAACAACTCTAATAGGAAAAATGGATGTCCTGAATGCAACAGATGCACATCAAATTGCTGAGAAAACGAAGGCTGTAAAAGATTGCGGGGTCTGTCATAACCCTGATTCTCCATTCTTTAAGGATGTCTTCATTGTTGTTAGGAAGGCTGATGGACGTCCAACTGTCTTCAATGCTAAGCAAGGAGTACTCGGGAAAGAATTAAAATCTGTTTATACAATCTTGCCATCGAGTAAATTTTACGTCCTTGGTAGTACAAACCTGAAGCTTTTCGATATCCTTTTTATCATCGCATTAATTGGCGGGATAGCTGTTCCGATAGGCCACATCAGTTTAAGAATAATAACTTCACCCCTTAGATCATTACGAAGAATGAAAAAGGGAGGTAAGAAATGAAAAAGATATATCTTCATCCTCTACCGATACGAATCTGGCACTGGGTAAATGCATTAGCCTTCATCATCCTGATTGTTACAGGGGCACAAGTCAGATTCGGCAATGTCATGCATCTATTCTCCTTTGAGACGGCTGTTAATATCCATAGTTGGACAGGGTTTATTCTCATAGCAAACTATTTCATATGGCTTGTCTATTACCTCCTTACAGGAAATATAAAAATATACATTCCCCCGTTACACCATCCAGTAGAGTTTGCTAAGAAAGCCATCCGGCAGGCTAAATTTTATGGGTTTGGAATCATGGTCGGAGATCATAATCCCCACCATTCTACATTTGACCATAAATTCAACCCTATGCAACAGGTTTCCTATCTCATGATTATGGCGCTGCTTATTCCTATCCAACTTATTACAGGACTTCTTCTCTGGGATCCTAAACTCTTTTCTCCGGTCATAAATCTTGTCGGTGGGATACAAGTAATCGATATAATTCATGTGCTTCTATGGATATTCTTCAGTGCTTTTATCATTGTCCACTTTTACTTAGCCACCCTTGGACACACAACCTGGGCACATATTATTGCGATGTTTACGGGTTTTGAAGAGGAGGAGGAAGAAGAGGGACACGGTCACGGCGAGGAGCATGGCCATAGCCACAGTCACTGAACTGTAAAAATATAGATAATCGTAAAAAGGCGGGGCATAATGTCCCGCCTTTTTAATTTAATTCAAGAATAGACCCTTTCCTCAGCAAAAGGACAACGCTATACATAGCGTCATAAGTCTCGGTTTGTCTGTCATTCCGGCATGTCCGGAATCTTTCCGAAAAAGAAAGATTCCCGACGCGCTCCGCTTGCGGGAATGACAGTAGATTTATGCCGTTGAGTATAAAATATCATTCGCTTTCTTTCTAAAAGATTGCAGAGACATACTCTCTATAAAGGGATTTCACAGAGTTAATGCTTTTTGGATTTCTGGCCTCTGTTTATGCCTTCCTGAAGTCGTGATTTTGAAATATTGCCTCACAATACAATATTTCAAATGGAAATC
>CAZLFE010000077.1:0-11536 GCA_964558725.1 uncultured Nitrospiraceae bacterium | reverse complement strand
CTTGCCTGTTACCAGTGCCGGCGCTGTGCAGCAGGTTGTCCCGTAGGGGAAGAGACAGGAGTCACTCCTGATCGTCTGATTAGAATGATCATATTCGGTGAAAGGGAGGAAGTCCTCAATAATCTTCTTGTTTGGAAGTGTGTCGCCTGTTATACCTGCGGTACACGTTGCCCGAACAACATACAGACTGCAAGAATCAATGAAACACTTAAGCAGCTATCCAAGGAAGCCCATATCGAACCACTTTTGCCAAAAGTTTCTACATTTCATGATGCATTTTTAAGATCGACTTCTCACTTCGGCCGCGTCAACGAGCTTGAGTTTATCGTTTTGTATGAGATGCAGAACGCGAAAAGAGAGTTAAAGCATGGCGGGGGATGGAAAGCTGTCGCTGCTGAAATGAAAAACCAGGCAAAACTGGGAATCTCGATGGTGAAGAAGAAACGGATGCATTTCCGCTTAGATAAAATTAAGAGACTCTCTGAAATTAAACGGCTGTATAAGAAGGCTAAGGATGAGGCTGGGGGCTGAGACTATGCAAATAGCGTATTATCCAGGATGTACACTCCATGCTTCCTCAGGGCTTTATGATATCCAGTGCAAGAAAGTACTTAAGCAACTAGGATTAGAGTTGAAAGAGATTGAGGATTGGAACTGCTGTGGTGCAACATCAGCAAGCAAAACTGATGACTTTCTGGCTGTCGCACTCCCTGCCCGTAATCTGGGTATTGCAGATGCAAGCGGTCTTTCAGAGATGCTTATTCCCTGTTCATCCTGTTATAACCGCACATTGGTCTCTCAAAAAATACTGTCTGAAGATTCTGAGCTAACGAATAAAATAAACACAGAACTCTCCAAAAAGGTTCAGGGGAAGATAAGAATATCAAGTATCCTCGACATTCTTGTGTCCAAAGCAAATTCAGGCGAGATTGCAGAAAAGTCAATAAAAAAATGGGAAGGTCTCAAGCCTGCATGCTATTATGGCTGTTTGTTGACGAGATTTCCCCGTGATATACAAATCTCTGATAACATTGAAAATCCCCAGGGCATGGAGACCGTTTGCAAGGCTCTTGGAGCAGAGCCTATTGACTGGGGATACAAAACAGACTGCTGTGGAGCTTCAGCCGCAATAAATGACACTGATACATCTTTGTTTCTTATGTCACAAATAATAAAGGATGCCCTCGCAAGGGGGGCTAACTGTTTTGTTACTACCTGTCCCATGTGCCAGATGAACATGGACATGTATCAGGATCAGGTCTGTGAACGGTATGGAATCCAGAAAAAGTTGCCTGTTTTTTTTATTACAGAGCTTCTGGGCATCGCTATGGGTTTTACCCCCCAGGAAATGCAGATAGACAGGCATTTTATAGATTCTCTTGGACTCTTAAAAGAGTTGAAACCGATATGAGTAAAAATATTTCTTCCATAAAGAAAGGCTCTGTCCTAGTCGTTGGGGGCGGTATCGGGGGAATGCAGGCAGCCCTTGACCTTGCTGACAGCGGGTTTAAGGTTTACATGGTTCAAAGGGACCCGTCAATCGGTGGAACTATGGTCATGCTTGATAAAACTTTCCCCACCGGCGACTGCTCTATGTGTATGATATCACCAAAAATGGTTGAAGTTGGCAGACACCTGAACATCGACATCCATTCCTTGGCAGAGGTAGTATCAGTTGAAGGTGAACCTGGAGATTTTAAGGTAAAAATCAAAATTGCCCCAAGGTATGTAGATCCTAAGAAATGTACCGGTTGTGGAGATTGCGAGGCAAAATGCCCAAGGAAAGTAACAAGTGAGTTCGAGCAAGGTCTCGCCGTGCGCAAGGCTATTTATTCATTGTTCCCGCAGGCTGTACCGAATACCAGGGCTATTGATAAAAACAATTGCCTCTATTTCAAGAAAGGCCGTTGCCGTATCTGCGAAAAAACTTGTAAGGCCGGCGCTATCAACTATGAAGATACAGGAGAAGAACTTGAATTAAATGTTGGAGCGATCATCCTTTGCCCGGGGCTGGATCGCTATGACGCAAAAGTGAGAGGTGAGTTCGGACTCGGCAGATGGAGAAACGTTGTAACCGCAATCCAGTTCGAACGCATTCTCTCTGCGTCAGGTCCATATAAGGGCGAAATAAAAAGGCCCTTTGACGGAAAGCATCCAAAAAAAGTTGCATGGATTCAGTGTGTGGGATCCAGAGACTCTCATAATGCAAATCCATGGTGTTCTTCTGTCTGCTGCATGTATGCTACAAAGCAGGCAATTATTGCAAGAGAGCACGATTCAGAAATAGAGGCGACAATCTTCTTTATGGAAATGCGTGCCTTTGGAAAAGACTTCGACAAATATGTTGAACGTGCTAAAAATGAATATAGGGTGCGATATCTGCGTGCTATGATATCTGCAGTTCGCGAAGAGCCAGGCACAGGCGATTTGCTTCTCCGTTATGCTGCTGAGGATGGGAAGCTCATTGACGAAGCCTTTGATATGGTGGTTCTTTCTGTCGGTCTTGAGCCTCATAAAGAAGCAGTGGAATTTGCAAAGACTTTCGGGATCGAGACAAACTCATATCGTTTTGCAAAGACATATCCCTTTAAACCGGTTCAGACTACACGGAATGGAATCTTTGTTACAGGAACCTATCAGGGACCAAAAGATATACCAGAAACAGTGATACAAGGGAGTGCTGTGGCTGGTGAAGTTATGGCTCTTTTAGGTGAGGCCCGCGGAACAGAGACGGTTACAAAAGAGTTCCCTCCGGAAAAAGATCTGACAGGGGAAGAACCGAGGATCGGCGTCTTCGTTTGCCACTGCGGAATAAATATCGCCTCTATTGTTGAAGTCGAAAAGGTTGTCGAGGCTGTGAAATATCTGCCAGGAGTTGTCTATGCGACAAATACGCTTTATGCGTGTTCACAGGACAGCCAGGAAATGCTCAAGAAAATTGTCAGGGAAATGAATCTGAATAGGGTGGTTGTAGCGTCCTGCACTCCACGGACACACGAACCACTTTTCCAGGAGACAATTCGTGATGCCGGGCTGAATAAATATCTGTTCGATCTTGCCGATATCCGTGAACAGTGCTCCTGGTGTCACATGGGACAAAAGGAAGCTGCTACAAAAAAGGCAATACGAATTGTAAAGATGGCGATAGCAAAGGCACGTCTCCTCGAACCTCTCGGGACCGATACTGTAGGAGTTATCCCTGCTGCAATGGTCATAGGCGGTGGAATCGCTGGCATGACTGCTGCTCTTTCATTGGCTGACCAGGGTTTCCATGTCTCTCTTATTGAAAGGGAAAAAGAGCTGGGAGGCTTATTAAAGAATCTTTATCGCACTCTGGAAGGAGATGATGTCTGCGAATTCCTGAAATCAAGCATAAAACATGTTCTGGCACACGAACGTATTAAGGTTTACACTGATGTGGAGGTCAAAAAAACCGAGGGTTTTGTCGGTAACTTCGAGACAACCCTTACGAACGGAAATGTAATAAAACATGGAGCCATTATACTGGCTACCGGTGGCATTGAATATCATCCGACCGAATATCTCTATCATGAAAGCGACCATGTAATCACGCAGAGAGAACTGGAAAAGAAGCTTGCCTCTGGAGAAAATCCTCGATCTGGTGAACGGTATGTTATGATCCAGTGCGTGGGCTCCCGTGAAGAGCCGAACCAGTACTGTTCGCGCATCTGTTGCCAAGACGCGATCAAGAACGCTATCACTCTTAAGGAGAGAAATCCAAAAGCTCAAATTTTTATACTGTATAGAGACATCCGTACTTATGGGCTGAAGGAGGATTATTACAAAAGAGCTCGGGATATGGGTGTATTCTTTATACGCTATGAGGTTGACAAAAAACCTGTGATTGAGAAAATTGGGAATAAGCTCAGGATCAAGACCTGGGATTACATGCTGAATAAAGAATTGATACTGGATGCTGACTGGATAGTCTTATCGACCGGCCTGAGGCCGCATCCGACAACTGATAAGGTTGGTGAAATGTATAAGGTCACCAGGAATCCTGATGGGTATTTTCTTGAGGCTCATGTGAAGCTCCGTCCGGTTGATTTTCCGAGCGAAGGAATCTTTGTGGCAGGTCTGGCACATGCACCAAAGAATCTTGATGAGACGATCAGCCAGGCTCTTGCAGCAGCAGGCCGTGCAGAAGTGATTCTCTCTAAGGAAGGTCTATCTGTCTCAGGGATCATCGCCAAGCACAGAAAAGATTTGTGCATGTCTTGTCTGAGCTGCTTCAGAGTTTGCCCTTTTGATTCGCCTTATATCGATGACGAGGGAAAAGTTGCTCACAACGAGATCAAATGTCATGGATGCGGAATCTGTGCAGGCATATGCCCAGCCAAGGCTTTTCAGGTAAACAGCTTCCGGGATGACCAGATCCTCGCAATGATTGATGCTGCTGTGGAATGCGAGCCTGGGATAAAATAATATTAAGAGGATGAGAAGGGAAACAGAGGGATGGTAAAAGCAGCTGAGCCAGCAGTGAAAGAAGAAGTTCTTTCTATAGAAAAGCCTCACGAGATTTCTTCAGGATGGGAACCGAATATCCTCGCCTTCGCCTGTCATTACTGCGCCTTCGCCGCTGCTGATCTGGCCGGAGTGATGAGGCTCTCTTATCCGCCGGCTGTAAAGGTCATCAGGCTCCCCTGTACAGGCAAGTTGGACTACATCCATATTCTCCATGCATTCGAGCGCGGTGTGGACGGAGTTTTTGTGGCTGGTTGACTGCAAGGGCAATGTCATTACCTGGAAGGTAATATATATGCAGCAAGAAGAGTTAAGTATGCAAAAAAATTGTTATCGACAGTAGGTATCGATCCTGCACGCCTGGAGATGTATAATCTCTCTGCAGCAATGGGCCCAAAGTGGGCTGAAATCTGTACCGAATTCACAGAAAGAATTCGTAAACTTGGTCCTTCACCCATATGGCTTGCGGTATGCAGACGAAGCGGGATGGAAAGGAGTAAAGAGAAATGATTGTCGGCAAGCAGAAGCCCTTTGAGGAAATATGGGATATGATAAAGAATTTCAAGAAAGTTCTTGTCTTTGGTTGTAACACCTGTGTTGCAATCTGTCATGCAGGCGGAGGCAAAGAGGCGGAGATACTCGCTTCCATGCTTAGGATAAAGGCTTCTCAGGAAGGTGTGGAAATAGAAGTCAAGCACGCCGCAATCGAAAGACATTGTGAGCCTGAATTCTTTGAGCCTGTAATGGATGATGTGAAAACGTCTGATGTGGTCCTCTCTCTGGCTTGCGGTGTTGGAGTAAATTTCCTCTCTGAAAGAATCGGAAATATTCCTGTATATCCAGGCATTAATACAGAGTTTTACGGAGCTGTTCCAAGGGCAGGAATATTTACAGAACTCTGCGCGGGATGCGGAAACTGCATACTCCACGTAACTGGCGGGATATGTCCTATTGCCCGCTGCGCAAAATCCCTCATGAACGGACCATGCGGTGGAACAAACAATGGTAAATGCGAGATAAGTCAAGATGTGGATTGCGCATGGTACCTGATTTTAGAGAGAATGAAGAAACTCGGTATTCAGGAAAAGCTGTCCGAAGTTAACCCTCCCAGGGACTGGTCAACCGGAATGTATGGAGGGCCTCGTCGGATAGTATTGGAACATATAGCAGACGTTGAAGCACAAGAAGAGAAAAAAGGTTCGTAGGGAGTGAGAAGAAGAGATGAAAAGCGGAAGTAATCTGGAGAAGGTATTGGAAGGAGGCTATTTTGCTGTTACTGCTGAGGTGGGTCCCCCAAAAGGTACCTCTGCCTCGGTCATTCAAAAGAAAGGTGACCTCCTTAAATCCTGTTGTGATGCTATGAATGTAACGGACAACCAGACAGCCATCGTCCGCATGTCAAGTTTAAGCGGCTGTGTTATATTGAAGGAGATGGGGCTTGATCCTGTAATGCAGATGGTGGTCAGGGATCGCAATCGAATCGCTATCCAGAGTGACATCTTGGGCGCTATTGCCTTAGGAATTCGAAATATACTCTGTCTTTCAGGTGACCACCACAAATTTGGCAATCATCCAACAGCGAAATGTGTCTATGATATTGATTCTATTCAGTTCGTTCAAGCCCTTAAGATCATGAGGGATGAAAAAAAGTTTCTCTGCGGAGAGGATATCTCTGGAGAGGTTCCTCTTTTTATCGGGGCAGTTGAGAACCCCTTTGCCGATCCCTTTGAGTACAGGGTTACAAGGCTTGCTAAAAAGGTAAAAGCTGGCGCAGACTTTATTCAAACCCAGGCTGTTTATGATGTAGGTAAATTTGCCAGGTGGATGGAGATGGTAAGAGATCAGGGATTGGATAAACAGGTTCATATTCTTGCCGGAGTAATTCCCATAAAGTCTGTAGGAATGGCCCGCTATATGAGGGATAATGTCTCTGGAGTGAGTGTGCCGGATGAGATTGTTACCCGCTTAGAGGATGCTAAAAACGTTAAGGAAGAGGGGGTAAAGATAACTCTGGAGATTATCGAGCAATTGGAAGAGATAGATGGTATCCATGGCATCCATATTATGGCTGTGGCCTGGGAAGACATAGTACCCAGTATCGTAGAAAGAGCCAGTTTATTACCAAGGCCTGTACTATAAACAGTAAGTTTATGGCTATGAATTTTTGGAGGATATGATGAGTACAAAAATCCTGGTTGTCGATGATGATCCGGATATCTTAGAAGCTATCAGCCTCATCCTTGAGGCCCATGGCTATAAGATAGTTGCTGCCCGGGATGGGATTGAAGCACTGAATAAGCTCAAAGAGGAAAAACCTGATTTAATGATTCTGGATCTCCTCATGCCCAGGCTTGATGGTTTCGGAGTGTGTAAGGAGTTGAAGGATCCGCGATGGGCTAAGTATGCCCATATACCCATCATTATTCTGAGCAGCGTAAGGCAAGATGCCAGCAAGCGTCGATACGAATTAGAAACAGGAGTGCAGCTCGACGTTGATGATTACGTGGAAAAACCCATTGAACATACTGTCTTATTGGAACGCATAGAGAAGGTCCTCAAGAAAATAGGCAAGACTTAAGGAGAAAGAGATGAGGGGAAAGAAAATCTTACTGGTCGATGATGATGCAGATTTTGTAGAGGCCATCAAAATTATTTTGGAAAATAAATCTTATGATGTTGCTGTCGCCCATGATGGAAAAGAAGGGCTGAGAAAGGTGGAGACAGAACAGCCGAATTTAATCATTCTGGATGTCATGATGCCTGAAATGGATGGCTACGAAGTGTGTGCTAAGCTCAAGTCTGACCCTAAATATGGACATATTCCCATTCTGCTATTAACTGCAGTGGGAGAGGCAATATCTACAACGAAATACACAAAGGAAATGGGCATGAGGATGGAAGCTGATGACTACATACCAAAGCCTGTAGAACCTATGGATTTGGTTGAAAAAGTAGAAAATCTTTTTAGAATTTTTACAGGAAAAAACCCTTGATCTGTTCACAGAGGTACTAAAGAGATATGCCCCATAGAATAATGAAGGAATCATTAAATCCCATACTCGACAGCCTGGCTGATGGTATACTGGTCACCGATGCTCAGGGTAATATCATCCTCTGCAATCAAAAAGCCGAAACTATGCTGGGTATAAAGGGAGAAGATGCCTTAGGTCAGCAAGTTCAAGATCACATTAAAAATGAAGCGTTGATTAAGCTTATAAATAAAACATTGTCGCTTAATGTGCCGTATCATACTGAGGAGGTGTGCCTTATAGACTCAGGTGAAACCAGGCTCAGGATTCATGTCAGCCCCGTTAGGGCCGGGTCGGGGTTACTTATTGGATCGGTAACTCTGCTCCACGATGTAGCACAACTCAGCGCCATAGACAAAGTAAAGTCTAATTTCTTGGCCATGGTTTCTCATCAATTAAAATCCCCATTGAGCTCTACTCTACTTCAAACATCTATCCTTCTGGATGGGATGGTGGGAGAGCTCAATGAGAAACAAAGAGATCTACTTCAAAAGGTCAAAGCCAAAACAAAAGGTATGACGGATCTGGTTAATGACATTTTGGATGTCTGCTACATCGAAGAAGGTGGATACGAGACTCAAATAGAACCTTTGAATCTCTCCGAGATCTTAAACAGAACTATCGAGGTAGTACAACCCCAGGCTCAGGACAAAAATATCTCCTTACAGATAACCATAGAAGATAACCTTCCTTTAATTAATGGCAATAAAAGCAGCATAGAGGCTATGTTTCTCAACCTCGTCATGAATGCTATTAAATATACGCTTTCAGGTGGGCAGGTTAGTGCCGGACTTAGAAAGGATGCAGAGTACCTTGAATTAAAAGTTTCTGATACCGGAATAGGCATTGAAGACAAGGATATCCTTCGTATTTTTGATAAATTCTATCGAGAAAGATCCGAGAGAACAAAACATATTGGCGGGACAGGCTTGGGCCTTTCCATTGTTAAAGGCGTTGTGGATGCCCATCGCGGATCTATCTATGTAGAAAGTGAGGTAGGAAAAGGCACCACGTTTACCGTTTTACTTCCAATAAGATAACGGGCTTTTAAACGTTACCGGAAATATTTCACATAAGGATGGAGTTCTTCTATGAATTGCCTAACAGAGGCAAAGATAACAGCAGATATGGCATAGACATATATGATGTGAGGAGAAAATAATGATAGCAACAAAAAAAAGAGAATTCAGTGAATTGATGGAGAACATTAAGAATTACAGGAGTGTTTTCCTTTTAGGATGTTCTGAGTGTGCAGCATTGTGTGGAACAGGAGGAGAACCTGAGGTTAAGGCAATGAAAGAAACCCTTGAGTCTGAGGGGAAAGAGGTAACAGGAACGTTCGTTGCAAAATCGGGTTGCCAGGTTCTTGGAACAAAAGTTGAGCTAAAACCATTCAAGGATGCTATAGATAAAGCCGATTGCATTATTGTGATGTCCTGTGGTGCCGGCACACAGACAGCGGTAGAATTATATGAAAACAAACCTGTCTTTCCATCCAATGACAGTTTGTTCCTTGCTAACATGACAAGACTGAAGGTATTCGATGAAAGATGTTCACTTTGTGGTAAATGTATACTGGATAAGACTGGCGGGATATGCCCTATAACAAGATGCGCTAAGGGCCTTATTAATGGCCCCTGTGGGGGATCACGGGATGGATTATGTGAGGTCTCAAAGGATACCCCATGCGCATGGCAACAAATTTACTCTCGTCTGATAAAACTGAACCTGCTTCATTCGCTAAAGGAGATTTCTCAGCCAAAGACAAGGTCAGGTCATCCCCGAAGACAGGCTCCAGAAGATTTGAAATTGAAAAAAGAACCAATAAAAAGAGCATAAGAGAGATGAGCTTCAGAGAAGCATTAAATTCTAAAAAATTTGTGGTGACTGCAGAAATAGGACCCATTAAAGGTATTGATATGCAGGAAACAATTGAAGATGCAGAGCTTATTAAAGACAGGGTGGATGCCATTAATGTCACCGATCTTCAAAGTTCTGTCATGCGATTGGGCTCTATAGCGGTTTGCCATCTCTTGAGAGATCGGGGAATAGATTCCATCCTTCAAATGACCTGCAGAGACAGAAATAGATTAGCATTACAATCTGACTTGTTAAGTGCTTGGGTTCTGGGTATCAGGAATGTATTAGCTCTCACCGGAGATCATCCAACCCTGGGAGATCACCCTGACGCAATGCCAGTTTTTGATTTAGATTCCGTGAGTCTTTTAAAGGTGATAGGCAGACTTAATGAAGGCTTTGATATGGCAGGAAACCAGCTCAAGGGTGCTCCAGACTTCTTTCCCGGAGCAGTAGTAAATCCAGGAGCTGACACCGAGGCTGCATTTGAAATGCAGATCATCAAGATGGAAAAGAAAATTGAGGCAGGTGCAAAATTCTTTCAAACCCAGGGGATATTTGACTTAGACCTCTTTGAAAGATTTATGAAGCGAATAGATGGCTTTAAGACACCAGTCCTGGGGGGTATCATATTGCTTAAGTCAGCCGGTATGGCAAGGTTTATGAATAATAATGTAGCCGGAGTATTTGTTCCTGAGCCTCTTATTAAAGAAATGGAAGAGACAAAAGATAAGGTCAAAACCAGCATCGAGATAGCTGCAAGGCTGATTAAGGGTTTGAAAGATCTCTGCGATGGAGTTCATATCATGGCTATTGGCTGGGAGAAAAAGATACCTCTGGTCTTGGCTGAGGCTGGATTGTAAGTGAAGGTTCTTGTGGTTGACAGTGGAGGTCGTGGACATGCCATAGCCTGGCAGTTCAAGAATGATCCTTACGTAAAAGAGGTAATCTGTGCCCCTGGAAATGCTGGTATAGCCCGAGAAATCAGGTGTGAAAATGCAAGGAAGAATGATGAGATATTAGAACTGGTCAGGCGTGAAAAGGTTGACCTCGTTTTTATCGGACCTGAAAGACAACTCTCCGAGGGAATCATTGACCTCTTTTTAAAGGAACAGATACCTGCTGTTGGCCCCACGAAGAGAGCGAGTATTTTAGAAGGGAGCAAGGCCTATACAAAATTATTATGTAGAGAGATAGGGGTTCCTGCTGCAGATTTCGAGGTCTTTGACGACCATGAACGTGCTAAGGACTATGTCAATTATGTGAAATATCCGGTAGTTGTGAAGGCTGATGGTCTTGCCCAGGGAAAGGGATCTATTGTCTGTTCAAATAATGAGGAAGCTTTTCAGGCCATTAATCGTTTGATGATAGAAAAGGTTTTTGGTGAGGCCGGTCAGAAGGTAGTAATTGAAAAGAGGCTCTACGGAATTGAGATATCCTATTTTGTCTTCACAGATGGTAAGTCAATAGTCCCTATGCCAGTTGCTCAGGATTATAAAAGGGCTTATGATAATGACGAAGGGCTTAATACAGGCGGGATGGGTGCCTATTCACCTCACCGTCTTGAAAGCGAAAAGCTCACCCATTTAGTCTGTGAAAAAGTTACTCGCCCCCTCATCAAGGGATTCACAGAAAAAGAAGGCGTTCCCTATAAAGGGATACTGTATTTAGGTTTAATGCTGGTTGAAGAAACTCCCTACCTCTTGGAGGCTAATGTTCGTCTCGGTGACCCAGAGGCTGAGGTAATTCTTCCACGATTGAAGACCCCCCTGAGTGAAATCAGTTTTCAGATTTTTAAGGAAGTTCTCAGCGAGAAAAAGGTTGAATGGATCCCTGATTATTTTTGTGATGTCGTAGCTGCACAGGGAAGAACACGGCAGATGAAGAACGGAAAGAGCAAGGGTTGGTATCCTGGTTACCCTGGTCGTTATGGCAAAGGCTATCCTATTTCAGGTATTGACAAGGTCCACGATCCTGCTTGCAAGATATTCTTTGCTGGCGTGAGTAATTCAGAGGAAAAAGGTTTGGTTACTGACGGAGGCAGGGTTCTCCATGTAGTTGGCAGAGGTAAAACTCTGCAGGAGGCAAGAGAGGTTGCTTACAGAGGAATAGAAAATATTTCTTTTGAAGGTATTCGTTACAGAAAAGATATCGGCAAGGAATAA
>CAZLFE010000076.1:0-11611 GCA_964558725.1 uncultured Nitrospiraceae bacterium | reverse complement strand
ATCTTAATGTCAGGGTTTGCCTTGACAGCGTAAAATACCTTCGAGTTTTTAATAGATCGTCCAATGAGGGACGCTTTTTCTTTAACCGTTTCACTGTCAATGAGAAGAAAGGGTGTTTCTATGTTCTCTCTATCAAGATATCTTAATACCTTAAACAGAGCAGATTCAGGGATGAGACTTGCATGAAATTTCTCTACCTTGAAAGTCCTCAGCATAATGGTCCTTTCAGTTTTATCAAAATTCAGGTTTAAAATTATAAGTTTTTATTTAAAGGCATTCGAAAAAAAATTGCAATTATATTTCAAGTACTCCTTCTCGCCTGGAGGAGTCTTCTTGATGCGGCACGGACTGCTTCAGAGACATTTTTGCTTTTTTCGAGTATCACAAGGTCTTTCGTTTTCAGTTCACTGATAAGAGGAACAGCATTACCGGCTGGTGTCTTAGGGTTTGAAACGATGGCAAGGACAATTGAATAGTTTTTCATCCATTCTCTCTTTTTTGTTATTTTTCTTATAACTTCTTCAGGTGTAGACCGTGACTTTGCAATTACCTCGATTTCTGTCTCTGTGATCTTAGGATTCTCTAAAACAGCAAACGATACCTCTTTATTGGGATCTTTCATAAGAATAGACCGTACTTCCTTTCCACCTCTCAATGCAAGGAGTCTCTTCTCCCCGAAGCTTAATCTCTGAAGCCTCTGAAGGAGTGTCAGGGAACGTTCCTCGGGTGTCTTCTTAGCTTTTGCCTTTTCTGCCAGGATTGTTACAGGAACGTGTAGTGCAACGCTTATCTGCTGTCTGACCTCCTCAGGTGCATCAGGACTCTCAAAGACAAGCCTGAGTATCTCAGGCCTATTCATGTTTGCCTTGGCAATGTCTCCAAACACTGAAGGATCTGTGGCTTCTTCAATAAGGACTTCAATAAGCTCCTGGGATGCTGTCGAAAGATCTAATTCCAAAAGCCTTTGTTCTTCCATCACTCACTCCATTCTATGCTCTTTGCCCTTTGCCCTTTGTATTGCTCTCTCCATATATAAAAAATATTCAATATTACCTTTCCTTCCAGGAAGAGGGGACTGTAAAATTCCGATTGTTCTGAGGCCGAAATCCTCCAACTCTTTCCGGACATGTTCGACAGCCTTTAATCTTTTTTCCTCCTCCCTGACAATTCCACCTTTCCCCACTTCTCCCTTTCCAACTTCAAACTGTGGTTTGACGAGGGCAAGTATTCTACCATTTTCCTTCATAAATCCAAGAATCGCAGGGATTACTTTAGTCAGAGAGATAAAAGAGACATCCATCGTAGCTATGTCTATATTGCTTTTGATGAGGTCTTCAAACTCCTGACCCTTGAATCTTTTCTCCTGTTCCTGAATTATCTTATCGAGGTATCTTATATTTATCCTTTCCATAAGGACAACCCTCGGGTCGTTTCTCAAAGGCCATGCAAGCTGTCCATATCCTACATCTACACAATAAACCTTCTTCGCTCCTCTTTTCAATAAACAGTCTGTAAAGCCGCCTGTCCCGGAACCAACATCCATGATAATTTTACCGGTGACATCGATATCGAAAAAATCAATTGCTGCCTCAAGCTTTAGACCTCCTCTGCTGACATAAGGCAGGCTTTCTTCTGTGAGAGATATGTCTGAAGTCTCGCTGATAAGGGTCCCTGCCTTTGTTATTTTTTTGCCATCTACAAAGACTTTCCCCTCTATAATGAGAGCCCTTGCCAGTTCTCTACTTTTTACAAGACCTCTTGAGACAAGGATTTTATCCAATCTTTCCTTCAATGGTGATAGGGTATTGGTTCTTTGAGAATGGAAAGCGCAGCCTGGTATATCCCTTCCTCATCGAGCCCATATTTTTTTCTCAATTCGTCCTGTTGTCCCTGGGCAATAAATTCATCTGGTAGACCGAGTCGCCGAACCTTTATATGTGGGATTTCCATATCATTCAGAAATTCAAGTACGGCACTACCGAAACCACCGGTAAGGGTATTTTCTTCTACGGTGATGATCCTTTTAATCCTTGCTGCTATTGAGATCAGGAGATTCCGGTCCAGGGGTTTTATAAACCTTGCATTAACAACCATCACACTGATGCCTTCCCTCTCTAATCGTTTGGCAGTAGAGAAAGCTGAATGGACGCAATTGCCAATAGCAATAAAGGCAATATCTTCTCCTGTTTTGAGGATTTCGCCTTCTCCGATATCAAAAGTGACTGGTGACTGATGGCCGGGTTCTGATGACTGTACTTTTTCCCTCGGATACCGAATGGCTGAAGGGCCATTATGTTGTAAAGCAAGCTCAAGCATGGCCCTGAGTTCAAAAGCATCCTTCGGTGCCATGACTACAATATTGGGAATGTGTCTGAGATATGAGAGGTCGAGTAGCCCATTATGGGTAGGACCATCATCTCCAACGATACCGGCCCTGTCAATGGCAAAAACAACAGGGAGGTTCTGAAGACAGACATCATGAACGATCTCATCATAGGCCCTCTGCAGAAAGGTTGAGTAGATTGCTACGACGGGCTTTAACCCCTGCGTTGCAAGTCCTGCAGCGAATGTAACTGCATGGGGCTCTGCGATACCGACATCATAGAATCTGTCAGGATATCTCTCTGCAAAATGTTCAAGACCTGTGCCTTTTTTCATCGCTGCCGAAATAGCAATGATCCTCGTATCTTTTGCAGCAAGGTCTGTCAGGATGTTGCCGAATATTTCACTGTATGTAGCCCCGCCTCCTGTTATGAGGGAACCTGTTTCAACTTTGAAAGGTCCGACACCATGGAAAAAAGACGGGCTTTTCTCTGAGAATTCATAACCCCTTCCCTTTTTTGTTACTACATGTATTAAGGTAGGAGTTGAGACTGCTTTTATTCTTTTACATGTCTCGATTAAGAGCTCTATGTTATGCCCATCGATGGGACCGACGTAATTGAATCCCAGTTCTTCAAAGATGATTCCTGGAAGGAAAAGCCCTTTGAGCATCTCCTCTGTCCTCTGGGCTATCTTTGCTGCTCTCTTTCCCAATTTTGGAATTCCCTCGAGAAAAGATTTCGTCTCTTTTTTGAATTTCTGATAGAACTCTCCAGTAAGTATCCTGTTGAAGTATGCAGAAAGGGCACCAACATTCTGGGATATGGACATCTCATTGTCATTCAAAATGACGATGAGGTTTTTTTTAAGATGGCCAGCATTGTTTAATCCTTCAAAAGCGAGCCCTGCGGACATTGCACCATCACCGATAACAGCTATGACCTTGAAATTTTCTTTATTCTTATCTCTCCCCTCGATTATCCCGAGGGCCGCTGATATTGAAGTTGAACTATGTCCTGTACCGAAGGCATCGTGCTCACTCTCCTCTCTTTTGGGGAAGCCAGAGATACCTCCATATTGTCTGAGGGTTGAAAACCTTTTGTATCTTCCTGTAAGGAGTTTATGGGAATAACACTGATGACCAACGTCCCATATGATTTTGTCCACTGGCGAATTGAATACATAATGGAGGGCAATGGTCAATTCTATAACTCCGAGGTTCGAGGCTAAATGGCCCCCATTTATAGACACCTTTTTGATTATAGTCTCCCTCAGTTCTCTTGCAAGCTCCTTGAGTTCTGCAACCGAGAGACTCTTTATATCTGATGGTCCTTTGATAAATTCCAGATACATCAAACTCTCCTTTGTATGAGATAATAAGCGATACCCCTCAATTGGTCTGCCTCAGAAGAGAATAGAGAAAGGGCATTTATCGCCTCAGAGATTAAATCTTCTGCTTCTTTTCTTGACTTCTTTATTCCATATACCGATGGATAGGTCATCTTCTTCATCTTCATGTCTGAGCCTGCTGTCTTGCCAAGTTCTTCAGCGTTGCCTTCTATATCAAGGATATCATCAATAATCTGGAAGGCAAGTCCTATATTTTCTCCGTACTTTGTTATAGCTTTTAATTTATCATCATCACTGTCAGCAAGTATTCCACCCATTCTTACGGATGCTGTTATGAGGGCTGCTGTTTTGTGAAGATGGATGAAGGTGAGGGTATCTCTATCAGATTGTGAGTTCACCGAGGATATGTCCAGGGCCTGGCCTCCCACCATGCCGTGTACACCTGCAGAAAGGGCTACTTCCCGTATGACCTTTATCAGGGAAGATGGTGTTGTCTCTTTATATAATCCTTCCTTTACTAAAGGGGGAGAGGGGGGATTATTTGTCAGCATGAGGAATGCTTCTGTAAGGAGGGCATCGCCTGCAAGAATAGCCATGGCTTCACCGAATACTTTATGGCTCGTTGGTTTCCCGCGTCTCAGGTCATCATTGTCCATCGAGGGCAGGTCATCATGGATGAGCGAATAGGTATGGATGAGTTCCAGTGCTGAGACATAGGGGATAATATTTTTTGGATCTCCTCCACATGCCTCATATGATGAAAGGGCAAGGATAGGGCGGATTCTCTTGCCTCCTGCAAAGAGGGAATATCGCATTGCCTTATAGAGAACAGAAGGTTCAGAAGGGATGCTGAAATATGACTCCAGGTATGAGTCAATAAGCTCACGCTTTTCTTTTAAATATGCCTTTATATCAAACGCAGCCATTTTCACAAAGCACACATTTCCTTTAATTATAATCCCAAAAATAGAGATAGAGCCACAGAATGCAGTAAATCTACTAATTTAGATAGGGAAGGCTGGTGAAGAAATTTTATACGACACCTTAAAGTAAAACCTTTTGAGGAGTAAACGAATAAACCTTTAGTCTGTAAAGTACTTACGACTGCCATATTAATATTCTGTCGATTATAATCCCGATGTATATCGGGACTGAGACAGCCTTTCCTGTCTCCAATTTGGTTTTTACTCCCACTCTATTGTGCTCGGTGGTTTAGAGCTTATATCATAAACCACCCTGTTAACCCCTTTTACCTCATTTATTATTCTATTTGATATTCTCCCCAGAACATTATAGGGTATCCTTGCCCAGTCAGCAGTCATGCCATCCAGGCTTTTTACTGCCCTGATAGCTATCACGTTCTCATATGTCCTTTCATCACCCATAACCCCAACGCTCTTCACAGGGAGAAGAACTGCGAAAGCCTGCCAGAGTTCTGTATAAAGTCCTGTTTTTTTAATCTCCTCTAAGACTATTGTATCAGCCTTTCTCACTATATCACATCTTTCACTTGTTACTTCCCCAATAACCCTTATAGCAAGACCAGGTCCTGGGAAAGGATGGCGGTTTATTATCTCAGCGGGTAGGCCGAGTTCTTTTCCGAGAAGCCGAACTTCATCCTTGAAGAGTTCCCTGAGTGGTTCAATGAGTTTTAACCTCATCCTCTTAAGAAGCCCTCCTACATTATGGTGGCTTTTTATGGTAGCTGATGGGCCTTTAAGAGGAACACTCTCGATTACATCAGGGTACAGTGTTCCCTGTGCAAGGTACTTCACACCCCTGATTTTTTTAGACTCTTCTTCAAAGACTTTTATGAACTCATTCCCAATACTCTTTCTTTTTATCTCAGGGTCAGTAACGTTTCTTAACTTCTTCAAAAATCTTTCAGAGGCATCAACGCAGCGAATATTCATATGAAAATGTCTCCTCAAGGTCTCTTCTACCTTTTTTGCCTCTCCTGCCCTCAGGACTCCATTATCGACAAAGATGCAGGTAAGCTGTTCCCCTATGGCCATGTGTACCAGTACGGCGGTAACAGCAGAATCTACGCCTCCACTTATACCGCATACAACCCTTCTTTTCCCAACCTTCTCCCGTATCTCTTTTGTGGCTGTTTCTATGAAAGATTTCATAGTCCATGTGGGCCTGCATTTACATATCTTGAAGAGGAAGTTTTTTAAAATCTCAAATCCCTTTTGGGTATGGACTACCTCAGGGTGAAACTGTAAGGCATAAAATCCTTTCTTTTTGTCTGCCATAGCAGCAACAGGAGAGTTAGCTGTATGGGCTATGGGTTTAAAGTTGGAAGGATAATGCTCAATTCTATCTCCATGGCTCATCCAGACAATGGTCTTTTTTGTGATCCCTTCGAAAATATTTATCCTGTTGTCAACGGTGAGTTCTGCCTTGCCATACTCCCTTTTCAGCGCCTTTGCAACCTTTCCACCAAAAAGATGCGCCATGAGCTGCATGCCGTAACAGATACCCAGTACGGGTATTCCGAGGTCAAATATCTGTTTGTCCGGGATTGGCGCATCCTCGTCATACACGCTTGAAGGGCCTCCTGAAAGAATTATCCCCTTTGGATTGAAGTTCTTTATCTTTTCGAGGGAGGCATTAAAGGGAAATATCTCTGAGTAGACTTTACTTTCTCTAACCCGCCTAGTAATGAGCTGAGTGTACTGAGAGCCGAAATCAAGGACTAAGATCTTTTCTTCGTGCATTTACCATTCAGGTCTATAATTCGGAGCTTCCTTTGTTATGATGACATCGTGGACATGACTTTCTCTCAGACCTGCATTGGTAATCCGTATGAATCTTGCTTTTTTTCTAAGCTCCGTGAGGTTTTTGCAACCGCAATAACCCATTCCGGAACGCAGTCCCCCTGTTAACTGATGAATGCTCTGGGAAAGTGGTCCTTTATGTGGTACTCTTCCTTCTACGCCCTCAGGTACAAGCTTTGCTGTTTCCACACCCGCCTGCAGGTATCTGTCCCTAGAGCCTTGCTCCATTGCACCAAGGGAACCCATTCCCCTGTATACCTTATAACTACGGCCCTGGAGGAGCACGATCTCTCCCGGGGATTCATCTGTTCCTGCAAAGAGGCTTCCAATCATTACAGAATGTGCACCTGCTGCAAGGGCTTTTGTAATATCTCCTGAGTATTTTATTCCGCCATCGGCGATAAGGGGAACTCTGTGTCTCTCTGCAAGAGAAGCACAGTCCTTGATAGCTGTGAGCTGTGGGACTCCAGCACCTGCTATGATCCTCGTGGTGCATATCGAGCCGGGACCGATGCCAACCTTTATTCCATCGACTCCTGCCTTGATAAAGTCCTCCGTTGCCTCAACAGTGGCAACATTGCCTGCGATGATATCCACGTCAACACTCTTTTTTAATACCTTGAGTGTTGCCAGGACAGCCTTGGTATGTCCGTGGGCTGTATCAATCACAATGACATCCACTCCTGCCTTTGCAACGAGTTCTGCCCTCCGGATTGCATTTTCCCCTGTGCCTATCGCAGCTCCAACACGGAGTCTCCCAACACTATCCTTGCAGGCATTAGGATACTTTTTCCTCTTCTCGATATCCTTTATTGTTATCAATCCTTTAAGATTATTCTCTTTATCCACAATCGGCAACTTTTCTATCTTGTATTTATGAAGGATCTTCTGTGCCTTTTCGAGGGTTGTGCCAACAGATGCTGTTATAAGTCTTTCTTTTGTCATGACCTGTGAGACACTTTTGGAAAAATTTATTTCAAAACGCAGATCCCTGTTTGTCAGTATGCCTATGAGTTTTCCCTTTTCTGTGACAGGAATACCCGATATCCTGTATCGTTCCATCAGGGCCAAAGCTTCTGAAATAGGTGCATCAGGTAGAATAGTTATGGGATCCAGGATCATCCCGCTTTCGGATTTTTTTACCTTATCCACTTCTGATGCCTGTCTCTCCGGGCTCATGGCTCTGTGAATGATTCCGATCCCTCCTTCTCGAGCTATGGCTATTGCAAGGTTTGCCTCTGTAACGGTATCCATTGCTGCGCTTACGATCGGGATATTGATCTTTATACCCCGTGTAAGCATGGTTGAAATGTCGGCCTCTTTGGGAAGAACTTCTGATTTAGCAGGCATGAGGAGGACATCATCAAAGGTTAAGCCAGTCTGTATAACCTCTTGGGGCATGTGTTTTCCTTTAAAAAATTTTCATAATATTACCACGTTGCTATTGTATAAAGCAATTGAGATACATATTCCTAATATGGAATAAGGAAGCATTAAAAATATGGTTTAAAATTCAAGTAAATAGTAGTGCCCGGAAAAATTCCCTTTCGCTCTCTGAATGAAATTTTTGACTCGTCTAAGGATTGGTATTTAGTAATCCCCCTGCATCCCTGCCCGACAGAAGGAAGGCGGCCCCCTTTAGAAAAGGGGGACTCGTAGCCAAAGAAATAAAACTAACCCCCTCTTTCTTAAAGAGGAGAAGAGGAGATTACTAATTATTTTCAAATTACGAAATTTGGGACGTTATTATTAAACAATTAAACAGTTTATCCTTGATTATGTTGATTGTTTTTCATTATAGTTATCACTTTGAAGTTTCTTTCCCTTAAAAGGGCATATTTCCTTATTTAAGGAATATTTTTACAATAATATGCCTTTAAATGCTTGTGTTTTATTGGCATATTATTTGATACTTGATTATCAGAACTTGGGGTTATGTTATGAAAGGAGGTGAAGAATAGTGAGGTTAACAATGCTCGTATTTATCTTGGTAGTAGCTATCGCCTTTGTTGGGAGTGCTATGGCAACTCCTCCAGGAAAAACAGTGGAGTATGCAGGCGGAGATCAAGGAAAAGTCATCTTTAATGGAGATACGCATGGCCCCAAACAAGGCCTGAAGTGCAATGACTGCCATGCGAAACCGTTTGCCATGAAGAAGGGCGCATTCAAGATGACAAAAGAGGATCATGGCAAGCCTGATTACTGTGGTAAATGCCATGACGGTAAGGAACACAATGGAAAGGTTGTATTCTCACAATCGACCGAGACAGAGTGTGGAAAGTGCCATAAGAAAGAGGAAGTAAAGAAGGAAGGCGAAAAGATAGAAGAAAAGAAGCCAGAAGAAATGAAGATAGAAGAAAAGAAGTAAAAAATAAAGGGGTGCGTAGTTTGCTACGCACCCCTTTAAACTATTAAACCCTCGTCAGCCATGACTCATACTTTTTATTCTTCCCCTTGACAATATCAAAGAATAATGACTGAATCCTTTTTGTTATCTTGCCCGGCCTGCCAGTACCAATGTTCCTTCCGTCAAGCTCTCTTATAGGAGTTACCTCTGCTGCTGTACCTGTGAAAAATGCCTCATCAGCAATGTAGAGTTCATCTCTTGTGAACCTTTCTTCTATAACATCAATACCTTTATCATGAGCTACTTCGATAATGCTATTCCTTGTTATTCCTTCAAGTATTGAGGTTAGAGGGGTAGTTTTTAATATCCCCTTTCTTACGATAAAGATATTTTCACCACTCCCTTCAGACACGTAACCCTCGGTATCAAGTAAAAGGGCCTCGTCGTAGCCACATGATATTGCCTCTTTTTTTGCAAGCTGTGAATTTACATAATAACCACATACCTTACCCCTTGACATGTTGGAATTCACATGATTTCTGATAAAGGATGAAGTCTTAACCCTGATGCCATTTTTTAGTCCTTTATCCCCGAGATAAGCTCCCCATGGCCACACCGCAATAGATACATTAACAGGGTTTTTTTGCGGATAGAGACCCATAGCACCATAGCCTATATAGACAATGGGTCTGATATAGCATTCTTTAATCTTATTTACCCTTACCGTTTCGATCACTGCACTTCTTATTTTCTCTTGTGAATAGGGGATCTCTAACAGGAATATATGGGCGGAGTTGAAGAGCCTCTCGATATGATCATCGAGCCTGAATATTGCAGGGTCTTCTTCGGTTTCATAACATCTTATTCCTTCAAAAACTCCGAGACCATAATGAAGAGTATGGGTGAGAATATGCACCGAGGCCTTGTCCCAATCTACGAATCTGCCGTCCATCCATATCTTTTTCGTTTTGGATATCATGGGTTCCTATTATACCAGTCTAAGGAAGCATTAACAATTACATCTTTTCCGGGGCACTGATACCGAGTATTGTGAGACCATCTCGGAGAACAATTCTAACAGCCTCACATAAGGCGAGCCTTGCCCTGCACAGTTCGATATTGTCATCGACAATCCTGTACTTATTGTAATAAGGATGGAAAAGTCCTGATAGTTCCTGGAGGAAAAACGTGATCCTGTGCGGTTCATGGGCATTGACAGCCCCCTCAAATACCATAGGATACATAAGAAGCTTCCTGATTATTCTCATTTCCTCAGGGTTGGAGAGAAGTCCGACATCTGAATCATAAAGATTTCCGGTATTAATGCCCTTTTCTTTGGCATGGGCAAATATACTGTTTATTCTTGCATGGGCGTACTGTACATAAAACACAGGGTTTTCTGATGATTGAGACTTTGCAACTTCAATGTCAAACTCAAGGTGGCTATCAGGCCTTCTTGTAAGGAATATGAACTTTGTTGTATCTACTCCGACCTCTTCCATGACCTCTTTCAGGGTAACAAATTCACCTGCCCTTTTTGACATCTGGACAGGTTTCCCACCTCGCAGGAGGGTAACCATCTGGACGAGTAATATCTTGAGCTTCTCTTGAGGGTAACCAAGGGCTTCAATAACAGCCTTGAGTCTCTGTATATAGCCGTGGTGATCAGCTCCCCATATGTTAATAAGCTCATCATATTTCTTGTCCACCTTTTTCCTGTGATATGCAATGTCAGAAGTAAAATAGGTATATTCGCCATCCTGTTTGATGATAACCCTGTCTTTGTCGTCTCCAAAAGAAGTTGACTTGAACCAGGTAGCCCCATCTTTTTCGTATATGAAGCCCTTTACTTTTAGATCATTGATAGCCTTCTCAACATCCTCTTCTCTATAAAGTTCCCTTTCGCTCTGCCATGTATCGAAGGCGACGCCGAACTCTTTTAAATCCTCTTTGATGCGTGAAAGCATTACCTCGTAAGAATAATTAATGAAAAAATCCGATACCTTATCAAAGTCTGCCTTGATGTATTTGTCACCCTCTTTACTGATTATTTCTGCTGCTATCTCCTCGACATATCCTCCTCTGTAACCTTCCTCTGGCAAAGGATGTTCTATTCCGAGTATTTGCTTATAGCGTGCAAATACGGATAGACCGAGGAGTTTTACCTGTTTTCCTGCATCGTTAATATAGTACTCGCGTTCAACTTTATATCCTGATGCTGAAAGCAGATTAGATAAAGCATTTCCAACAGCAGCACCCCTCCCATGCCCGAGATGGAGAGGACCAGTCGGGTTTGCACTGACAAATTCGATCTGAACCCTTCTACCCCTACCAATATCCTCTCTCAAAACCTTTTCTCTATCCTGTAATAACTTTTTAATCTCCGAATAAAGATATTCTCTTGAAAAGGTAAAGTTGATAAATCCAGGACCGGCAATATCTATATTTTCAAAGGCAGGTTCATCCTTTATGAAATGAATGAGTTCTTTTGCTATTTCTCTCGGAGGTTTTTTCAGTATCCCTGAGAGTGACATTGCTACAGGAGTCGCGAGATCACCTAAGGATTCCCGGGGGGGGACTTCTACCTCAATAGCAGGTATTGCCTCAATACCAAGTCTTTTCAGTGAATCTTCAATTTTCTTTACTATTTCTTTTTTCACAGAGCTTAAGTTTAAACAGCGTCTGTATTCAAAGTCAACGGAGAGAAGGGCCACTTGTTGAAAAACAGAGGCATCTGTCAGCTTTCTGCTTCCGCCCACATCAAAGGCATCTCAATGACTTTATTGACTCTCTCCCTTGATGGTCGATG
>CAZLFE010000075.1:3501-11718 GCA_964558725.1 uncultured Nitrospiraceae bacterium | reverse complement strand
GCTTTAGAGTTTTTTCCTTTTCCTTTTTTACACACCCGACCGGAAGAATCACTAATAAAAACATGATGATTGAAATCACTACGAGGGCTGCTGGAGACTTATAATTAACTCTTTTCATACCATCCTCCCGTATAGATTGGTAGATTACCTTAATAAGGTATACCATAATTTACATAAAATCTACCACAATTTGATTAACAAGGGGCCTGGCCGAGCTTTGCTTCAGTTTGCCTTCCCTGTAGGGCGAAAGACAAGCTTGGAGGAGCGAGCTTACCTCTGGCATGAGCATAGCAGAGCGATAGCGATGCTTTGCGTTCCCTTGCGGGTGCTAGCATGAAGCTGAAGTGTTAGCTTGATTGGGTCCTTGCTGTAAAATGCAACTTGTTAAGCGATATTGAGGCGTTATTGATGAAAGACTGAAAATAAGGACTTCTGGTGAAATCCTTTAATCTTTCAATAAAAACCTTTTTTAAGAGTAGTCAATAATCCTTCTATTGATTTACTTTTTGTCTCTTTCTGGATTGTGTCAAGCACATACTCCAAAGAGGCATCTCCGTAGAGAACATGATAATTGGACACCTTGGTATTGTTTTCCAATCCCTCACTCATTTGCACGTCCATTACATTTACGTCAGTAGCATAGACAACTGCCGGGACTTTAGCTATCTGGTATCTTCTGAAAAGCAAAGGGTCAATCTGAAAGTCTGCCCTATAGGTATCACATTTCTGTTTTGTCATATCGCAACCTGGATCTTTCTTCAAAATATCGCCGACGAAATTAATCGTTGGCCTGATATACTTCATACCATCCACAAAGCCCCTCATGACCATCACAATATTCGGGTCTCCAAGCCTGTCCAGGGCTAAGGCATAGTTTCTGAGGGTCGGTATGGGTACCGAAGACGAAATAAAAATGTATATCCGCTCTGTCGGTTGTAGTTTCCCTTTTGTCTTTTCTATCTCTTTACTACTGTCAGAGTAATATTCCTCAAGAGGTTTCTTAAAGACCCCCTCTTTGAGCCTATCTGTTTCAGCCTGAAGTTTCTCCTTAAATTCCTTAGACTGGTAGAACTGATATGTCTTTTCAGCCATCTCCTGAACCTTTTCCTTATGCAGGTTTTCTGGAACCTTCAGGTCTTTCTTGAGATCATCAACCTTTTCCATATATTGGTTGATGCTATCAATGTTGAATTCTGTTAGTGTCTGCTCTTTCCAGAATTTCCCGTCTGTATGTATGAAGACATGTTTTATAGACTCTTCTATTTCTATCTGAATCTTACCCATTATCTGTATACAAACTTCAGCCGTAGATCTAAGATAGATCCTCTTATCCTCAATCTTTTCTACCTTATAGCAAGGAGAGGGAGTCTCTATGTAAGCCTTTTTAAGTTCTGCATAGATCGCTCCTTCACTAAAAAGAACTACCAGAATTATGAAGACAATGAATATCTTAAAAAGCACAGCAGGCCCTTTTTCTAAAAAGCATCCACAAGAAATTATCACCTGCATTGCCTTCTGCAGAATAAGGTGGATTCTTTCCGTATCCCCATATCAGACTGCTTCTGCCAATTGGATGGCAGGTAAAGTCTCTAACCGGTTTTGCAATGTGCATTCTGTAATTATGTTTGACCCATATCGGTGTGGGGATGCATCCGCACAGATTAACTCCTGTATCGCATATCAAAAACTCCCTCGATAATTTATAAACCATCCTCGCAGCAATTGCAGCATTTGCCTGAGTATAATTGTCATCATTTATATGGCCTGATAATGGATAGCTGCTACCCCACGATCCCATACACCAGAAAAGGGGGCTTAATGGGAGTCCCGCATTTGAAGCCACACTATCTGCAACACAGGCAATCTGGGCAACAGGATTTGCAAAGAGCAATGCCTCCGGATTTATTATGAATGCGAGTATATCGTCATTCCATAAAGGGTCAATCTCTGTCATATATGCAAGGTCAAAGCCGCTGTTCTCAACACAGATGAAATCAACAAGTAACTCCATCATAGCCCATACAGGAAATATGAAGTAATGTGCCTGCTGGAATGTAGAGGTATCAACCTCATTGTGGCTCATCTCTGAATAAGTACCTCCTAAGAACCCTTGCTTTGGATTGGATAGAGAAAGCCCGAGGCTTGGAAAACAGTAAGGGTCCTTTACTGTCTCAACAAATCTTGCAGGTTCCCAGAAACTGATGGGGATACCTATTCTAAAGAAAAGAGGCGGCGGTGCAGGACATACGCACACAGGGGAACTAGTAAGGTCTGGTGTATCCTCAATATCTGAGCCTATGATAGTAATTCCGGCAATCTTGACAGGAAAGATGCAGTTCCAGCATACATCAGTGATAGGGTTTAAAAACCTGCCCTTGCAAACCGCAGGGGCATCTCCATTTAAAAGGACAATAAATGCAAATGCGATAATAAGTATGCTAACTGGATTTTTCATTCCTTTTAATCGCAATCTCTTTCACCTCCATTTGCCTGTTTTTCTGTACAACAATTGATGGAACTGCCCTGAGTTTGAATCTTTCAACAATCTCTCTTTTCGCATAATACACAGGTCTTTTGAGTTCCTCAGAAAGCTCCTTGAAAGAGCCCTCAGTTATGAGGAGCATGACCTTATGGTCTTTGTAGTATGCTGATGTCTTGAACCACTCGACCTGCCTTCTGTCAGAACCATTTATGAGTACCAGTGTATTGGGGAATACCACATAATCAAGGGGATTGAATGTATAGCCTTTAGGATATAAGATTCCACCTTTGCCATCCGGGATGTCATGTTCCAGGATATAAGTTATATCTACAGTAAAGGTTGTATTCCTCTCCGTGGTTTTAAGGGCTGTTATGTCTTGAGGCTTAAAGTTTGTTACCACTTTCTTCACCTCGTCCTTGTTAAAATGCTCACTCCAATTGATCTGCCTTGCCCTGTCTTCTATTTCCTGAAGTGCATCTTTCTCTGAAACAGGATAGGTTGCACCAACCACACCAAGGTCTTTAGCGTAAGCAGCGCCTTTTAGAGCTATCAGAAGGAGCAGGCTACCGAGTATTCTGATAAAATTCATTGACCTTATCCTGCATATTCTGCTGTATCTGCTCCGCTGCTTTTGTCTGAATGTCAGCAAAATACTCGCTCAGATCCATCTTTGATAAATCGAGCATCTGGAACTCCTCTGGTGTGAAACCCACACAGTTCGGATCCTCAGCACTTCCCCATTGCCCATCAGGCGCGAACTTCTTCAGTTGAAGTCTGCCCTGCTCCTGAATGATCCTACCCAGTTTAGACTTGAAACAGCAATAGACCTTTGCCTCCTGAACACAGCCCACAATTGGCCATTCGGTTTTACAATATTCGTCTATGTAATGGCATCTGTCAGCATCCCGCGCTGCATTTGTCACCCATTCTTCTTCTTTGCAGTATTTCTCGAAAAACAGGAATGAACCCTCATTATTGCTGCAACAGTTAAAGAATGTCGTGTTTACCCCTGGAGTTCTGCACTCACCGGATTTGCCATTAAATATATAGATCTGTCCGAGACAATTACCCTGGTCGTCTATCTGCTCGCTACATATGATGTCTTTACTGGCCTCTTTAAGGGATTCCATGATAGAGGCAGCCTCTGCAAAGTCATTAATACACTGACAATCCTTTACCATCTCTTCTCCAGCCACTAAAGGACAGGTGTTGTTAACGCAACTTTTGTAAAAGAAATCATAGGTTATTGTGCTGGTTTGATACTCTGCTGCATTTCCTGTGACACCAGCCTGCGTATTTGTGGATGGTTTCTTTGTTTTACATGCCCTCTCGCAATCACTGTATGGGTCCCTTGGAGGAAGGGATATTGTATTGGACTCATTGATCCAGTTACCATTGTCATCTTTTCTTAAATCCTGATAATAAAGGGATGTTGTGTTATCAGTTGCCGTACTTGTAATTCTCGCCATTCTTTTCTGTGCATCATTAAAATCCCATCCCTGGACCTGGCATAAATAAGTCCTCTTTTTTTCCCACCAGTCCCTGCAGATGGTGTGTATCTCATATCCTGTAAAATCCCGGCAGGAAGGTAGAGGAGTCAACCCTGTCGGGTTGAAATTCCTATAGGTGTATACACCATCAACAATCTCTTCTTTAAGTCTGCAGGTAGGGTCATCTTCATAACCCTGACACTGATCAGTGATTCCCTCTTGAATGGTATCCCACCTCTGTTTCAGCAATGGATACTCACTTATTACCGGTATCCCCTTTTCAGGTGTCTCTGTGTAACACCAGTAATTCCAGAACTCGTGTGTGCTGTTGTTATCCGAACCGTAGCATCCAGGATTGCTGCCGGTACCATAAGAATTCTTCAGCTCAGAGGAGATACAGTTTACAGTTGGTGTAAAAGGATTGGGATTACCAGGACACACATGATTAGGCGCAGGGGGTAAATGACCTGTCACATCGCCGATGATTCTTGATGCGATATGGTTCAATTTATTTTTATTTGTGTTCTTACATGTTGACCAGTCACCCGGACATGACCACACATCCTGACAGGTGGCATTGTGCTTAGCCCAGAAACACTCTTTACTTCCTCCATCCTGATCCCATCCAACATAAAACTTGAGGTCATAACCAACGGTTTTCTCATGAGGTGTTACAGATACTACTCTTTTTATTGAGCACGTCCTCATGTCAGATGGATTCTGTTGTGCTGGAAGGGATTGTGTTATCAAGTTGTAGTAACTATCGGGATCACCTGACTGACTTATCACCGTTGTCTCAGCATCATTATTCAAGGCAGCCCAGTTTTCGTAATACTTCTGAGGATCAGCTACTCCTGAGCCACCACCAGAGGTTTCACAACTTCCGGTTCTTTGCCCATAATAAGTAATTGATGTGCCATCTATCTTCACATCTGATACAGCATATTGGGGATTTCTTGCCTGAATTGCCCCCACAACTCCACCACCTAAATCCTTCAGAATTACCGATAGGTTTGTCCATACAAGATCATTTCCACAGCTGTTATTGATACAGTAGCAGCCCCCCAAGTCAGTTATTTCTGTCTCTTGAATACCAACTCTATATGAACTGTCTGCTGCCCATTTGTAGTACCTGCAGTTAGACCATGTACCTGAATCACAGGAGATCACTCCGTTTGCGCAGATTCCTGAGACCGGGAAAGGCACCCTGTAGGAGTAATCAATACTCCCTTCCATATCAATGTCCTGACCAACAATCACCTGTGACAGATCACCTGTAGGAGAGGGCTGTATGAATACCTCAAGAAATCTGCTTGATGAAGGACAGGTAAGCTCTCCGGGAAAAGAGACGCTGTTATCAAGAGTTCTCATCTGGGTCCCACTTGAGGTCATCGGATTAGAGATATTCTGCCTGATGCCCTCTTTTGAGCCAAAACTACCAAGTGCGGTATTCCCGGACTGATTGCCCGCGTCTTTTGCATCCGTAATCTGGTCGGCAAAGACAGAGGAGGCAAATGTAAGAAGAAATATACTAACGATGATATTTTCTAACCATCTCTTTAATGGCATCCTCATAACTCATTCCTCTTTCTACAAGGGATTCCAACTCTGATATCTCCCTTGCATCTGATGTGTATAGATAATAGGAGAATGGATCAACAACGAGTCTCACAACACCGATACCAAAAGGGGTATCCATCAATATCTCTGAGTATTTTGGTTTGTTGCTCTTTACGCCCTTCAGGATCTTCATGATGAAATCGTCATAGTCGATCAGTTTTTCATGTTTTGCCTTCTCAAAATCAGCAGACTCAAGATAGAACTTAAATGCAGAGTTCGCGATTATGACATCTCCAACATTGCCGAAGGTCTTGAGGTCAAGCAGGGACTGGGTAATAACAGAGAAGCTTCCTCCGTACTTTCTTGCCCTCCTGTAGCCCTCTTCTATAACAGCCTTCAGAATGTCTCCCTCTTTCAGGAAGCGCCATGCTTCATCAAAGACAATCATTCTCGGCCTTGACCTGTCTGATAGGTAAAGGTCCTGGGTAACAGCATTAATAATCTGAAGAGTCACTACCTTGAAGAGGTCTTTCTGGGGTTCGAGATGCTCAAGCTCAAGTACAACGAACTCGTCTTCAGATATATTGAAATTCGACCTGCCATTAAAATATCTGCCGTATGCCCCGCCTGAGGTAAATTCGTTAATGTTAAAGGCAAGCGTATGGGCAATGGCCTTTATGTCATCTGCACATCCCTTTTTTTCTTCGCATCCGAAATCAAAGTCCACTGCATATTTTGGAAAGCTGTTCAGATATTCAAAGACAGTATCTATCTCGGCCTCATTTCCCTTTTCTTCGTATGCCCACCTGACAGCATTCTTGAGAATAGTCATTTCAGTTTCTGTTGGCACCGCCTCTGTGGATGCGGAATAAACCATCTGAGCAACAATGGGTACGATTACAGGCACATCATGTTCAGGTTCTATCACATTTGAGAAGGGGTTCAGGCATATCTTTGTATCCTTTGAGAAATCAAGAAACTTCCCATTCAGTATCTTCGCAGTCTTCTTATATGAACCGCCAATATCAATGATCCTTATCATCGAATCACTTGCATAGTAGTTATATACCAGGTAGTTCACAAGAAAGGACTTTCCACTTCCTGTGCCGGCAGAAACAAAGACATTATGATTGTTCACATATTTGTCAAAGATGTCCAATCCGCATAATTGGCCCTTCCTGCCCACAAATGCTAGTACAGGCTTACCTCCACCAGCGTAGTCGGCCTGTATAGGGAGGAGAGATGTTATGGTATCGGCAGGTGCGATAAAGTCTCTATCCAGGTTGTCTATATTGGAACCTTTGTTATACAGACCAAAGGGAAGTGCCGATACAAAGAGAATAGGAAGTATTCCCCTGTCCTCCTGCATCACATAGCCTTGAGACTCCCATATCCTTTTTGCCCTTACAATGGAGTTAATGACAGAACTCTCATCATTTCCATATATCCAGATAACAGGTATGATTCTGAAAAATGTTATTCCCCTTTCAAGTTCATCTGCAGCCCAGAGATATTCCTCCTTCTTCCTCTGCAAAGATGGGGCAAAACTACCCACAGCCTGCTGTTGTAATACAAGGTTGCACTTCGAATGCAACTTAGACTTCATGTTCTGAAATACAATATTGATGGTATAAAAGAAGGGAGTCCTGATCTGGTCTGAATCACTGATCATTCCCCATATACCGCCAAAGAGCTGGTTTGTCTGAAGGGGATCAACCTCTTTCGGAAATGACTTTGGAGTTATGCACCGGAATGTCTTTTTCCCTATCTTCAGGCTTGAAAGACCTTTCTCTATCTCTGTTTCAGAAAGGATTACCTGTCTTCCCAGCGGAACACCTTCGTTGTAGTAACTCTTGTTCCGGCAATCGTAGTCATTAAGCACTCTCCTCATCCACTCAATCAGACCTTCAGGCGGAAGATGGGACGGAATAAGCCTTGCACCAGCCAATACCTCCTCTGTAGTTGCGTATATATCCTTGATGTTAATCCTCTCTGCCTCTTCATCCAAGGGCATCTTCAAAGTTACAAAGAGTCTGAAGTTTCTGAGTGGTATCCCTGAAAGGCTATCCAGGCCGCTTGCACCATCAAAAAGGAATTGACTGAAGGACTCCTTAACATTATGGGTCCACAGGTCATTTCTTACCTTATAGCGTTTATATGCATTTACAAATGGGTCTATGTATTCATCAGCATGAAGGATAAATTGAATTATTGACTTTTCAGGGAGATTGAGCCTGAAAAGACCCTCTAAGACTGATACTGATTTTTCTCCTGCAAAGCATAAAGGACTGCACTCCCAGATGAAGCCAAGTGTGTTGTCTACATTCAGATACACCTTAGTCTCTTCATCATATGCGATCCAAGGAAGGTAATCAGAGAACCTGTTGCGGTATGTCATCGACTTTAACTCCCTGTTTGTCAGTCCGCCATTGCCTCCCATCAGAGTCTCTAAAAAAAAATTATTCATTTCCAGCACCCCTGCGGGTCGTAGACTGAAGATAATCACCGAGGATCCATCTCGGTTCTTCAATAAAGAAATAGATGTATCTCAGCATGTATAACTCGTTAGCATCACCCTTGTAAGGAAGTAGAAGAACCCTCATAACCTTCGGAGGAGCTACCACAGGTGTTATTGGTTCTTTCAGAAGACCTGCGAGTTCTTTGTAAAGAGCTTCCTGATAATCG
>CAZLFE010000075.1:0-3491 GCA_964558725.1 uncultured Nitrospiraceae bacterium | reverse complement strand
CAGTTGTCTTCCCGCTCTTCAGGACGTTGATATTATCTACGTCCTTCAATTCTTCTTTATTCTCTTTGCTGAGATTTTTCTGCATAGACTCACCATAGGCATCCTGGACAGAGACACACTTACCCCTGTCTGTCTCCGGACACTGGAAGTCACTCTCGTATGGGTTAAAGACAGAAGCACAGCCTGTCAATAGAATTGCTAAAACAAATAGTAAAATTAATCTTTGCATTCGCCTTCTCCTCCAATACAGTAATCTTTTATCTCCAGTTCAACACCTTCACTGATAACAAGGGTCACTGTCTTTGTTGCACCCACTTCGATAACAGGTATGGTCTGTCGTGCAAGTTCAAGATAAAACTTCTGGAGTTCACTTGCTCCCTGGGATATACCGCTTCCCACACCCACCTTAAGCACATCTCCCGCCTGGACAGTCTGGGTTGTACCCAAAGGGCTTACGCTTACTGTGGTAGATGCTGCCTTTACAGCATCGCCCACTCCTTCAAAGAATCCTGCGAGAACTGATCTCGCTATTGTAGAACCCATCTTGGAGACAACCTGTCCCCTGAGTCCGATCTTCCCATCCTCATCAACAACAAAACCCTTTACCTTTTGATCTATTACTGCTTGACCATTTTTTGCGATACAGGAAAGAGAGACGAGTCTAAGGTGAGCCCTCTCATCAGCAAGACTTCCATGACCTTCAGCCATCACAAAACAGCCTTTCAGGTTTGCCTTTACCCTGTTCGGCAGCACTGCCAGATCCTTGATCCTCAGGAGAACCGGGACGGGATTTCCCTTTGCTGACTCAATTGTCGGGGCATCCAATCCTGAAAGAAGGGTCGCCTCCATAAAAGAAGGGGGCAGATATATAGACTTTTTTTTAACATCCTTCGTTTCATCTTCCTTTTTGACTACTACCTGGTTTGAAACCACAGAGATCTCTCCTATAGTTTCGACTGCAGGCTTTGCCTGTTGAATACTCTGCTGCCCCGGAGGTGGTGGAATAATGGGGGTCGAAAGTGAAGGCAGCGGCGGAATGGGAACATCCCTGTCTCCTGATAGTCTCGGAGCCTTAACCTTATTTTTCTCCATCTGTTCTTCCTTCTTTTTCTCCTCAGACTCTTTCTGCTGCTTTATCTCCTCGATCTGTCTTTTCAGTTCACTGATCTCCTTCTGACTCTCCATATACATCGATTTTTCAAGGAGCTTAGGCTCGAGGGATATGTCCTTTTTCTTTTCAACAGATGGTTTCTGTTCAGTTGAGGGAGACCTGGTGAATTTATACCCGATAAAACCCGTAACAGTCACAAAGAGCACAATCAGTAATAAGGATACCGTCCTTTTTCTCCCAGGCGAAAAGCTATTCCATATCTGCTTAATTCTGCCTTTCATTGAACTCCCCCTGTCTGCTCAACTATGAATAACCTTGCTGAATCACCTTTCTTCAGATTCATCCTGTCTATGGAGATTGCAACCGGTCTTTCTGTTATCTCAGTTCTGAGAAAATCCTTCTCCATGATCTGGATTGATACATGGGGTGAATCCATCTTCATCTCAACGCTGTATTCCTTTACCTGAAGACCCTCTCCTTCAATTGCAACAGTCCTTCTCAGTGTCAATCTGATATCCTTAAAGATCTCGATTTTTCTATTAGAGTAGGAGATGGAAAAGCTTTCCGGAATATCTTCTTTATAAACAGTCTTGATCAAGCCTGTGATCTTCTTTTCGAAAGGCAACCCTTCCATAAGGGAGATATTCCTCTTTATCTTCTCTGATCTGCCTGATGATAGCCTTATGGTCTGAGATGGAATCCTTTTTGGAATTGCAATCAGACTGTACACATCATTACCGCAGATTACGAAAAGCTCTGAGGGGGTATCTGAGTATATTTCTTTGTCTTCCTTCTTTGTGATCAGAAACTTTACAAAGGCATCCCTGCCTGAGATTTTTACGGAAACACCTTTCTCTTTCGAGAAGATCACGTCCTTGATATCTGTTTGGCAGACGATCCTGTTTATGTCTGAACTGCTCATCTGTGTCCGGGTCGTTAGCTCCGGCAATACATATGAATTGACAGATTCAGCAGTATCACTGGAAAATGTGCACACCGGATATAAGACTAAGAAAAATAGAATCAATACTGTTCGATACATCACGCCTCCTTTTCAGTAATCTTCTGGATCATAAACCTGCCATTTTCAATCCTGTACTCTATGATGTAAGTCTTTATTCCGCTATCGATCATTCTGTCCTCAACAAACTGCCTTTTAATTCCTATTACTTCGATCTGATGCCTTTCACTGTCTACTTTCAATCCCTGGATATAAAAGGCGTTCGTGTTCCTTGCAGTCTCAATGGAATCTGCAAGGCTATAAAATGTCCTCTTTGCCTCTGCAAATGCATCAGGAGCATACATAGTCAACAGCTCGTCAAATTGGCCTCTCGCTGTTGCACTGGTATAGCTGAAGGCAAGACCACACAAATATCTTGTGAAAGATTTGATGTATTCCTCTGATGCCTTATCTCCGGCTATCTCGATCCTGCTGTTCATGACAGGAGGAACAAGTATTGTCCTGTGAGAGTTCAATGCCCTGTAGGTCATAACCGTGTTAATGAGAACAGTAATTCCTATCACGATAACAATGAGCTTCAATATTCTGTTTTCCAAAGAAAGATTGGCAGTTTTCTGTAAAAAGATGTCCAGTTTCATTCGAAGAACTCCTTTTCAAAATATGACGGATAACCCTTCATACGAATCAGTCCTATGAAATAAAGCACATGTCTGAGAAAACCACGAGGATACTTCTTCTTCAGCCTGGTGTAAAGATATGGGCCAATAAACAAGAGCAACCAGAAAAGATAGCCGAATATTAGGGCGAAGATCAAAAAGACAACTACAATAATTAGCTCATCAGTCTCGAACCAGAGAACCTGAAATGGTGAAGAAAGATATTGTGGAAATCTCTTCTTTTGCATATTCCTTCTCTAATCCTCTCTGCGAGTTATATACAATTGGTGCCAGGCACTAACGATACTGAAATGGATTCAGTAGAGGGTTAGTGCCTGGATAGCCTGTTCAACTAAACAATCATTCCGAGGCTCGTCACAATATTGTCCGCCTTCAGCAGCAAAGCCCCTCCAAGAATCGCCGGAATAGCCAGAAGGATCCTGGCCTGAATTGCTGAAATGGCGCCTACTACCATGGCAATCATCCCTCCTACAAAACCAATAGGTCCTTTAAGAATCCTGTCAACGGCTATGTCGTATATGTCATAAGCGAAACTGCCAGCAGCGGGAGCTGTTATTGCCATTACTGATGACCAAAAACTCAGGACAAATAGAACAACCATTACCGAAATCATTGTCATACGGAATTCTTTGGTTTCGATCATTTTCTCACCTCCTCTCTCTTTCCGTTCTCTGTATGTGCTGATTTGCAGTGGCAGGGTTTTTCTGTGATGTTGTCTGATGCCCTGACCGCCAGAGATGAC
>CAZLFE010000074.1:0-12033 GCA_964558725.1 uncultured Nitrospiraceae bacterium | reverse complement strand
ATTCTCTCCAGTAGACATTTCAACCTGCCTTGGCTATTATTAAGGTACAAAAGGGGATAGAAGTGAACGGAGCATTATACCATGGGTCATGGAAGATAATTACGATATGGGGGATACCCGTCAGGGTTCATTTTTCGTGGCTTATTGTTTTTGGTTTGATAACATGGTCTTTATCAACTTACTATTTTCCTAAGGAAGCTCCTGCATTGCCAGCAGCATCTTACTGGATAAAAGGCGCTATTGGAGCGTTCCTCCTCTTTGTGTCTGTTACATTTCACGAACTTTCACATTCCTTCGTATCTCGGAAATACAGAATAACAATACTCAGCATTACCCTCTTTATCTTCGGTGGTGTTGCCCAGATGAAGGGTGAGCCACCAACTCCGAAGGCAGAATTCAAGATTGCCATTGCAGGACCCCTTTCGAGTTTCTTTTTATCAGGAGTCTTTTTGATACTCTATAGTGCAGTTTCAAGCACCGGAGTAAAAGCCCTTTTCTGGTGGCTCGCGCAGATTAATCTTATCCTTGGTGTCTTCAATCTCATCCCGGGGTTTCCCATGGATGGCGGAAGAGTATTGAGATCAATCATATGGGGAAAAACAAAAGATTACTTTCATGCTACGAGAAAGGCATCTGGCATAGGGCAGAAGATAGCCATTTTTTTCATTATTTTTGGCTTATTCTCTTTTCTTACAGGGTTTCCGGGAGGATTATGGCTTATGTTTATCGGCTGGTTTCTTTACACAGCTGCCCAGGTAAGCTATCAACAGGTAAGTCTTCAGGAGAATCTTTCTGGCTTAAAGGTCAAGGATGTAATGGTAAAGGATATGGTAACTCTCAGCTCGCGGGTTACTCTTCAGGAGGTGGTAAATGACTATTTTCTCAAATATGGCTACGGAGGGTTCCCTATTTTTGATGATGGAAGATTCCTCGGCATTATAACACTTAAAGAGGTTAAGGATATCCCAAGGGAGGATTGGGCGAAGGTAAAAGTATCGGATGTCTTAATTGCCTACAACAGGGAATGGGAAGTTTCACCCGAAGATGACGTTATGAAAGCTCTGGAATTGATGATTACCAAAGATAAGGGAAGGATTGTGGTGACAGAGAATAATAAAGTTGTCGGCTTAATTACGAGGAACGGGATTGCAAGGTATGTACAGATCATGGGAAAAGAGAGAAGATAGCGCTGCTCCATAAAAAGGAAAAATCAGGGATGGTCTTCCCATCCCTGATTTTATCTAGAAAACCTATTTTGCTGGTTTCTCTGGTGCCGGTACTGGTGCCGGAGCCTCAGCCGGTTTCTCTGGTGCCGGTACTGGTGCTGGTGCCTCAGCAGGCTTTGGAGCCTCAGCCGGTTTCTCAGCCTTCTTGCAGCCAACGCCGAGTGAGAATGATACAAACAGCAACAGCGATAAAAGTATTACTAAAAACTTCTTCATTAACTGTCACCTCCTTTCATGAAGGATTTCCATAAATCTTAGGCCATCATTATACCATAAAAGGTTTGTCAATTTTATAACTGGACATTAAGAAAAATCAAGATATTTTTAACCTATTTGTGTACAACCCCCAAAAGTTTGTGGAAAGGATTTATTCTCATTTATAATATTCAGTGTCCCTTTTTGCTGCTATAGACGTAGGATCCAACACAATCAGACTTCTCATAGGTGATGTCAGAGATCACAGGATTGAAGAAGTACTGTATGAAAGGAAGATAACGCGGTTAGCCGAAGGGATCGATCAGGACAGAATCCTCAGGGATGAACGCATTGAGGCCTCGTTGTCAGTATTAAGAGAATTCTCTTCCCTTATTCAAAGACAGGGGGTTAAAACGGTACGTGCCATTGCTACGAGCGCTTTAAGGGAAGCATCCAATGCAGATATCTTTATAAGAAGAGTTCTTGCAGATACAGGTATCCCTATAGAGGTTATATCAGGCGAAAAGGAGGCAGAGTTTACTCTCAAAGGTATTCTTTCAGCCTTTCCTGATTCATCACTGATTACTTGTCACTCATCACTTATCATTGATATAGGGGGAGGGAGTACAGAGTGGATACTTTGTGAAGGCAAGAATCCTGTTGATATGGGGAGCATCCCTATCGGGGTTATAAAACTTCATGAAAATTTCATCAAGACCGATCCTGTCTCAGAGGCAGATATTTCGGCATTGAGCAGGGAGATCCTCTCTTCTTTAGAAATCCTTAAAGAGAGGACCAAACATCATATGGATAAGAAGACATGCTTCATAGGAACGGCAGGAACCTTTACAACCCTTGCTTCTCTTGACTTGCAACTCGAGACTTATTCAAGGGAAAAAATACATCTCCATAGAATACCTTTCAGCAGACTCTGTGATATGAGGAGAAGATTGTTAGCCTTTCCACTGAGGGAAAGAAAGAATGTAGTGGGTCTTGAACCAGAAAGGGCAGACTTGATTATACCTGGCATACAATTTACAATTAACATAATGGAAAGTTTTACTTTTGATGAATTAACGGTCAGCGATAATGGTCTTCTTGAGGGAGTTCTCCTTGAGACCCAGAAGGAAAGGGATGAAAAAAGTATTCCAGAGGCCCGTAAGCCTTAAACAGGCGCCATTCAGATTCTGTGCAGGGTGTGGACACAGTCTCATACACAGGTTGATTGCCGAGTGCATTGATAAGCTAAACATAAGGGAAAAAGTCGTGGGGATTGCTCCCGTAGGTTGTGCAGTCTTTGCCTATGATTATTTTAATTTTGATATCCTTGAAGCTCCACATGGCAGACCTCCTGCTGCAGCAACAGGACTTAAACGTGCCATGCCAGACAGGATAATTTTTACGTATCAGGGTGATGGAGACCTTGCTGCAATAGGCACAGCCGAGATTATTCATGCTGCTAACAGGGGAGAGAACATCTCGGTATTTTTTGTCAATAACGCAACATATGGCATGACAGGGGGCCAAATGGCACCGACAACTCTTCCTGGCCAGAAGACAAGCACGACACCTTCGGGAAGAAATATTAAGACCACAGGGTTTCCCCTCCGTGTTTCTGAACTCCTGTCCACAATTGAGGGAGCTTCTTATATTGTCAGGACCTCGGTAGATTCCTATAAAAATCTGATAAGGACGAAAAAGGCTATAGAGAAGTCCTTCAGATATCAGATGGAAGGGAAAGGGTTCAGCCTTGTTGAGATTCTCTCGCCATGTCCGGTAGACTGGGGACTTACTCCTAAGGATTCAATCGTATGGCTTCGGCAGGAGATGATGCCAGTATTCCCTCTGGGAACAGTAAAAGATAAATCCAAGGAGGAGAATAGCTGGAAAAAAGAATTATCATAGCAGGCTCCGGGGGACAGGGCTTACTTTTCTTCGGGAGAATCCTTGCCTATGCAGGTATGCTCGAAAACAGAGAGGTGACATGGTTCCCATCTTATGGGGGAGAGATGAGGGGAGGAACAGCAAACTGCACTGTGATCATCTCGGATGAGTTGATCGCCTCTCCAATTGTTAAGAACCCTGACATACTTGTTGTCATGAATGATCAGTCAATCAGGAAATTCCAACCGCAGCTGAGACAGATGGGTATTCTTCTCTTTGATTCATCTCTTATAAAGAACCCAGAGCTGCGTTCTGATATAGAGGTTGTCGGAGTTCCTGCAACAGATATCTCCAAGACCATTGGCAATACAAAATCTGCAAATATGGTATTACTCGGTGCATTGATTGCTAAAACAAAGCTTCTGAAAGAGGGATCAATGTTTGAGGCCCTTGAGGATTCAGTGAACCATAGAAAAGAGGTCGTTGTAATGAACAAGAGGGCTATCAGGGAGGGTATAAGATTCTTTGAAGATAAGAAAGGCTAAGATAGCTGACCTGAAGCAGGCTCACAAACTCATCAATGATTATGCAAAGAAAGAGGAGATGATCCCCAGGTCACTCAGTGAGCTCTATGAAAACGTGAGGGATTTTATCGTATGTGAGTATAATGGGAACATATGTGGCGTCTGTGCGCTGCACATCATGTGGGAAGACCTTGCCGAGATACGGTCTCTCGCAGTAGACAGAGAATACCAGAAAGTTGGCATAGGGAAAGACCTTGTTAAACAATGCCTGAAAGAGGCAAAAGCATTGGGGTTAAAAAAGGTTTTCGCTCTCACATACCATCCTGAATTCTTCAAAAAGATAGGATTTGTGGACATTGACAAATCAAGCCTTCCCCAGAAAATTTGGGGAGACTGTTTACGTTGTCCCCGCTTTCCTGGATGTGATGAGCATGCAGTTATTGTAGAACTGAGAAGTAAGAAGTAAGAAGTAAGAAGTAAGAAATAAGAAGTGTTTACTGTTGATTTCTTGTTTCCCATTTCATATTTCTTATTTATTCTAGTCGTATCTTAACATATGCCTTTTTCCTCAGTTCATCAATATGTATCTTAAGAAGCCGGTTCAGTTCAGTTTCAGAGAGATAGTTTTCGATCTCTTCTCTCACCGTCTCAAATTCTTTACCTTGAAAATCTTCGATATGTTTTTGATAAAAATCTAATACTTCTTCTTCTCTAACCTTTATGAAGATCCTTATCTTAAGGTCAATATATTCTTTCAGCAGTTCATCCTCAGAAGGTGCCTCCAATCTGATCTTTTTAGCCTCTCTGACAAGGAGGACCCTGTTGACCATTGTATCCAATACTTCCTCTCTTGTGATAACCGGGGTTACCTTCAGTGACTTTGAGTATACCTCCTCTAATTCACTGAGGGTTATTGCCGTATTATCCACAAATGCGACGACACGGTCTTTTATTACAGCAGTAGCTAGTGAATAGTGAATAGTGATTAGTAAAAACATAATGAATAATGAGCAAAGAAAATTGATTAATATTGTTTGGTGTTTTTTAGACTGTTCACTGTTCACTGGCTTAAAAAGCATGGCCGATACTGAAGTGAAGCTCTCCACTACTTTCTCCCTTTTCCCTGTTAAGTTTGTGCCCGTAATCGATGCTGATAGGGCCAACTGGGGTGTTATACCTGAAACCGAGTCCCGTACTGTATTTGAGATTCCCACGGTCTATATCCTTCGCCTTCTGCCAGACGTTACCTCCATCGAGAAAGGCAACGATTCCAACACCTTTGCCGAGAGATGACCTGAGCTCAAAGTTACCACAGAGAAATGCATCGCCGCCAGTTGGGTTTCCATCTGGTCCCTTGGGCCCGAGGGTATCCTGCCTGTAGCCCCTGACCGTTGTTCTTCCCCCCAGAAAAAATCTTTCAACAATCGGGAGCTCTTCGGTATCATGATATCCCCAGGCAAAGCCTGCTCTGAGTGATAAAGCAAGGACAAACCGTTTGCTCAACTGCTGATAGGTACTACCATGAACTAAGAACTTCATAAAGTTCGACTCGGACAGAAGAAAAGGTGAAGTAACTTTGAGTGATATCCCTGAGAGGACACCCTTCTTTGGGTCAAAGGGATTATCCCTTGTATCAAAAACAATTCCAGGCCTTAGACCACTAATAGCAAGAGTTCCTGTGTCTTCTTTGCTCAGGACAACATCTGGTTGAACATCGAATGTGTTTATGAGGGAAAACTCATAATACAATTCTGCCTTCAGGGTATCACTCAATTTTTTCTCAACACCTGCTGTAGCTCCGTACCGGTTCAACCTGTATAATATCTCTCTTGTATCGAAATTGAGTTCTTCTTTGTCTTCATAGATTAAGAATATCCTGAATGGCATTTGCTTATCCAGAAACCAGGGTTCAAGATACTGAAGGATGAATCTTTTCTCAATAGAACTCAGTTCAAACCGTAATGAAGCCTGCCTGTTCATACCCCAGAAATTCCTGTAGCTCAGATCAAAAAATCCCCTGAACCTTTCGAAATCTCCATATCCAAAACCAAATTCCACAGCACCTGCATTCCCTTCATTCAGTTTTATCAGGATATCCCTTTTGTGGTCATATCTGTCGAGCACCTCCATATCAACCTTTGTAAAGAGAGCTAATTTGTAGATTCCCTGCCTCTCTTTAGTGAGGAGACTATAATCAAAGGGCGTTCCTTCAAGATGCTTTTCCTCTCTTTTTATAACATCATACCTTGTCCTGTAATTACCTGTAACAATAGTCTTGCCAAAAAAGGTTACATTACCTTCATCGATCTGAAAAACTAAGGATACCTTCTGCCCCTCAAAATTCCTTTTAACAGTAACAATGACGTCTAAAAGGCCATGGACGTTGTATAAATCATTAATCCTGTATCGAGCGTCTGAAATATCAACTTCGTTATATGGATCACCAGGTTTTATCCTGACCGTTTTTCTTACCTCCTCGTCAGAAACGAGATTTGTCCCGACAATATCCACCTTTTCGATCTCCGTCTTCAAACCCTCATGTATTCTGATACTGATATCCATCTCCTGAGAACTTTCTTCGTATCGTGTCTGAAACTCTTCAACACTGGCCATTAAGTATCCAAGGGCGTTATAAAACCCTTCAATAGCCTCCCTGTCTGTATCGACAAAATCAGGATTATAAATACTTCCCTCTTTAAGGGACATGATCTCTTTAAGGTTATTTTCCGGAAGACTCACACCACTGAAAGTGATCGCCCGGAGTTTAACCTTTTTCCCTTCGGATATAAAGAAATTGAGATTGATAAGATCATCCTTTGATGTTATGACTGGTGCTATCTGTGCAAAGAGATATCCCTTTGCATGGTAGAGAGAAAGTATCCTGGAGACTGCCTCTTCCACAATATCGTCATTGAAGTCCTCATCCTCAAAAAAGGGCATCACTTTCAAAAGGGTCTTGGTAGAAAGAGCACTGTTGCCCTCTGTGGAGATTATCAGACGCTTACCGGGATTAACAGAGATAGTGAGCGTTCCATCAATAAATGTAGAAAGGCCCACAACAGGTCTGAAATATCCGTTCCTTTTGTAGTATGCTTTTATCTTCTCAAGATCTTTTCCCAATTCTAACTGATCATATACATCTCCCTCAGATAAGCTCATCATCCTTTTAATCTCTTCTGCCCCTCCAGAGACCACGATCATCTTTATCCTCTCTGGTTCCCCTGTATTGACCCGAAGATAGATATTGATCCTGTATGGTTTTTTAAGCCTTTCAATCTCTGCTGTAATACCGGCATTGGGAAATCCCCGCATTGCTATCCCATTCCTCAGCTTTTCAATAGCGGCCTCGATCATGTCATATCTCATGACCTCTCCTTCTTTAAGAAGGAAGTTGTTCTTTATAAATCTTCTGGAAACGCCATAATCTCCTTCTATAGAGATCTTCTCTATGAAATCCTTCTCCTTCACATGAATAGTAACCTTTGTCCTTTCCCCATCAATTGCCTCAATAGAGATATCCTCGAAGACTCCTTTTAAAAATGCCCTTTTTATACCCTGCCGTATTTTTTCACTATCAATTGGGTTATCAGGCCTGATATCAAGGAGATCAAGAAATTCTTTCTTTTCCATAGAATAAAGCCCATTGATTTCTATTTCACCAACTATTGCACCCTGAGCGTTAGAAGGCGGGGGGAAGGAAATAAGAAGTAAGAGATAGGAAATGAAAATGAAAGACTTTCGAACTCCCCATTGCCATTTCCTATTTGTCATTTCCCCTTTCATTTAAATTCAAACCGGAACTTTATATCACCTCCTACAATTCCCCTCTCATCTCTGATACCGATAAGAGAAATGTTTCTATCGAGGAGGTATTCCAACCTGAGTATCTGAACCTCTGTTGCGGCAGAACCCAGTGCGCTTGAGTAAGTTACAAATAATCTATCGTTAAGGAGCCTTTTTGATACGGTTGCTCTGGGCTCAACGCTACCTGTAGCTTTTGATACATAAGGCTCAATCTGTATCCTGTCAAGGCCTGTTATAGTCCTCAACCTTTCTTCGAAAACATCCTGCAGTTGGCCTGCAAGAAATGATGTTGCCTCTTTTGCACCTATATCTCCTGTGAGCCCTTTCATTTCTTTTCCTACCTGCCCGACTGTCAGGAGGGCAAGAATATCCGTCTCCTCAAGGGGAGGGTCGGAAGACAGGGTGAGATTGAAATGCTCTATCTGTCCTTCGAGATTGAGTTTGATATTGTATCCCTTTGTACTTGTTTCGGCCATGAGCTCTATAATCGGGTTAAGCCTGTTCGGATCAGTAAAATATGCACTTGCATGAATAATCCTGAATTCGTTGTTTCTGAAATAGGCAACCCCCTCTTTAGATTCAAGCCTGCCAAACAGTATGGGGCGTGATATTGTCCCCTTCAGTACTACATCTAATGTTATGGGGGCCCTGGCGATGTTGTTATCAATAGAAATATTTTCCTCACCCGAAATCCTTATATTCAGGTCTGCCCTCTCAAGCCCGGATACTTCAGCTTTGGGTCTCTCCTTTGTCTTTGCCATAAAAAGCCATCTCTTCCAATCTATTTTCTCTTTGTAATTTGAACTGTTTATCTTGATATCACCACTAATGCCCTGGGTATCGAGGTTCCCCTTATATAAAAGGTTACCCTTGAAATTTATACTAAAATTTTTTGAAGGAGAGACGGTGATATTATCAAGGTTAGATTCAAGGTAAAATCTTTTTACAGTAAATGCCTTGAGATAGAGAAGACCTGATATGTTAATATCACCACCCCCGATTCTGCCTGAAAGCTTCTTCACAGTAATCCTGTCTTTATCAATGGTTGCCTGACCATTGATTGAACCAATGCGTGGATAATTACCCTTTAATCCAAAAGAGGCATTGGTTATATTCAAGTCCCCATTCATCTCAGGTTTCTCCCATTTTCCAGTAACAGAAAGGATAAAATCAGCTTCTCCAGTGAGATTTTCGACTCTCTTGGAAAATACTTTTAATGGTGAAAGAGAAGATCTCCCCTCAAGGTGCAGGTCATATTCTCTGCCGATCTCTATACCTCCATTGAGCTTGACTAATGAGGTACCACCACTCCTGATAGCAAAGGCTGGGAAAGAGAGCCTCCTGTTATCAATCTGAACCTCTATATCAGTATCGTTCGAAAGGCTGTAACCAAGAAGCGAGAGCATTAGATGGCTTATTTTTGCCGAGGCTCTTATATTTTTTCTGTTTCCTCTCAGATCAACATGACCCTTGAGATTGAGAAGCAGGTCTTCTGGCAGATCCTTGAGAATTGAACCTAAAATAAAATCATATCTGCCTGGCTGAATTTCGACCTCAGCATTCCATGGCAAAGTGTCGTCAAGGTGTCCTTCTCCCCTGAGCTTTACCTTTTCATCAAAGAGAGAGGCTCTCAGCAGGATGTTCTTGTTTTTGATCTCCCCATGTATCATGCCATCGCCCACTGGTCTCCCCCTGAAAATACCCCCGACTACCCTGGCATTCAGCACAATGGCAGGGTCTTGAAAAGTCCCCTGCCCCTCTGACTGCATGCTGATAGACGCACCTTCAGGCACGTTCTCAATGCCGAAGTCTTTTATCAAGATCTTGTCAGATGAAGCCCTGAATAAAAATCTCTCATCGGAAGATATCTTTCCTTCAGCCGTCAGTGTCGAGATGCCCTGCTTGATTATGGCCTTTTTGAAAGAAAGCTCTTTGTTGAGATAAGAAAAGGCTATAGATGCGGAGTCAAAAGGAATCTTATAGACTGTTGCCTTCTCTATGTGAGCATTACCGGAAATTTCAATATCTTTACCTTGGCCTCCAATCTTGAAATCTGCATCCGTCCTCCCTGTTGCAAGGATGTCCTTAGAGAAAATGTGCATAATTCCACTTAGGTCAGCGTTCTTGATGGTGGCATTCATTTCATATAGGGGTTTTGAAAAATCGAACAGTTTTTTTGCCTCAGGAAATACTATCCTGCCTTTTACCCTGTGCTCTTCTCCGGGTGGCATGAGAAGGAGTTCTTGGACATTGAGGAGGTTTTTGTTGTATAAGAACTGAGATGTAATGCGGTGTGCCTTATAGTCCTCCACAAAGGCACTCGATATATCAGCTCTGCCGGATATCTCGGGATTATCAAACGTGCCTGTTATCCCCCCAGAAAAATTTCCCTGGCCTTTAAGCCCAGTATAGTAAGGAAGAATCAGGTCAGAGACCTCTTTTGCATTGAGCCTGCATGTAAAGTAGAGATTTTTTTTCGTGATATCAATTGTGCCTTCCGCTTGGAGATCAGTAAGAGATGTTCTCACCTGCAAACCAGATAAAGACAGGATGTCACCTCGCAGGGAATAAGAACTTTTGATATTTCTTATCCTATCGAGAACATTCTCATTTATCAGTCGAGAGTCAGGAGTCTGGGGTCCAGAGTCTTTTGATTTCTTTGACTGCTGACTGCTGACTGCTGACTGCTGACTATTGTAAACAAACCAACCATCAGGGTTAAATCTACTCCCCGATGTCATGAGTTCCCCCTCTACCTTACCTGCTGGTATCTCAGGCTCCCAACCTATGAGCTTTAAGGCAGCCCTGCTATCAATTGAGTCAAATTTTATATTCAGCGTAAAGGGCTCAACATGAGGGAGGTTTATAGATGCCTCGGCTTTGGCAGTCCCGTTATACAACTCAGCATCACCATGGTCGAATCTCATGAGCCCATTCTGATAGGTTACATCGCACCTGAGTGAATTTATCTCAACGCCGAAGAGATTGCCCTTTCGAAGCCTTGCCTTCGCCACTCCCGAGATGTCTGAAAGCTTCCCTTTTATTTCGCCCTGGAAATCAACAAGCCCCTCTATCTTTTCTTTTACTCTGAGCATTTCCATGAGTGTCTGGATATAAAAATTACCACCCAGTTTTAGATCTATGGAAATATCTTTCCACTGCCCAATGCTGAAGTTTGATGGCCCAAGGCCTTCAAGTCTTATTTCACCTTCTGCAGAAATTTTACCTTCACTTCTCTGCTTAAGATTAAGGATGCGCTTTATGGAATCAACGAGAAGGTCTATTTCGGTACTCAAAGTTCCCTTACCCTTAGAATAAGAACCTGAACCTTGTAACACAGAGCCATATGAACCAATGATAAGTCTTTTTATCTCGATCTCATCTTTTCTTAAGACAAGCGAACTCGTTAAATTCCCAGTGAGGTCAGGCAAGCCACCTTTTCTTATGTCGAATTTTTTCGTAGAGATATTGAGCCTCGGTTCTTTTCCGAGGATTACCTCACATCCGAGCCCTTCGGTGTCCAGGGAGGCCTCCAAATCCTCATCATACAAAGATGCAGAACCTTCGTTTATCTCAACTACCTTAACCTTGACTTTAAATGGAAACTTTCCCTCTTTTCCGAGATACGCCTTAACATTTTTTATTACCTCGTCAATGTGTCCTTTATCTGAGGATAGATTGGGCTCCTTTATGACGAGTCTGCGAATAGAGACGCGCTTCCTTAGGAACCCTAAAGGCTCTATATACCCTTTTACCCTTTTTGCAAAGAGTATCCTTTTGCCTTCCTCATCAAAAACCTTCAAGTCCTTAGCCTCTATGAAGAAGGGGAAGATATTGATATATATCTTTTTTGCTATTACCTTCTGCTGGATTGCAGTCTCTAATTCGGGGAGTATGAGCTTCTTGAGGGCATTTGATATGTGTGGTCCTCTCGAAATGAATATGACAAGACCAATAACAATGGTAAGGAATAAAAGGTATAAAACCCTTCCTACTTTTTTTCGTCTCTGTGGTTCTTCAATAGAATCCTTCATGTTCAATAATCAGGGTGTGTTTTTATTAATAAATTTATCACATATTGTATATAAAATGAACCATCTTGGGTTAAGAATTTATCACCAAGAAACTCGTCAATATATTGTCCTAGATACTTTGAAGAGTGAATATTATTATGATTCAAGAATGAAGGAAAATATAAGTAAATGAGCTTAATGGACAAATACAATTAAATAAGCAAACGATTTCCTTTCATTTCTAACCGGTCAGTCTGCCGAGGTCTTCATTTGTACCTATGAGCACTAAAATATCACCTTCTCCCATAATATCTGTTGGCGAGGGGTTAACATTCCATATATCTTTTGAGATCCCTGCTTCGATAACTTTTCTTTTTATAGCAATAA
>CAZLFE010000073.1:0-12070 GCA_964558725.1 uncultured Nitrospiraceae bacterium | reverse complement strand
ACATTCACGGCAGTCATATCCATTATCTCTATAAGGGTGGGAAGCATTACTGTTATTGTGATAATCCATTTATTCATCTTTGATGATAATGGTTGGTACAACGGACATCCCGACCCGCAGGATATGTTCCTGGTCTGTACCCTCTTCAAACACTACCTTCACCGGTATTCTCTGTACAACCTTTACATAAGCGCCTGTTGCATTTTCTGGTGGGAAAAGGGAGAAGACTGATCCTGTGCCAGACATTATGCTCTCAACTTTTCCTCTGAACTCTTTTCCTGGATACGTATCCACTTTTACCTTTACTGTTTGCCCGGGTCTTACTTTTTCGAGTTGGGTTTCCTTAAAGTTTGCCACTATCCATATATCATCAAGAGGGACAAGTGCCATTAATGGCTGGCCAGCCTGTATCTGGTTTCCAATCTCCACGGATTTTTTTGTAACGTAACCATCGGAAGGGGCAAGAAGTTTTGTGTATCCATAATTGAGTTCTTCTGCTTTCAGTCTTGCCTCCTTCTCTTTAATGACTGATAACTGGGAAGGCCTTGATGCCTCTGCTTGCTTTATCAATGCCTTTTGAGTCTCAATCGTCATTTCAGCCTGTTTTAACTGTTCTGCTGCTGCCTTTGTTCTCGAAACAGCAACTTCATATCCCGTTTTTGTATTGTCATATCGTTCTTCGGGGATTGCCTCTTTTTCATAAAGCTTCTCTGCCCTTTTAAAATCTATTTCTGCAAGTTTCAGGTTTGCCTCCTGAAGTTCGAGATTCGCCTTTGCTGCCTTCATGGCTGCATTGACCTCAGAGAGCTTCCGCTTTGAAGCCTCAATTCTGGCATCAATCTCTACCAGTTTCGCACTTTCCTTATTAAGTATTGATGATGCCTCTTTTACCTTTACGTCATAATCTGCAGGATCTATTTCGAGAAGAGTATCTCCCTTTTTAACAAGCTGGTTATCCTCTACATAAATTCCTTTTGCTGTTCCTGAAACTTTTGAGGCAATGGTATGTATGTGACCTTCTATATAGGCATCATCAGTTGTTATATGAGTGGCTTTATACCTGAGATAAAAATAAATAACGACCGCACCTATCAGAACAAGGGCAATAAAAACGATGACTGAAACCTTTTTCTTTTTGTTATTACCTTTGCCACCTGGAATATCCGAATTCGCAGGACCCTCTTTCCTTATCTCATCCACAGGCACCTCTTTTTTAAACCCAAAAGCATTTAAGATAATGCAGATGTTGTGAAAAAATTTATTTTTCGATTCCTTAGTGTACCTTTACGTGATGGCTTTTGAAATATTTTTGTGAATAAACAAATAAAGATATTCCCAATAATCTTATCGAGTTAAATAAATTTTTGAACGATGTCTGCATTATTTGGGTTAATGTGAATACGTTGATACTAAATCCAATCCCATCGCATGCTGGAGTTCAGCCTGGGCACGCCTGAGTTCATACACTGCCCTGTAATAGTTAGTTTCCGCAGTTGTAAGAAGTGTAATTGCATCAACCACATCCGTTGATGTGCCAATGCCTTCCTCATACCTTATCTTATGAAGCCTCAGGTTTTCTTCAGCCTGATTAACAGCATCCTTCGTTACCTGAATTTTTTCTACGGCATTTTTCAGATCAAGATAGCTTTTTTCTACTTCAAGTCTGATATCATCCGTGAGTTTACTCTTCTGCTCGATAAGTTGCTCACGCCTGTAGATAACCTTTGATACCTCAGCCCTTGTGCTCCCACCGCTGAAGAGATTAAGGTTCATCCCGAGAACCAGAGACCAGTTGCCCTCAGGAAACTGATAACGGTTTTCAGTAAAATTGTATCCTCCCTGGGCAAAAAGTTTTGGATAGTATTCAGATTTTGCAGCTGTCTCCTGGAGATTGAGAATCTTTAATTCATGGTCGATGATCTTGATCTCACTTCTCTCTGTTTCAGCTGTCTTCCATGCCTTTTCAAGTTCAAGGGCTTCAGAGGCATTCATCGGCATATCGATTACTTGAACTTCTGCATTTATTGGCCTTGCAAGGATATTATTCATCTTTGAGGCGTGTGTTGACCTCCTGTTTTTCACTGTGAGGAGTCGCTGTTTTACGTCAGAGAGCATAACCTCAGCCTGGAGCAGATCATTTTTTGTGATAACTCCCTCGGTATAGAGACTCTGTGCAACCTTGAGATGCGCTTCAAACCTTTCCACCTCCTTCTGTGACACAAGAATCATCTTTTCCGTCTCGAGGAGATCGAAATAGGTATTGATAAAATAAAGGGCAACGAAGTTCCTTATCCTTACGAGATCGAGTTTCGTAACATCAAGGAAGGTTTTGGATGCTTCATAGCGAGAGATGTTAGCTCCAAAATCATAAATTGTTTGATAGACATTTATTCCATACGATAAATAATCCTTTTGAGATAGAAATGCCGTCTGGGAGTCGAAAAGTGCTCCTATCTGATGGGATAAATAGGTCTGGCTGAAAGAGGCATTGAGGCTTGGCAGTAACTTTGATTTTGCTACTAACGTGTCTGCAGAGGCAATATCTTTATTGAATGAAGCGATCTTTATAAGGCGGTTATTATCTGTCGCGAGTCTTAGTCCCTCAGAAATGGTTATTATCCTTGCAGTATCCTCTGCAAAACAGTTACTGAAAAAGGAAAGAACAAGGAAGGGGAGAAAAATTCTTGCGAATACCTTCATGATTTTTAGAGGGTCAAAAGTTCTTCTGCATAATTATTAGAAGAGGCTGAATTTAAAGTATTTTTTGGGGTGATCCTTCATGTCCTTTGTTAGATCCCTAATCTCCGTGATTGTGCCCTTCAGATCACTGGAAAGTTTTTTATCTGAGATCAAATCACCGGCGATTCCCTCGCCTGCTTCTATCTTCTCTAAGATTGATGACAGTTGTTGAGATGCCTTATTAAGGTTTTCATACAATTCAGGATCTTCAGCGAGTCTTCTCAATGTCCCCTCTCGTTGATTCAGTACAATACTGAACTCCTCTACGGATGATGTAGCGGATAGCATTCTATTGTAGAGAGATGGGTCTTCTATGAGTTTATGAAGTGTACCAGAGCTTTCATTTATCTTTCTGCTCAGTTCTTCTAATGATGAAGTCGTAGCTACCAATTTGTTATAGAGGGAAGGGTCTTGCAAAAGCATCTTGATAGTACCCTGTCCATTTTCTATATATTTTAGTATGGAAGAAAGTGTTTTTGTTGTCTCCTTTAAATTATTGTAAATCCCAGGGTCTGTGAGGAATTTGGCAATCGTTCCTTCACCCTTTTCAATCTTGGTAACAAGATGGTCTAGTTTATTTATGAAAACTGCCATCTTTTCGATAGAGGAGGCGCTTGCCTCCATGACATCCTTTAAGTCAATTACTGCCGTCCCCTTTATCATATCACCTGGTTTGATTGGTTCTGCCTCGGAAGAGCTGGTACTGAGTTCAATATATTTATCCCCAAGCATTCCCATAGTCATAACACTCGCCTCAGAATCTTTTCTCAGAAACCCTAAGGCGTTCTTGTTGATGGAGAGGGTGACTATCGTTCCATAGTCCCGATGAAGGCTTATGTTTTCTACAGAGCCCACCTCTATACCTGATACCCAGACTGGTGCGCCCTTTCTCAATCCTTTAACATTTTGGATCTGTGCTTTTAATTCTACTTTGGGAGACAGGATCTTCTCGATACTTCCTGCAAAGAATATGCTGAAAAAAAGGATTGAAAGGGCGAGGGTTATAACGACACCAACCTTGAGTTTTGACCATAGGACCTGTTTTTTTATGTCAAACATCTCGTCCTCCCATGCATATTTACTTTATTGGCCTGACCTGCGATTTAATATGTAATTCCTCTATAAATAGTTGAATTTCAGGAATAGTCGTGTTTTTGAGTTGCTCCTTATCACCATCGAATATTATCATACCATCTCTTAAAAACATAAATCTGTCAGCTACCTTCATTGCATCAAAGACCTTATGGGTAACGATGATAAAACCATTGGCGTTCTCAGAAAGGTCAAGAATCAACTTGCAAATATTATCTGCATTTGCAGGGTCAAGCCCTGATGTAGGTTCATCATAGAGAAACATTTTCGGTTCGGTTGCAGCCAGTGACCTGGCGATTGCAACCCTCCTGTGCATTCCACCACTCAGTTCTTCGGGCATGAGTTCTATCGCTTCTTCTACACCGACAACTCGAAGCAATTCCCTCACCCTTTTGTCTATCTCATCCTCTGACATTTTTGTATATTCTCTTAAACAAAAAGCTACATTCTCTTTCACGTCCAGGGAGTCAAAGAGAGCTCCTTCCTGGAAAACAATACTGAATTTCCTCCTCACCTGCCTGAGTTCATCTTCTGTTTTGCTTGTTATATCCTCTCCGTCAATGATGATATGTCCAGAGTCTGGCCTGATGAGTCCCAGTATCAATCTGAGTATGGTAGTCTTCCCTTCTCCGCTTACGCCTAGGATTGCTACCCTTTCTTGAGAACTGATGGAGAAGCTTATATCTTTAACAATCTCTCTGATATTATAGGAAAACCAGACTTTGTCAAATACAATCATACTGAAAATCCGAGGACATAAAGTAATATTCTTGTCAACAGAAAGTCAGAAACGATAATAACGATCATCGATGTGACGACAGCACGGGTGGTTGATCTTCTGAGACCTATAGCTCCGCCCTTCGTAGAGAGTCCCGTATAGCAGCTTATGCATGCTATGAGATAACCGAAAATGAAGGGTTTAATAGAACCTGCAAAGACATTCTCAAAAATAAGGATTTCTCGAATTGAACCCCAGTAAAAAGTGCCACTCTGGTGACTGACAAAGGCTGCTATGTAGTAGCCACCAAAGAGGGAAACGGCATCACCTATTATGGTAAGCGCGGGGAGCATTACGAGGGAACTCAGTATCCGTGGAGTAACAAGCTTTTTAATAGGATCCACTCCGAAGACTCTGAGGGTATCCACCTGGTGACCAAGGATCATGGAACCAAGCTCTGATGCCATTCCAGCACCAGCCCTCCCTGCGAATACCAGAGCTGCTGTGACAGGGCCAATCTCCCTGATAACAGAAAATCCCACAATCCTGCCCGTATACATCTTAAGCCCAAGGGCTGAAAGTTCAGCTGATAATTGAAGTGAGAGGGCCATGCCAATAAAAAGGGAAACAAGAAGGATTATCAGGAAGGAGCCTGCTCCTGCATAATCCATCTGCTCGATAGTATCCTTGAAATAAAAAGGTTTCTTTACTATTCCTGCAAGCCCATGGACGGAAAGAAGATAAAAATCCTGAAGGTCACTTATGAACTCTTTTATTGTTAAGGTTTTCATCCTATCTTTACCCCGTAGGAATGCCCCATAGCTTGCCATTGGGGTGATAAATTGATAAACCTTCTGCTTTTGTGCACGGGTTCAATGCCCCGTGTATAATTACAACGGGGTTTACAAATACAAGTACCTTACTTATAGAGAAAACGTGTGGCATTGTCAATAGGGACAGATATATTTTCCTCATTTGTATCATGTTAGATTATGTAATGGTTGAATATCATAAACTCAGATACTCAACCATAAAGGATATCTCAGAAAAAATTTCTGCTGACTTTAGCCTTAATAATATCATACTTCTTATCCTCTCTTTACACAGGTACTTTATATTCAGGCATAGCATTGCTTTGTGTGGTGCCCATATGATTGCTCTTGCCGAACATGACTAAACCCATCAGTTGCATAAAAAAACATAAAGAGGAATGAACAAAACATTGCAAATCTGAGGGAATATTGCAGGGGTCGAGTGATAGAAGGACTGCACGTTATCCCATTTTATTCATAAAACAATTGTACATAAAGGAGATATAAGGGAGAAGAAAAGTCATTTCGTAAATCAATAATAGGGCCTGTTTCGAAGAACCTCGAAACAAGCCCTATCGAATAAGTGTCTACCTACTGTTTAACCCACAAAGTGCGTGAGGTTCCCGAGAGGCCTGATTAATTTCTTTATAGCCGCAATCCTTGTGATACCTGCGGTATCATCAACTAATGCAAACTTGTGGTATTTCTGTGGGTCATCAATAACCAAAAAGATGGTTCTGACAGATTCGGCGTTAAGAAGCTGGGCTTTTGGATACTTTGTCTTTAGTTCCTGTAATCTCTTATTGGCCATCTCAAGTATCTTATCCCTTTCACCGAAGTTCATCGCTCCTGTTGGACAGGTCTTTACACAGGCCGGTAACAGCCCCTCTTTTACTCTATCGATGCACATTGTACATTTGGCCATTCCAGTTGTCTTCTGATCCCAGCGAGGGATATTCCATGGACAAGATTCCCTTATGGTCTTTGCATCAGCAGCCTTTACTTTCACCTTTGGATCGTAAAGCACAGCACCTGTTGCTTCATCCCTTGTAATGGCTTTTACACCTAAAGACTGGGCTGTGTACATGCAGGGTGGTTCAAGGCAGTGCCTGCACTGATCAGTGAAGAAATACCAAACAGGTTTCCCATTTTCTTCTAATTCACTGAACCGAACTAACTTGAAAGTTGAAAAAGAAAGATCCTCAGGATTTTGATGGCTACCTTTCTGTGTTGTTTTTGTTGCTGGATTCATATTCCACTGCTTACATGCTATTTGACATCCACGACATGCTGTACACTTCGTTGTATCTATAAAAAAGGTTTTTCCTGCCATTCTATATCACCTCCTTTAAGCCTTTTTAACGTTAGCCATGAAGGCCTTTGATTCCGGTATCATTGTATTAGGATCACCAACTGTCGGGGTAAGCAAATTGGCACTATCGCCTCCATCTTTAGGGTGGAGCCAACCAAAGTGATACGGTAACCCTATCTGATGTATCGTTTGTCCTGCAATTACGAAAGGTTTAAACCGGGAAGTAACTATAGCTACCGCTCCTAATTTGCCCCGAGAAGTTTCCACCATAACCTTATCACCGTTTTTTATCCCTCTTACTTCTGCCAGCTCTTTACTCATTTCACAGAACACCTGTGGCTCAGCTTCAAGAAGCCATGGAAGCCAGCGGGTCAAAACACCTGTCTGCCAGTGCTCAGTTACTCTGTAAGTTGTACACACAAAAGGATATCTTGGGTCACAAGTAACAAACGTATCTGGTCCTCCCTTGAATATCTTAATGACAGGATTAATTCTCTGATTTGACATGATATTCTTCTCAATTGGGCATTCCAACGGTTCATAGTGTTCAGGGAATGGACCATCCTTTAATCCTGGGCCGAAGATAGAAGCAACGCCGTCAGGTTTCATAATGAACGGATAGACTCCCTCGGTTCCCATCGGCGGGGCAGGGCCGTCAGGAACATCCCCAACCCATTTCTTTGCCTCAGCGTCCCATTTCATCAGTGGCCTGTTTGGATTGCGAGGCTTGCCCTCCAAATCGACAGAGGCGCGGTTATAGATGATCCTCCTGTTAACGGGCCACGCCCATGACCACTCCGGATAGAGACCCAACCCCGTTGGATCTGTCTTCTTTCTCCGGGCAGCCATGTTTCCTGCTTCAGTATAGCTGGCACTGTATATCCAGTTACCGCACGAAGTCCGGCCGTCATCGAGGAGGAATACAAAGCTCGGAACCAATGTCCCTTTCTTATATGCCTTTTTATCAAATGGATGCTCAGGGATATCCTCTATGAAGTAACCATTAATCTCCTTGGCAACCGTGTGGATGTCGAACTTACCATTGGTTTCGTAATCCCATTTGAGGTTCATAATGGGATCCGGGAATGCGCCTTTTCCTTTTTTGTAAAGAGCCTTTACTTTCTTGAAGAGATCATACATGATCTCGCCATCGGGCATCGCATCACCCGGCGGGTTGGATGCTTTCCATCTCCACTGCATCCACCGGCCGCTGTTACTGATGCTTCCTTCTTTTTCTAAGAAGGCAGCACAGGGCAACTGGAAGACCTCTGTCTTAATCTTTTTGGGATCCATGCCCGGTCCTTTCCAGAAAGAACCAGTTTCGTTATCGAAGACATTGACATTGACCATCCAGTCAAGCTTTGCTAAGGCCTGACGCACCTTGCCTGCATGGGCGCTTGAACACGCCGGATTCATACCCCAGGCAAAGAAACCTGTAAAAGCACCGTTGTACATCTCATCAAAGAGATTAAGCCACGATGCATCCTGTGCCTTATCAAGTTTTGGTAACCATGCATATCCGAAATTATGTTCCTTGGTTGCCTTATCTCCATAGAAAGATTTCAGAAGACTTGCAACATATTTCGGTCTGTTCTTCCACCAGTTGACACTCCTTGGGTCTTTTGATGAAGGGGTGGTTTTATTATAATCTTCGAGGGTCTGCCATTGTTCTCTCGGAGTCGGGAGATACCCGGGAATAATATGGAAAAGCAGGGCCTGATCAGTTGAACCCTGAACATTCGATTCTCCCCTCAGGGCATTTACGCCACCACCAGCAATACCCATGTTCCCTAAGAGTGTCTGGATAATGGACATTGCACGGATGTTTTGAACACCGACCGTATGCTGGGTCCATCCCATGGCATACAATATGGTAGCAGCTTTGTCAGGGGTGCCAGTTGAACTATAAGCCTTGTAGACCTTTTCCAGGTCATCTTGAGGAGTCCCAGTGATAGTCGTGACTTTTTCAAAGGTATAACGTGAGTAATGTTTCTTCAAAAGCTGGAGGACACACCTTTCATTTTGAAGGGTCATGTCACGTGTAGGAATTCCGTTTGCATCCTTTTCTAATGCCCACGTAGATTGATCATATGACCTTTTATTCGGATCGTATCCAGAAAAAAGTCCGTCATCAAAACTGTATTTTGGGTTAACAATAAACGACGCATTCGTATAGTTCTTGACATAGAATTCATCATAGAGATTGTTATCAAGAATATACTTAATCATCCCACCAAGGAAGGCGATATCCGTACCCGAACGGAGTCTAACGAATATATCAGCCTTTGTTGACGTACGGGTATAACGTGGATCTACATGAATAAAGACCGATCCTTTATCCTTTGCAGCCTGAATCCACTTAAAAGACACTGGATGGTTTTCTGCAACATTACTACCCATATTGAGAATGACATCTGAGTTTCGAAAATCAATGTAATGGTTTGTCATTGCACCGCGACCGAACGACTCTGCCAGAGCCGCCACAGTTGCGCTGTGTCATATACGGGCCTGGTGTTCAATATAGACAACACCCAGTGATCTCAAAAATTTCTGATAGAGCCAGCACTCTTCATTATCCAGTGCTGCACTTCCAACTGAGGCAATACCATTGCACCTGTTTACCACCTGTCCTTGAGCATTCTTTTCCATGAAGCTTGCATCTCTACTCTTCTTGATCCGCTTTGCAATCTCATCGAGTGCCCACTCCCAACTAACTTCTTTCCACTTGTCACTGTTAGGTGCACGATAGCGGACTTTTTTCAAGCGATTATCGTTTACAGCGATTTGATAACTTGAAGCTCCTTTGGCACATAAAGCACCTTCACTGATTGGGTGATCCGGATCTCCTTCTGCATTGATTACTTTGCCATTTTTGTCAGTCGCTACTAAGATGCCACATCCTACCGAACAGTAACAACAGATAGTAGGAGTTTCTTTGGCACCTTTGATTCGAAGCTCAGCAGCATAAGCCTTCACAGGAGTAAGGTCAAGACCTAACTGGCTCAGAGCTGCCCCAGCAACGGTTACACCAGAGATCTTCATAAAATCTCTTCTGGTAACATTCATATAAATCCCTCCTTTCATTAAAGGTTAATTATTACTACGGCAAACAACGCTGATAGGAAAAAGAATTATGTGCTTTGTTACATGAATAAAGTTCATGAACTCGATGAGAATTTATACTACATGTAACTTTCAATGTCAAGATAATAAGTCATTCAACGTTTTTCCCATTCTTTGCTTCTTTGAATATTTTTTATCCACCACACCATTATTGCTCCTAAAAACTACCGTGGGTATCAGTCTTTGTCTGATTTTTTTGTAGGATTTATCCTTCTTTGCTTGTAGGTATTTTTCTCACAGAAAGATGAACATCCTTTACACGAATACAAAACTCTTGCCTCTGTTATAGTGAAAATAAGATAATAAGTATTATTGTTTTAGAATTGAGGAGGAAAGAAATAATGCAGGAGATGTTAAGAGTAGAAAACCTTAGTCTGTCTATAGGAGATAGACAGGTTTTACAAGGTGTAAATTTCTCCATGAATTATGGCGATGTCCATATGCTTTTTGGGCCTAACGGAGCTGGAAAAACTTCTTTTATCATGGCTCTGATGGGATTCCCTAAGTATAAAGTGGTGCAGGGAAAGATATATTTTAAGGGAAAAGATATCACTGAAAAGGATATCTCTGAAAGATCAAGGCTTGGTCTTGGCATCTCCTTCCAGAGACCCCCGACGGTCAGGGGTGTCTCATTACGGAAATTCGTAGAAATAATCTCAGATGGGACAAACAAAGAGGATACCATTAAGATTGCAGAGAAGCTCAACCTCCTCAATCATTTAGACAGAGGACTGAACGAAGGTTTTTCTGGTGGTGAGATGAAGCGATCAGAACTTTTGCAGCTCATGGTACAAAGGCCAGATTTAGTCTTTATAGACGAACCAGAATCTGGAGTTGATCTTGAGAATATTGCTCTCGTGGGGGAAGCAATAAACACTCTTCTGGGGAAAGAAGATAGACTAAAGGAGCAGAAAAGAAGTGCTTTAATCATAACGCACACTGGCCATATCCTTGATTTTGTAAATGCTGACAAAGGCTATATCATCTTTGATGGGAAGTTAATCTGCGGAGGTAATCCCAGGGATATCCTTGCTGAAATAAAAAAGCACGGTTACAGGAGGTGTGCTGTATGTCGATAAGCAAGACATACCTTTCTGACATAAGGGAAAGGGCGGAAAAGGCGAAAGAAAAGAAAGCAGCTCTTGGCCCTGATATAGATCTTTTACGGTACAGTCAGCATATCGAAAGAGGAAGAATAGAGAGCCTTGAGAGCTTACCCCTGCAAGAACGAGAAGCTGCCGTTATGGCCGGTATCAACGTGAAGGAAGAGGTAAGATCAGGATCATATTTTCAAGTTGACCACTCTGTGGTCTATGAGAGATTAAACAAGCTCTATGAGGGCAAGCTCGAGATAATGAGTACAGCAGAGGCTTTAAAAAAATATGACTGGCTGGAAGATTATTACTGGAGAGCTGTCCCTGTAGATCAGGATAAGTATACAGCTCAGGCAGAACTGGATATGACTCATGGATACTTCATCAGGGTCTTACCACACCAGAAACTCGAGTATCCGGTACAGGCATGCCTTCTCGTTGCAGAAAACTATGTGAGTCAAAACGTTCACAATATCATCATTGTAGAAGAAGGCGCAGAGCTCCAGGTGATAACGGGATGTACCCTCTCTAAAGGAGACGCTGAAGGAATACATCTGGGTATCTCTGAGTTCTTTATTAAAAAAGGCGGGAAACTCTTTTTCACGATGATCCATAATTGGGCTGACAAGTTCCATGTGAGGCCAAGGACGTGGGCCGTCGTTGAAGAGGATGGTGCTTTTGTCAGTAACTATGTCCTTTTAAAACCAGTAAAGTCAATTCAGGCCTTCCCCGTTGCCTATCTCAAGGGAGACAGGTCTTCTGCAAAATTTAATACAGTTGTCTATGGACTAAAAGACTCTTACATCGATCTCGGTACAAGAATAATCCTTGAGGGAGAAGACACAAGAGGTGAATCTATTGCACGGACGATTGCTGCTGATGAAAGCGTGATCTATGCACGAGGAGATTTAGTAGCGAAGACCAAAGGTTATTGTTTAGCTCACCTTGACTGCCGTGGAATAGTATTTTCCAACAAGGGAAAGATTTATGCAATACCACAGTTGATATCTGGGGGTGCATTAAAGGCTGAACTTTCTCATGAAGCTTCAATAGGTCCCATTGCTGAAGAACAGGTTGAGTATTTAATGTCGAGGGGGGTCTCCAGAGAAGATGCTGTTTCAGTGATAACTTCTGGTTTCTTAAACTTAGACATTCCTTTTCTGCCACAAGTTATCGACAG
>CAZLFE010000072.1:0-12237 GCA_964558725.1 uncultured Nitrospiraceae bacterium | reverse complement strand
AGTCCTTCACACGTCATTCCTCAACTTCGCAGCGGAATGACGCTTATTCGAACTCAACAGCGCGCCTTACAAGGTCTGATAAGTCCTTTACATTTCAGCGATGCCTTTCGATGAATGTTCTGAGCCATTTACTTCGGGAAGGGTGCCTCAGTTTTCTTATTGCCTTGGCTTCAATCTGTCTAATCCGCTCACGTGTTACATCAAAATCCTGACCGACCTCTTCAAGGGTACGCGGTGCATCTTCACCGATGCCGAATCTCTTTCTTATGATCTGTTCCTCTTTCGGAGTCAGGGAGCTGAGAATTTTATCTATCTGTTTTTTCATATCCTCTTCAATTGCAACATCAAGGGGAGACAACATCCCTTTATCCTCTATAAAGTCCCTGAGATAACTCCCCTCTTCTTCTCCTACCGGGGTTTCAAGGGATACGGTATCTCTTGCTATCCTGAGTATTCCTCTTACCTTCTCGACAGGAATCTTCAACCGTTCAGCAATTTCTTCAGGTGAGGGCTCCTTGCCCGTCTCCTGTACAATTTCACTCATAACCTTTGTTATCTTATTTATGATCTCGACTGTATGTACAGGTATCCTTATTGCTCTCGATTGTTCTACCAGCGCCCTTGTTATTGCCTGTCTGATCCACCATGTTGCATAGGTGCTGAACTTGTAACCGCGCTTATAGTCAAATTTATCGACAGCCCGCATAAGTCCGATGTTTCCTTCCTGTATGAGATCTGAAAAGCTTAAGCCTTTTCCTGCATATCTTTTAGCAATGCTTATCACAAATCGCAGATTGGCTTCTATCAGCGCCTTTTTTGCTTCATGTATTTCTCTCTCACCTTCCGTCAGAACATTTAATACCTTCCTCAATTCGTCAGAACTCATTCCACATTTAGTTTCTTTCTTCTTTATCTCTTTCCTTATCCGGGAAGTATATCCTACCCTTTTGGTTGCCTTTACTATTTTTTTCTGGAGATCTTCTATTTCCTGAACTGACCGTTTTAACTCCTCTGAGAATGCTATTATGACATCCTCTTTTAATCTCAGGTCATAAACTTTTCCAAGGATCTGTTCCCTGTTTGCCCTGAGTTTTTTGATTAACCTGTTATGTGTTGCAGGCATGATATTTTTTAATTTTATGAGATGGGTCTCCCGTTTCTGATAAAGATTGCCTATCTCCTCTGTAATCTTAAAGAATCTTCTTCTTTCTAAGAAAAGGGCTTCCTCTGTCTCTCCTTCGCAGTCCTGAATAATCTCGGTAAGGGGGGCATTTCCGTTTTTTACCATCCTTCCTAATGCTATGAGCCTCCTGAGGAAAAAGGGTATTGAAAATATTACCCTGCAGACTTTCTCTTTTCCTGCTTCTATCTTTTTGGCAATCTCAATCTCTTCTTCTTTTGCGAGCAATGGCACATTGCCCATTTCCTTCAGATAGATGCGGACGGGATCTCTTTCGCCTTCTACAAAACCAGGGGCCTTTTTTCTCTCCTCTGTGGCCTTATCGTTGATCCCGGCCCTGACATGATCGGTCTTTCTCTCCTCTTCTTGCTCTTCAAAATAGTCAAAGTATTCTTCCATAGGTGTGCCCCTTTACGAGTTTACGCTTTTCCTTGAGCAATTTATTCAGAAGCGCAATATCGCCTGATTCCTCTGCCTGTTTCCTTTTCTCATTAAATCGTTTCTGGAACAGTGTCTGCAGACAGTCTTCGATGTTTCTGTCAACATGCTCTATGTCGAATCCTGGTTTCAGAGAGAGTCCCGTAATCAGTGCTCTCTCTTCATCATCAGCCTCGTTGAGGAGGACCCCAATAGTAAACATGTTGCCGAGGGTCTTTATTTTCTTGAATAAAGCCTTTATTGTTTCGTCCTTCAGGTCTTCAATATCAAGTCTTGAAAGCACGTATTCAGCCTTTTCAGGGAATGCAATGATTGCACTGAGGAGAAGATATTCTTCTTCGTACTTTGTTACCTTCATGAGTCCCAGACCCTCTAAACTGTGAGATTTTTCCTTTTTCTTTATCTTTTTCAGTTCACTCCTCAGGACCGATTCATTGATTCTTGTTCTATCAGCGAGTTCACGTAATAATTCGTCTGCCACAATCATATCCCTTATTCCTGATATCATCCCGAGGACCTCCCTTGCGGTATCTATCTTGTCCCCCTTTAAAGTATTCAGGAGAAACTCTGTCATTGACAGAGCTTCTGAAAGCAACCTCTTAAAAGGCTGACTGCCTTTTTTTCTCAAAAAACTATCAGGGTCTTCACCTTCAGGAAGTAGCAAGACTTTTGTTCTGAAGTCGGATTCAGAAAGGAATTCCAGAGACCTCTTTGCAGCAGCAACACCGGCCTCATCATTGTCGAAGACCAGTACAACCTTTCCCGATAATGGCTTTAGCCTCTGTAACTGCCTTGAAGTCAAAGCTGTTCCTAATGGCGCAACGGTGTTCTTAAACCCGAACTGATGGCATAGGATTGTATCGAGGTATCCCTCAACAATAATGGCATAACCTTTTTTTCTTATCTCATCTTTTGCGAGGTTTATGGCAAAGAGAGTCTCGCCTTTTTTAAATATCTCTGTCTCGGGAGAATTAAGATATTTCGGAAGAGAATCGTCTAAGACTCTACCACCGAAGGCAATAACATCATTCTGATAGCTACAGATAGGAAAGATGATGCGTCCTCTGAATACATCCCTGAAGCCTCTTTCATCAGATACAGCAAGCCCTGCATCCTTTACCAAGGAATTGCTATAACCTAGCTTCTCCAGATATTTTATAAGGCCGTCTCTTTCATTTGTAGCATAGCCTATGGAGAAACTGTGAAGGGATGACTCTTCAATTCCTCTCTTCTTTAAATATTCTTTAGCTACCTCTGAGTGATTCAGGTTCTTGATAAAAAATTTCATGGCCTCTTTGTGTATGTGGAGTAATTTTTCGCGTCTTTCAGAGAGATCTTTGTCGAAAGTAAATTCTCTAATCTTGATACCGGCCTTTTTCGAAATATACTGCACTGCTTCATTGAAAGAGAGGTTCTCATGTTTCATCATAAAGCTGACGACATCACCGCCGATCCCGCATCCAAAGCAGTGAAATATCTGTTTTGATTGGCTTACCATAAAGGAAGGGGTTTTTTCAGAATGGAAAGGACAGAGAGCTTTATAGTTTTGACCGGATTTCTTTAATTGGACATAATCGGAGATGAAATCAACGATGTCTGTTTTAGACTTTATTTCTTCAAGCAGTTGTTCAAACTTCATTCAGCCCTTCGACTGAATCTCTTAAATCCAGAGCATTCTAAAATCTCGAATGAATCACCTCGTGTAACCTCATCTAAAAGTAAGTTGAGGCCGAGATTGTCACTTGAAATATGTCCAGCAATGATAACATTCAGGTGGTTCTTTTCTGCCTCTTTCCTGTGGTCCTCGCTCAGGTGCATCGCTACGATTGTACTAACTCCACTCGTAGTAAGGCTTTCAAATATCTCTTTTGCCCCTTCTGTGCCACCTGTCATATCAACAAATATCTTTCCTGCTTTCCTGTTCTTTGAACCAAGAAAGATCTTTGGGCCTACACTGTTCAGTCCTGCCTCTCTGTACTCAGGTATTCCCTTGAGTATGGCGATCACATCATCCACAAGATAGGGTTTCTTTTCATCGAAAAGCCTCTGGAGATGACTTGCAACCATGTTATCAGCAGGCGTGTGAAGACAAAGGAAGGGAATGCCGAGAAGCCTCGCAGCATCTACAGCTCTTGAATGGTTAACCGGCAGGAGCCTTCTTTCCACCTCTTTTATCCTTCCATCCATGAGCCCCTCTGCAATGTTGATAGGTACTCCAAATCTGTTCAATATATCTGATTGCATATGCATCACGGCATAGAGGTTTGCATATGCTCTTCCCTCAGGATGGTGCGAAAGGAGGAGGTCAACCTGCCTTCCCTTTGACCGAATGCTGTCAGCAAGCAGTATCTCACCGACTTCGATATCTATACCGATAAGGATGCTTCTGATCTCCTCATCGCCAGTCCCATAGAGAATCCTTGAATCAGCATAAGGGTTCTGGAAAGATTCCATGTCGAAAAAGTCTTTCTCATCAGGTTTAAGCTCATCAAAAGATTTTTTCCTCTGCTCCAGGTCTTTCAAGACATTATCCCTGCCTCGAGGGTCATTGCCCATACCAATTTCAATTGCTTTTCTATAAATGTCTTTTAGCTTCATGTCTTTTGTAATAGTTCCGTTACCCGCTGATTTACAACCTTTCCATCAGCAGAACCTTTCAATCGGGGCATGAGGATGCGCATAACCTTACCTATGTCCTTTGCACCTTCAGCAGAAGCTTCTTTTATTGCATCAAAGATTAAACGGTCAAGCTCCTCTGGAGTGAGCTGACTCGGCAGGTATGATTGGAGGATTGAGATCTCCTTTTTTTCTTTTTCAACAAGGTCTTCTCTTCCTCCTTTTGAAAAAAGCTCGATCGACTCACGGCTCTGTTTTGAGAGCATAGAGATAATAGAGATTATTTCTTCATCAGACAATTCTCTCTTCTTCTCTATCTGCTTGTTCTTGATGGCTGCCTTGACCATCCTTACAACAGAGGTTTTGAGATTATCAGAGCTCTTTATCGCTACCTTTAAATCATCATCTAGTCTCTGCTGAAGAGACATTACCTTGCCGCCAACTTCATTCTTCTGAAGGCTTTCTTCCGAGCAGCAATAGCCTTTTTCTTCTTCTTCACGCTCGGCTTTTCGTAGTGCTCTCTTTTCTTTATTTCGGAGAGGACTCCTTCTCTTTCACACTGTTTTTTGAACTTTCTGAGTGCATTCTCAAAGGACTCACCCTCCAGAACCCTTACAACGGGCATCCATATACCCCTCCCCTCTGTTTAGAGATTTTTGTTTAAGAATTGAAGTTAATTCTAACAGTTTACAAATTTTCCTGTCAATGTTAAGGATTGAACGGAAGTATCTCTTATTTCTTGATAAAACTCAGGTTAATGATTATCAAATCGAATTATTGACTGCTTAAGGCAGACTCATAAGAAAATCAGTAATCATCCTACGTCCCCTTTAGAAAAGAGGGAATTTATGGAAGTTATTCTCATAATTCAAAGAAAAAAATTACCCTTCTTTTGTAAAGAGGGGAGGGGGGAGATTAGTAATCAAAAGAATCAATAAGAAAAGAGAAATCTACAGGTATCAGAGTTAAAGGAGAGCTGAACCCACGGTTCAGCAGGAAGAGATACCTCAACTCCCTCCGCTGAAATTTGGCATAGACGGGGATGGTTCAATGATGCCCTTTGATGTAAACCGACTGAAGAGAGAGAACTTCTTTTTAACCTCTTTCGAACCACATTTTGGGCAGGTGGTATCTTTTTCTGAAGAACCTATCCTTTGCAGGAGAGAAAAGATAATCTTGCATTTTTTACATGAATACTCATAGATTGGCATAACGAACCTCCAGAATTCTTAGAAATTATACCATATTACTAGCTTTATGCCTAATCTTATAGGATAAATACTTACAAAACGAAACGCCAAATTCCTACAAAAAAATCAGACATATACTGATACTTTTAGTTGTTTTTTTAGACTAAAGTTTAAATTATTTTCGCTTAGCCAGGACACTGAAAGGGGGGTGAAAATGATAATACCGAAGATTCATTTAAGTATCTGAAATTAGCTTCTTCCTTAGTTCATTACATTGAGTGTTTATCAATCATATAAGATCAACCGGTTTAATGTTCAAAAAATATTGAGGTAAAAGAATGAGGAACTCAGATATAAGAAAGAGCAATACAATAATAATGGAAATACCTGTGAGCAAAGCCACAGGTATACCTCTTGCCCATGATATTACAGAGATAAGACCAGGTGAGTTCAAAGGGAGGGCGTTCAAGAAGGGACATGTCGTAACTGAAGAAGATATAGAACACCTCAAGTGTTTGGGAAAAGAGAAGCTTTTCATACTGAGGCTGTCTGAAGATGAAATACATGAGGATGATGCAGCTATCATAATGGCCTCTGCTCTTTCAGGATCAGGCGTGAGGCCAGATGGACCACCCAAAGAAGGGAAGGTAAACCTTGTTGCAGAAAGAGATGGACTGCTTAGGGTGAATAAGGATGCCCTCCTCATGTTTAATATGCTCGGCGACGTCATGTGTGCCACAGTGCATACAAATACGATAGTACGAAAAGGCCAGAAGGTTGCTGGCACCCGTACAATTCCCCTTGTTGTGAAAAGAAGAATTATCGAAAAGGCACTCAGCATTGCCGGCAATGGAATCTTGGAAGTGAGAGAGATAAGGAGTCCCAAGGTAGGGGTTGTGATCACTGGCAATGAAATTTATTGTGGAAAGATAAATGATGCATTTGCACCCGTACTGAGAAAAAAGATAGAGGCCTATGATGGTGAAATTGTGGGTATTCATTATGAACCTGACAATGCCTCCAGTATTGAGGAGAGACTCAGGGAATTGAAGTCGAAAGGATCAGACCTCCTCATCGTCACAGGTGGGATGTCTGTTGATCCTGATGATGTGACGCGGTTTGCTATAAAGAAACTTGGCGCAAAGGAAATCCATTACGGTTCTGCTGTATTACCCGGTTCGATGTTTCTCATTGCCTATATTGATAACTCAAATAGTATGATACCCTTGCTTGGGATTCCTGCCTGTGGAATATATCATGAAGTAACAGTCTTTGATATCCTTCTCCCAAGGATACTTGCAGGTGAACACATAGGAAGAAGGGAACTTGCTGAGATGGGCCACGGTGGGTTATGCCTTAACTGCAAGGAATGCCGTTATCCTCTATGCCCTTTCGGGAAGTAATAAGAATGAGAGATTTGCAGGACTGAAAGGAGAAGACCATGATTACTCTCGAAGTTAATCAGAAAAAATATGAAATTGATGTGAGCCCTGATGTGCCATTGTTATGGGTTATACGGGAACACCTTAAACTCACGGGCACAAAGTATGGATGTGGTATGAGTCTCTGCGGGGCATGCACCGTTCATGTTGATGGCAAAGCCCGGAGGTCATGTCAGATTCCCGTTGGAGAGGCACAGGGCAAAAAGATTACCACCATAGAAGGCATACCTGAGAATCATCCTGTGAAAAAAGCATGGATAAAAGCACAGGTTCCTCAGTGCGGTTACTGCCAGTCAGGTCAGATCATGCAGGCAATTGCACTGCTATCAGAAAAGTCACATCCCAAGGATGAGGAAGTACTAAATGTCATGAGTGGAAACCTCTGCCGTTGTGGAACATACCAGAGGATCAAAAAAGCCATTACCATTGTAGCAAAGGAGGTTAAGAAATGAGCAAAAATCTTACACGCCGAGAATTCCTAAAATTGGCAGGCCTCACCATAGCCGTTTCTTTAACCCCTTCCGGATATAGAATACTGTCTGCTGAGGAAGTTTCTAAAGATAAATTATTCAGTCCGAATGTATGGTTACAGATAACACCTGATAACATGGTAACTATTGTTGTGAACAAGTCCGAGATGGGGCAGGGTGTCTATACATCTCTGCCAATGATTGTAGCGGATGAGCTCGAGGCTGACTGGAACAGAGTAAGAATTATGAGTGCACCTGCAGGGAAACAATACGTTGATCCTGCTTCGGGAATGCAGTCAACAGGGGGAAGTACAAGTATCAGACACATGTTTGAGCCATTGAGAAAGGCAGGTGCTGCAGCCCGCGAGATGCTCATCAGTGCAGCTTCAAAAAAGTGGGGAGTGCCTGCAAATGAGTGTAAACTTTCAAATGGAACTGTAATACATAAAAAGAGCAATCGTAAACTCACCTATGGGCAACTCTGTGAAGATGCTTCAAAAGAGCCTGTACCTCAGAAGCCGTCTCTAAAGAGGGAAGACGATTTCAAGTTTATCGGTAAACCCATAGATCGTCTTGACGTTATAGAAAAAGTAAACGGTTTAGCAGTATTCGGTATAGATATCTTTGTTCCGAATATGCTTTATGCCTCCATAGAACGCCCATCAGCTTTCGGTGCACAGATCCTGTCTTATGATAGGGAAGCCGCTATGAAAATAGCAGGTGTGAATCACATTATAGATGTCCATACACCCTCTTATGGTTACAGAGGTAAAGCTGTATGTGCTGAAACCATTGAAGGAGCGTGGAAAGGAAGGGCTGCCCTCAATATGAAATGGGGCAGAGGTTCACATCCTGAACTTAATAATGAAAGTCTTCAAAAGATGCTTGCTGAACACTTAAAAAAGGACGGCATAGTTGCACGAAACGATGGAGATGCCAGGCTTGCTCTAAACAAGGCTTCCAAAAAGGTTGATTCAACATATATCCTGCCATATCTCTACCATGCAACAATGGAACCGATGAATTGCACAGCCTATGTTACTGCGGATAAATGTGAAATATGGGTTCCAACGCAAAATCAGACAGGTGTTCTCCAGGCAGCAGAAAAAATAACAGGATTGAAACTTGATCAGATCTCTGTCCATACCACCTACCTTGGCGGTGGCTTTGGAAGACGGTTTGAAACAGATGTTATTGAAGAGGCTATAGAGGTATCCAGGGCAACAGGCAGACCGATAAAACTCGTCTGGACAAGGGAAGAGGATGTGAAGAATGATCTTTATAGACCTGCTAACAGTTGTAAGATACAAGGGGGGATCGATGATAAAGGTCGCCTTATTTCCTGGTCTCACAAAGTAGTTGTCCCATCTATTTTCTCCCGTGTTTTTCCTCAAATGATGAAAAATGGTATAGATCCTGCTGCTGTAGAAGGTGTCGGAAACATGGAATATGAAATACCAAATGTTTATGTTGAATATGTCAGACTTGATACTCCTGTACCTGTTGGTTTCTGGCGTTCTGTTGGGAGTACACATAATGCCTTTACAGTTGAGTGTTTTATCGATGAACTTGCCAATGCAGCAAAAAAGGACTCATTGGAATTCCGTTTAAATCACCTGAAGAACCATAAACGGGCTTACAGGGTTCTTGAGGTTGCTGCTGAGAAGGCAGGATGGAGAAGGCCTTTGAAAAAAGGACTGGGTCGTGGTATTGCCCAACACCTCTCTTTTGGAAGCTATGTGGCTCAGGTTGCAGAAGTCTCTGTTGATGATAAGAAAGGGACAATTAAGGTTCACAGGGTTGTATGCGCTGTTGACTGTGGAGATGTGGTAAATCCAGCAATCATAACCGCGCAGATGGAAGGCGGGATCATTATGGGACTGAGTGCAGCTTTAAAAGAGGGGATTGAACTAGAAAACGGTGGTGTTGCCTCAAGCAATTTCCATAACTATGAATTACTGAGGATGCATGAAGCACCTGAGATAGAGGTTCATATTGTAAGGAGCAAGGAAAAACTGGGAGGCATTGGTGAACCTGGTGTCCCACCCATTGCCCCTGCAGTGGCGAACGCAGTTTTTAATGCAACGGGAATTCGGTTGCGCAAACTTCCCATGACACCTGAAACTGTTAAAGAAGCTATGGTCAAAGTATAACGAATTTTTTCAGAGAAGGATTGGTATATGTGGATATGTTATTTGTCTAAAAGTGTCATTCTGGCTTGTCCAGAATCCTTCTGAAGAAATCCTGAAAGCTTTCGGGAGCGACAAGCGCGATTCGACATGAGCATTTAGCCTATGAGGAGCATAAAATACCATATATTCCCCCTTTGGAAAAGGGGGACGAAGGGGGATTTTAAGAATAAATGTTTCCATTTGCGAATCATAAAATCTCCCCTGACCCCTCTTTGCCAAAGAGGGGTATTTTCGGGTCACTGAGGTGTAAGTGGAATTATTTATGAGACATTGTAACAAGGGGGTTACTAATGAAATATTTACTTTCCATAATTTTCATCCTCTTTTTAGTAACAAATGTCCAGGCTAAACTCCATACAGAAATGGTTGAATATAAAGACGGGGATACAGTCCTGGAAGGCTATTTAGCATATGACGATGCAATCAAAGGGAAACGTCCGGGTGTGATGGTTGTCCATGAATGGACAGGACTCGGACCTTATGTAAAAAGACGCGCTAACGAGCTTGCAGAACTTGGGTACGTCGCCTTTTCAGCAGACATCTATGGCAAAGGTGTGAGACCAAAAGATCACGAAGAGGCAGCCAGGGTTTCCGGTATATATTTTAAAGACCGCAGTCTTATGAGAGCCCGTGCTCAAGCAGGCCTGCAGGTACTCAGGAATCACGAACTCACTGATAAAAGCCGTATTGCTGCCATGGGCTATTGTTTTGGCGGAGCAAATGTACTTGAACTGGCACGTAGCGGTGCTGATATCGCAGGGGTTGTTAGCTTCCATGGTGCCCTTGCTACGCCAAATCCTGAAGATGCAAGAAATATAAAGGCAAAGGTACTGGTCTTCCATGGCTCAGAGGATCCCTTTGTGCCTCAAGAAGCTGTGCTTGCCTTTCAAAACGAGATGCGTAAAGCAGGTGTTGACTGGCAGATGGTAATCTATGGAGGAGCAGTACATAGCTTTACAGTCCCGGAAGCTGGCAATGATCCTTCAAAAGGCATGGCTTACAATGAAAAGGCAGACAAGCGCTCATGGGAGATGATGAAACTCTTTTTTAAAGAAATATTCAGGTAAACCCGAATAACGCAGATATTGTTCAAAAATTTATTTAACTCGATAAGATTATTGGGAGTATCTTTCTTTGTTTATTCGCAAAAATATTCCCAAGAGCCATCATTTAAAGGTACACTAAGGTACAAAAAATAAATTTTCTCACAACATCTGCGTTATCTTAAATGCATTTTTTGGGTGAATTGCTGTGGATATCTATGAAGAAATATTGAGGTTAAAAAAGGAGGGCAGATCATCTGCGATTGCAACAATAGTCCAGTGCACGGGTTCTTCCCCTCAAAAGGAAGGGGCAAAGATGCTCGTCAGGGATGATGGCTCCACTGTCGGTACCCTTGGCGGTGGATGCATCGAAGCAGAGGTTGTTCAGGCATCTTTAATTACAATAAAAGATGGTTCTCCATTAACGATACCTTTTGAACTCACTGAAAAGCATGGTGGTCTTGTATGCGGTGGAAAAGTCCTTGTTTATATTGAGCCCATTATTCCTGATCCTCATCTTGTAATCCTCGGTGCTGGTCATGTAGGGAAGGCATTATCAAAGGTTGCAAGATTTTCAGGATTCAGGGTAACGGTGGTTGATGACAGGGGCGAATATGCAAACAGGGATAAAATACCCGATGCACATGATACTGTTGTAAGTAATTTTGAAAGTGTTTTTTTAGAAGTCCCCGTTGACAAAAGCACCTTCCTTGTTATTGCAACACGTGGTCATAATCATGACCTCGATGCGTTGAAGGCTGCCCTGAAAACTGAGGCAAGGTATATAGGCCTCCTTGGAAGCAAGCGGAAAAAAGCTCTTCTCTTCAAGACCCTCAAAGATGAGGGTTTCTCTCAGACTGACATTGGCAGGGTTATCATTCCTGTAGGTCTCCCCATTGGCTCTGTGACACCTGAAGAGATAGCCATCAGCATTATGGCACAAATTATCAAATACAGGAGGGGAGATGTTTCTCCGAGTCTCAGCGATTCTTCTTGCAGCAGGTTTATCGAGGAGGATGGGTCAGCTAAAACAACTCCTTCCTCTCGGTGATAAACCAGTAATCAGACATTGTCTTAATAGTATCATCACAGCGGGTATTCAAAACATTGTTGTAGTTCTCAGACCCCAGGGAGAGGATGTCCTTGCTGCTATTCAGGGGATACCTGTTCAGATTGTATTTAATAGAGACCTGGAAAGTGATATGGCAGAATCTGTCAGAATTGGTCTTCACACTATAGCAGAATCTTCATCTGGAGTCCTTGTGTCTCTTTCAGACCATCCCTTAGTGAGAGTGGATACATTTAAGAAACTTGTTCATTGTCACCTTGAAACCCCTGATAAAATTCTTATACCCTTATATAAAGGCCGAAGAGGGCATCCAAGCCTTTTCCCAAAGCCTGTTATCGAGGAAATTTTTGCAGGTCTTAATTTAAGAGACATAATATACAAAGACCCTGGCAGAATAAGATTATTAGATGTTAAAGATGAAGGGATTGTGCTCGATATCGATACAAGAGAAGATTACAAAAAGATTTTGGATAAAGTGATGATCAGATCTTGAAATAAAGGCAACCAAAGTAATAATTTCATATTTTTAATTTGAAAAAACCCTCTGTTAGCTAAAATTTAAAAGTGAACTGTTTAAGAATTAAAAGTGAACTCCAA
>CAZLFE010000071.1:0-12428 GCA_964558725.1 uncultured Nitrospiraceae bacterium | reverse complement strand
TCACTGATTTTGAACCTATACTTCTCATATAAGAATTCTTTTCTGTAAAGTGACCAGTGACCAATGACAAACGACTGTATTTAATTCTTCGACGTATGACATACATTACATCCTTTTAATGCAGTTGATAGATTTGTGCTCTTATAATCCCACCTCATCATCTTAAAATAAGGCGAAGCGTGTACTCTATGACAGGAAAGGCACATGATAATATCTATCCCGGGGCGAACTATGGCGGAATCACCAGAGTAATCGTCTTCAGGCCTTGCTACCGGTGCTATCATGCTGTAAGTTGTATAGAAAGAATATTCACCCGTAGATTTAAGTTCTGCATCAGTTGGGTGCCTGAGCCAGGGAGAGGCTATACCAACTTCACTGGGGCCACCTACCCAGGTATGAAACTTTCCATGACATTCTGCACAGAGGTAACTTATTGTATCCGTAGCACTGCTTGTAGAGCCTTTATATTCGTTGTGGCTTGTATTTATATTGTCCTGTTCCCAATCAGTATCTTCTTTGCCTTTTATCCCTAATAAAAATCTGTAGTTGCGGGCAACATTCGTCAAATCTCCCTCTAATGGAGGGGCATCATTACCATGATGTGCCCCTTTTATTGCCTGTGTCTCGTTATCAACTGCTGTATCTCCAATCTGCCGGCCATTATGGCCATGGCAGCCCCATGTTCCGGCACATCTCAATTGGTCAGTCAGTGCTGTACCTCCTGGCGGAGTGTTACCGAGTGTACCATCAGGATTAGTTGATAAGATATTATGCCCTGTATTATCAACAGTAGTACTAACATAGTAATAATTTCCTCCTGCCAGACCATTGTCTCCATAAGTAGGTTCTGTAGTGTTGAATACGATAGGTGCTTTCGTAACGCTATCCTGCCATGTGCTACCATTTGTTGCCGAATGACAGCCCAGACAATCATAAATCAGTAAACTACTTTTAGGTATATCGGTCTTTGAGAAGGATGTACCGTCAAAGTCATATGCCATAGGTTGCCCACCTTGGCTGTTATGCATTGTATGACAGTTGCTGCAAGCGCCAGTAACTTCAGCATGAAGTAATGATGGAAGGGAAAATAACAGAACACAGAGCATAGAACACAGAGCAAAAAGAACAAAGCATAGAGCATATGGCCGAAAGCGGGAGGAGCATAATTTCATACCTTCAGCTATGAGCTCCTTGCTCTTAGCTCGTAGCTTTTTACTCTTTGGTTTATGCCATCTTCTCATTGCACAATAATCCTTCTTAATTTTAGCAAAAGCTGTGCCATATTGACATACAACATGCGTAATACGTAGAGCGGATAGCTTAGAGCTAAAAGCATGGGGTTCTTATTCCGCTATTTCATCCATGTCCCTTGCTCTTTGCTCTTTGCCTTTGCTCTTAGCTATTTCTTGTGGCACTGAATGCAGAGTGCGCGCTTTCTATCGAGAACAAGCATAAATTCAGCCTTAGCTGAATGCATACTGTGACAGGTAATACAGGTTACGGTCTGACCATTACGAGGGTCTAATACCCCTTTTCCGAGGGGATGTGCAACTTTATGCTGTGCTTTATGACATTGTGCACACGTTAAGATATTATCCTCCTTGAAATACAGTGGATTACGGGAATGGACCGGCACATGGCACTTAAAACATTTACTATCTTTGACAGGCTCGCATCTGATAGATTTTAAAGCCTTAACCATAATATTTTGCCTCTTCTCTGTATCTTGATGACAGGTAAAACAGAACCCTGCCTCTTCTACAGTAAGATTCTCGCTCTTTGAGGCATGGGAATTATGGCACAGAGCACAGCCCTTCTTCTCACCACCATGGACATCAGCCTCATTGAATTTTATACGATCCTTCTCATGACATCGGAAACACAAATCTTTACCTGATTGCTTAGTGGTTATTTTCCCTCCGGCTACAATAGGGTTATGACATTGCTCACAACTTTTATCTAAAAAGGCTCTATGGCCGTAAGGGCCAAGGAGACCTTTGCTGTTTGAACTATGCCCAGAATGACAGCTACTACAATCTAATTCTTTTGTAGCAAAGGATATAGAGACTGTACCCACGCTGCATCTTGGTTGATGGCAGGTTTTACACATCTTATTGGGGGTAGCTAATAATAAATACCCCTCTGAAGACGAATGCGCACTATGGCATGAGGAGCACTCCCCTTCCTTGAATGGAAGGTGTGCAAAGGATTTATTCAGTTGTTCTTTCAATGCCTCATGACAATCCCAGCAGAGTTTCTTTTCTTCTTTAACCAACAGATGTTTATTCACTCCAGCATGAGCATAATGGCAATCAGTGCATACACCCTTTTTGAGGGCACCATGCATGATGCCCTTATTGATGAGATTCTTGATGCCTTCATGGCAGCTCAAACAGAGGGAATTAATATCATCTTTCATCAGGTCCTTGAGGCTGCTTGCATGCACATTGTGACAGGCACCACACTTCCCCTGTTTAAAGGGGAAATGGACATAACCCTGGGAAAGGCTCTCTTTCAAGGTTTTATGACATTGATAGCAGAGATCAGGTATTTGACTTCTCAGGCCAGTCTGAGCAGAGGCAAAACCACCCCAGCACAAAATAATAATGAGCAGAGAGCATAGAGCCGGCAAAAAGTTCACACAGTTTCTTGAGCTTACATGTTTTCTTGAGTTTAAAAACCCAAGAAACCCAATAAACTGAGTAAACTGTGTAAACTTTCCGTTACTCATGACAGGCTTTACAATCCCCCTTTGCAAAAGGAGCATGTTTTACTCTTCTGAGGAGTCCAGGCTTCTCAGTGACATGTGGCTCATGGCAGCTCAGACATTGCCTGACCTTAGCAATGGGTTCCCTGTGCACCCTTGACAGCCTTTCTGTATCTACGGAATGGCATTTAATACATATTGCTGGATCTGCTGCACTGAGCAAATACTTTAAGTCGGAATAATGAGACAGATGACAGCTCAGACAGTCTCCCTTCTCCATGACAATATGTCCCTTTCTTACATTTGTAGTAACAATCCTCTCATGGCAGGAAAGACAGAGCTCCTGTGGTCTGCTGAGGATGAGATATTTGAGTTTTGTAGCATGGGGGCTATGACATCCTGTACACTTACCTTCTTCAACAGGAAGATGCTTCTTTTTGCTGCCCTTTACTTTCTTCTCTATGCTTTTATGACATCCATAACAGAGCTCCAGCATTGGCTTAACAGTGTTAGCAGTATATTCGCTTGCGTGGGGATCATGGCAGGTGCCGCAGGCATTCTCCTTAAATGGTGGATGGATTGCTTCTTCCTTTACCTCAAGGAACATGTCGCTATGGCACTTCACACAGAGCTGGTCTGATGAAGTCGTCAACAGATTTTTGTAAGGTGAGGAATGAGGTTTATGACAGGAAACGCATTGTTTTCTACTCACCGGGGCATGAACGAAGGTCTTAAAAAATTGCTTTTCTTCCTTCTTATGACATGTATAGCATATGTCCGTTACGGCAGTCTTCATCATGCCCGGGTTATTACTACCATGGGAGTCATGACATTTCTTACATTCAACCTTAGAAAAGGGGATATGGGTATTCCTTTCTTTTAATTCTCCTTCAGTTTTTTGGTGGCATTTAAAACAGACCTGCTTCTCGGATGCCATTAAGTAAAAAGGATTTTCCGAGGCATGGGGGTTGTGACATGCGGTACAGCCCTTATCCTTTATTGGTGCATGTATGTTAGTTACCTTCAACATCCCTGCTTTATTTTTATGACAGCTTATACAAAGATCGTTTTTACCCATCAAGGTGATCTTCGGATAGTCTGTTGCATGTGGACTGTGACAGCTCTGGCACTTACCTTCCTCCAGAGGACGATGCCTGTGCGCCTTTTTAAAACCAGCTTCTTCTTTCTTGTGACAGGTGTAACAGAGTTTGCCATTTTGGGCAATCACACTGAGGGGGTTAGGGTCTGTAGGCGGCTTATGACAGGAACCACACTGTACAAGCTTTAAGGGAGCATGAACTGATTCCCTGAGAAGTTTATTATTTGTTGAGCTGTGCGCAGTATGACAGCCTGTGCATTTGCCTTTTTCGACAGGATAGTCTTTATGTCCCTTTTTGAAACCGGTATCTGTGAACTTGTGGCATGACTGGCAGAGCCCCATTTCAGGTTTTACAAGGTTGTTCTCATATTGAGAGCCATGGGCTGCATGGCATGTGAGACACCCATCTGCTAAGGGCTTATGGCGTTTCGGCCGCGTGAAAGAGGCATTCTTATGACAGGTAAAGCACTGGTCGTTACCTACCTTTTTGAGAAGGGACTTATTGTCTGAAGCATGGGAATTATGGCAGGGTAAACACTTGCCCTGCTTCAATGCCGTATGCACATGAGCCGTCTTACCCATATTGAGGGACATCTGGGAATGACAGCTATAACAGAGCTTGTCTTCTTCCCTCACTTTCAGGGTTTTTATAGGAAGTTTTCCGTGTCTGAGATGGCATGCCTCGCAATCCCGCTTATTCATCGGCGAATGAACGTATTTCTTCTGAAATTCAGTTAATTTTTCTTTATGACAATCAAGGCAGGGCTTAGGTGCAAAACCTTTTCTCACCACTGGTTCAGAAGCGCATGCAGCGATAAGGATAAAAATGGAAAGCGCGAAGATAAGTTTTAAAGCTCTATACAAATGGTTTTTCTGGTTCATTGAGTTTCTTGGTTCTCTTGAGTTTGTAACACAAGAAAACTGTATAAACTCAAGAAACCAATAACATTTCGAATTTGATACATTATCTTTCAAGTTATTTCCATGTCAAGGTAAATTACTAATGAGTGCATAAGTAAGGCATCATTATTAAAAAATCTCCCCACGCCCCTCTTTGCCAAAGAGGGGTACATTCCCTCCCTTTGGCAAAGGGAGGATAGGAGGGATTTTACAATCAATGTCTTCATACTTATGACCTTATTAGTATTTTGATGTTCGTTTTGAAAATCATTTTCGAACCTTCTCTTCCAGTAACCTGACGGTTTCATCGTTCATTTTAATTTCCGCATCGGTTTTCAACTGGGTCACATATTTGTTTAAAAAGGTATTAACTTGCTCTTCAAAAGAGGCTTTATAGACTGCTTCTTTCACCTTATCGAACTCCTCGATCTCTTCTTCTCTCTTACCTTGCAATCGAATTATTCTATACTGGGAATCAATCTTTATTATCGGGCCTATGTCTCCCGGGTTAAGAGTATCTAAAATATTCCTTACAGGTTCAGGCATTTCCGCCTTGGTAACCCATCTAACATCTCCTCCCTCTTGCGCTGCAGAGTCAATAGATCTTCTTTTTGCTAACCATGAGAAATCGGCACCATTTTGTAATTTGTCGAGAATATCCTTGGCCTCATCCATCGTCTTTACGGTAATCTGCTGGATCTTAAAACTGGCCGGTTTTACAAAACTCTTCTGATGACTCGAATAGTAGTCCTCTAAAGTTTTATCTGAAATAGCAATCTGAGGAATAACCACTCTCTTGATGAACGTGTTCTTGAGAAGCCGATTCTTATATCGAAAAACCATATTCTTTAGGTCCGGGTTCATTTCATAATGACGGATGAGCGCCTCATGGTCAACTACCTTGCGATCGATCCAGTCATTGAGTATTTCATCTTTTGATTTCCTTGGATAGGACTTGGCAAGAGATACAAAATCACCTATTATAAGAAGAGAACCATTGACCTCAGCGAGAGTTCTTTCATCCTTTGATAACCTTTCTATTTCCTCACTTCCTCCATCCAGTCTCACAGCAGAAAGAAGTTCGCGATCAATCCGTATGGTCAGCTGTTCACGAAGGTATTTCAGATATTCATTACTGCGCTCCTGTTCCTTTTGTTTCCTGATTACCCTTTCTATATTTGCCCTGACATTTTTAAGCTCTTCGTCAGGTGCTTCTTCCCTGCTGATTAACTTAACGATGTAATATTTATTCTTTATCTTTATTACATCACTGAATTCGTCAGGTTTAAGGTTGGAAACAGCTTTTTCTACAGGAGGAAGCAAGAAATTTCGTTTAAGAATAACTTCACCACGATCCTTTTGAGAAGGATGAGTAGAATACTTTTGAGCAAGCTCTCTGAAATCAGCCCCTTTTTTCAACTGCCCTACAATTTCCTGAGCATTTTCCTCCGAGCTTAATTCAATAATGCCCAAGGAAAAACGTTCATAGTTTTTCTTATAGTAATTTCTAATGTCTTCTTCTGATACGTTAACTTTCCTGGTTATCTCATCATTATAGAGCCTTACCACTGATTCTCTCAGGATATAAGCCTGGAGAGCCTTCTGTACTTCTGGATACTCTTCCATACCCATGCGGTAAGCTTCCTGGATAATCAATCTATCATCCACCAATTTCTGTATAAACTGTGACAGGTTCAATGTCCCTGCAGAAGAAAGATCCTCTCTGCGATGTGCTATCTCTAATGAATATTTGAGATCCTCTTCGGTAACAGGCTCACCATTCACCACAGCTAAAATATCTTTCTCTTGCAGAAGTGATGCACAACCCCCTAAAAAAATTAGCAGTGAGCATAGAGTAAACAGCAAAAAAGAGTTTACATAGTTTACTTGGTTTACAGAGTTTACACTGTTTCTTGTATTCCCTGAATTTACTGATTTTTTGGTTTGAAAAAACTGTGTAAACTCAATAAACTGTGTGCCCCTTGAAAACCGTGTAAACTTTATTGCCATTTTGCTTTTTCCAATTTTTGTATCAATTTTGTAACTACCTTATAGGCAACACCATCTACAGACCTTATTCTCCCCCAATCAAAGGCAACGATATCCTCATCGCCATTCAGCTGGACACTATCAGACCATATGATTCTGTTTTTACGGGCATTTATCAGTCTCGCACTTATAGCCACTTCAGGTGGAGTGGAGGTATCCAGTCTATCCGCGTAAAGCTCTACAGTACCCACTAAAATCCCATCTACATTTAAGGACTCTGATAGTGCTTTAATGTTCTTATAGTCAAGTTCTCCTTTGTATCTCACTCTTAAATCTACTACCAATGTCCTTATTTCTCCATATTCTACAGGTTCAAATCCTTTATTTTTAAAAAGCCCCACTAAAAACATATACGTAGCAATCGTACCTGCATCTTTGTTTCTGCTTTTATTCTGTAACGGCATCACCGCAATCCTGTGAGTTAATTCTTTCTCTTTATGAGGTAGAGTAGTGCTTAAAGAAGCAAGCAATCTATCTACGACTATAGAAATCAACCTGTCCATGGATCTTACTGTTCCTAACCCTAAAATTTTTGTAAAATCTTCTCCTGTAGCAGAGGCCTGATGTGCCCACAGAATTGCACCATCTGATGAGTCAATCAGGCGGGCTAACAACCCGACTTGTGGATTCTTTTGTGGATAAAAGGAATTAATAGAACCTACCAAGATGGCCTTAACATTCAATTCCTTTCCTATTTTCCGGGCTATATCCTTTGGTATATAACCAGTAAATCTAACTCTTTCTTTCAGCAATAATTTGTTAAGGCTATTCTCATCCACTATTTCTAACCCCTTCCCTTCTAATTGCCTTTTCAGCACAGGCATAATCTGTACGGGGGCAGTTCTATCATCCGTTAGATTTTCAAAAGGAAAAACGGCTATTCTTATCTTCTGGGATAACTGGGCAGCCTCTGAATGGGAAAAGAACAAAAAGCAAAGAGCAAAAAGCAAAAAGAACTTAAGGGTTCTTGGGTTTATTGAGTTTTTGGAGTTTTTTGGGTTTATTGGGTTCATTAGGGTTTTCGTGTTTCTTGTGCTTCTTGCTTGTTTCCAATATTCCAAGTCTTCAAACCTCTCAATTTTCATAAGCTAATAAATTTTGTCAACTCAAGAAACACGAGAAACTCAATAAACTTTTAAACTTATTTATATAGCGTCTGGATGGCTTCTCTTACTACTCTTAAGACGGCCTCACTCATGGTTTCTGATTTTGCCCCAAAATGTCTGGCCATAAAACTTGCTCCTCCCCCTGTCTTTGTGACTGACCAGACGATACTGCCTGAACTCGCATCAGCCATTATCAGGGTAATAGTCACCTCTGGTGCAGAAATGTTCCCGATTCTTACTTCTCCAAATTTCTCGACTGAACCCAGAACAACCGCCTGAATCTTAAGGGCATTTCCAATGGCTTTTATCTGTTCTGCATTCAGTGTCTTGATGGATCTCAGTCCAAGTCTATCAATCGCAGCATCTGCCTCGCCAGGAACCACGACATCAACAAGACCTGTTGCCAATAGTTCACAGATAACCACCTGCCTGACAGCCTCAGCAGCAAATTTTTCATTCGTCAGATTGTCCAGAGGTAACACAGCTACCTTTTTTATATAACTGAAGTCATAATCCTGACGAATATAAAATGGAGCTGTTTCTCGACCAGCACAACTAAAACAAACAGTTACTGCGAAGAGCACACTTATCAGAACATATCTTTTAAACAAGTTCATAATTTCCTCATAGATACTAATGAGTGCATAAGTAAGGCATCATTATTAAAAATCTTCCCACGCCCCTCTTTGCCAAAGAGGGGTACATTCCCTCCCTTTGGCAAAGGGAGGATAGGAGGATTTTACAATCAATGCCTTCATATTTATGACCTTATTAGTAAGTTTATACAGTTTCTTGAGTTCATAGAGTTTGTTGAGTTAGAACACAAGAAACCGAGTAAACTCAAAAAACTGTGTAAACTGCTAAAACAATGTATCAATGGCTTCTTTTACCACCTTATTTGCTGCTTCACTCAGAGAAATGCCTTCTGCACCAAAGTGTCTCGTCCAGAAGCTGGGACCACCTGAAGTGTGACACACCGACCATATGATATTGCCCGTGGATGCCTCGACCAACCTTAGACTTATTGAAACTTCAGGATATGTGACCGAAATCCCTCTGCTTATTCCATAAGCCTCTACTGAGCCCATCAGTAATGCTTCTACACCCAATGCTTTCGCTATGTTTTGTATATCCGTCTTTTTTATTGAACCAAGGGACCTTATCTTTAACTCAACAAGGGTTCTTGTCACCTCCCCTGGTTCAACGACATCAATGCCTCTTAACAGAAGTTCAGTTATTACCGACTTTCGTATCTTCTCGCCTGCATATTCATCAGGTGTGAGGGCCTCAAAAGGTAATACAGCTACCTTTTTGATACTACTGTAATCGACTTTTTGGCGGATATAGTAATCTGGTTTGCTAACACACCCGCTTATAATAAGCAAAGGGCTAAGAGCTATTAGCAAAGAGCAAAGAGTGAATAGCGCATTGTCAAAAACTCTATGCTCTATGCTCTTCGCTCCACGCTTTATGATTTTTAGCGTTTGTCCCATAATTTATTATATCACCAAAACCTGCAATTTAAATTAGCTCCAACACTATAATTCTCTGTCAGTGTTTCCCGCTCCTCTCGGGTATAAGAATAGGTAAGCTGGAGATCAAGAAACTTCGTTATATACCATATAAGGTAGGCACTGAGCAAGTCAGTGGTTGTGGGCTCCAAATCAGAATTAGTATGCTGGTAATTGAGATTCAGTCTGAGCGCTGGCAGGGGAAGCCAGTCAACCAAGATTGCCTCAGAGGTCGTCGTTGTGTCATCTGTGTCTGCAACCCTAAAGCTACCGGTAATATTAACAAATCTCCCGGGCCTGTAGGTAATAATCGTTTGCCCTTCTGCCGTGTTGGATGACATATTATTAGAAGACGATGTCCAGCTCAAACCGTAGATGAGGCTTCCATATAATCTCTGAGTAAGATGGGTATCTACGGAACCTCTAATAGAAGTGGTATTTGACGTGACGTCAGTTATATAGGATTTTGATCGTGTATATCCCATATCAATAACCATGTTGACATCCCTGTAAAGTTTTGAAAGGGCACTTAAGAGAACCGATTTATTTGTGGTCTCTTTCTTGCCGAAGTTGTAGCTATCATTCCTAATCAATGAGAGGTTTGTATTAAGGGTTGGTAAAGGTGCAGAGTTAAATGACAGAGAATAGGTGTTGGAGCTAAAATCTGTCTCATCCCTATTGTCAAATGCTTCGTTTCTCTGAAGACGCAGGGTAGTAGTAAGCAGTCTGTGAGTAAACCATGTGGACGTGGCTCCATACGTTCTCAGGATATTACTCCTGAGTTTGTCTTCCTCGGGAAAGGATTTATTTACGATGTTTGAAAATACACCGCCAATAGAATTCCAGATTGATACAGGATTCTGATCTGACCTGTTGATAAAGTAGTTCAAAGAGAAGTTTAACTTCGGTGTTGGTCTTATATTCGTAATAACGTTTATTCCCTGGTTGAAGAAATTTGATACTTCGGTACGCTTACCCGTTTCTTTGACTAATTCAACGTCATAGGCCTCAATCTCTGTTACCTCAACCTCACTACCACCTACCTGTGGAACTGTGTTTAAATTAACTACTTTAAAATAAGAAGCTGATTTGTCAGGGAATACTATTTCATATCTATATGCATTATGAATGCTATCAAACATTGGACTAACGGTGACTTCTTTTATAAGGCTCCAATTTTCTACAGTATTATCCCTACGATAAACTCCCCATGTTATTGGATTAGATAAACCATTATTTCTGTAATAAACATAAAGCGTATTTATAGGTCTAAGCTCTACTTGAATACCAATATTTTGGTATGTCGTGTTTAGTGTTATTCCAGTAGCCTCATTATATATCCCATTTCTCAAGAGTGGTTGTGGGTTCAAATTCGTTGCGTCACCGGGGGTTGGATCATTTATATAAAACGCTTCAATTCTTATCCGTGGGAAGGGAAAACTGCCGGTTCGAGATACAAAAAACTGATTTTTGTCGCGTATGTAGTTTCCCTGATAGCTTGCTGATATGTCGGTCTTGCCACTCCAGAAAGACTTAAAATAGCTGATATTATAGAGGCCGTTAAAATTATAATTTTTGGTCTTCTCTATGGTGCTCACCGGTGTCTCAATCACGCCCTGCCTGTACGTGAAGTTATACGAGAGGTCCAGGCCCTTATATAAATATTTATACCAAGAATTTCCAGAAAACCGGGTATCTGTCGTGTCCACCCTCTTAGGAGAGAGATAGTCGAAATCTTTCTGCCTGTCAAATTGAAGTGATAAGGACGGTAATTCCACGGGGGTAATATTGAAGCGGGAGTAATAAAATTCCGTAGTCCGCCTTCCTTCATTTTGTAAGTGTGCTGTTGACCATTGTTCTAAACGCCGATAGCCTGTGCTGAAATCATACATGGGATTGCGGAGAAAAAGATCGAAGGCCGGTTCAATAGCCCTCCGGTAGGTCTTTGTGATCCTGTCTTCAGCATCGGTCAATCGAAAATCCGACCAGTTTGTCCTCAAATTAAGTTGATACGAAATCAAAGGAGTGATTGGTTTTTCAAAGGTAAAATATAAATTTCTAAAATAAGATCCCTCCTTTAATATTGTTTCACCATCTTCTTTTTGTTCTGTAGAGATATAATTCAGGTTTACCCATCCACTGAGACCTTCTGCCATAGCAGAAGAACAGCAGAGAAGCATAGAGCTAATAGCAAAGAGTAAGAGAAAGATACAGCTAAGGTTAGGAAAACCGCTCCGCCTACCTGTAAGGTTGTTCGGCTCTTTCACGTTACCGTTTCCTGTTACCCGTCCGGGCATCCTTTCCTTAACTTTATTTTACTTTTGCTATCTGCTCATTACCTTCAGCACTCTGCATTAATCTTCTCATTGCTCTTTGCTAATAGTGAACCGTTGCTATGCCATAGGGCTTCCTTCCTATAGGTATAACCTTTTCTTCTCTCGTGGTAGTCTTATCTATGACCGAGACATTATTCGATCCTCTGTTGACGACATATAATTTCCTTGCTTCCGGATCCAACACTAAGGACCGGGGGGAACTTCCTACAAATATAGTCCCGATGATAGGGGTAAGGGTCTTTATAAGGCCCTGGTCTTCCAATAAAGGCCTGATAACCAGTACCTCGCCAGGGACTTCCTTTAAAAGATAGATCCTATCAAGGGACGGGTCAGCAACAACCCCTGTATTAAAACGTCCCACACCGCTTATAGCACTTACAGCACCGGCTTTATTCCCTTTAATAATCTCAATGATATTGATAATTGAAAGGTTGTCAAAGCCGTAGTTCGCTACATAAACTTTTCCTCTCTGGTAGTCTACATCGAGCGCTACAGGATTCCATTCTACATTTACGTTCATAAAGTCCATGACCCTGCTTCTTGCTATGTCAAACCTCAGCACGGTGACATCTTTGGAATTCCTATTTGCAACATACACATTGAAAAATTTCTCTCGATAACTCCTTAAAATACTCAAGTCTTCAAAGCTAAGAAACTTTGCACTCAAGAGTGTCTCTACCGGCGGATCAACTGCTACTGCTACAGGCCCATTTCCAACAT
>CAZLFE010000070.1:0-12700 GCA_964558725.1 uncultured Nitrospiraceae bacterium | reverse complement strand
GTTGGTTTCGGACATGCAGATTTTGATTAGGGAGGTTGAGGCTTATGCTAAATTTAAGATGTCTGAGTTTAGCGACATAACTTTCGATATCCAGTATGTAAATGACAACATGAAGCAGGACGAAGATCGGGATGGATTTATTTATGGGATAAGGTTAAACGCTTATTTTTAACTTTTTTGTAAAAACAGGTACATTTCTTGTGAATGCAAGTTATGTTAACTTAAATTAAGGAGGCAGCTATGCATATGGCAGATGCATTACTTTCACCCACAGTTGGCGGAGCCATGTGGGCAGGAACACTGGGGGCAATTATTTATTGTACAAGAAAATTAAAGGAGAAAATGGATGAAAAGATGATCCCTTTAATGGGAGTCCTCGGGGCTTTTATCTTTGCAGGACAGATGATTAATTTCACCATACCAGGAACAGGCTCAAGCGGGCATATTGGTGGAGGAATGCTCCTTGCGATTCTCCTTGGGCCGTATGCAGCATTTCTGGTGATAGCTTCTGTCCTCATGGTACAGGCCCTTTTCTTCGCCGATGGAGGATTGCTCGCCCTCGGAGCTAATATCTGGAACCTCGGTATCTATCCCTGTTTCATTGCCTATCCACTTATTTACAGAACTATTGTGAGACAAAAGATGTCTCATAGAAAAATTACCATTGCAACAATCCTGAGTGTCGTAATCGGCCTTCAACTTGGTGCACTTTCGGTTGTTCTTGAGACAAAGATGTCTGGCATAACAGAACTACCGTTCAGTACCTTTCTATTGCTCATGCAGCCAATTCATCTCGCTATCGGTTTGATTGAGGGATTTGTAACTGCAGGGATTGTAATCTATGTAAAAACTCTGAGACCGGATATCGTCGATGACCTTGAAGGTGTAAAGGCTCTTTCTTCAGGTGGATCACTGAAAAAGGTGCTGGTAGTTATGGCAGTACTCGCGGTTATTACTGGTGGTGCGTTTTCGTGGTTTGCCTCAACACATCCTGATGGGCTTGAGTGGTCAATTGAAAAGATTTACGGCAAGCCTGAGATACCTGAAAAAGAAAATCCGATAAAAGAAAATCTGTCAAAACTTCAGGGAAAGACTGCTCTGCTCCCTGATTATTCTTTACCATCAAAGGGTAAAGAAGAGGCGAACCCTTCCTGGCCAGCAGTGGATCCCGGAACATCTCTCTCCGGGTTAATCGGTGGTATAATGGTATTGGTTTTAATTGTTATTTTTGGAATAGCGGTAAAGTATATGAGGAAATATAAAGAAAAAACATGACCTTTGATATGGAATACTTCAATATAGGCTATCTTGACACCCTCTCCTATAAAGATACTTTTGTCCACAGGCTCGACCCGAGAATAAAAATTCTCGTGTCCTTCATATTCATCCTCTTCGTTGTCTCGTTTCCAAAATATGAGATCGCAGGACTCATGCCCTTCTTTATCTATCCTGTCTTTCTCTTAACTGCAGGTGATATCCCTTTAAGGGCTATTGCAAAAAAGGTGCTCTTCATTTCACCATTTGCTTTATTCATCGGGATATTTAATCCATTGCTTGACACCGATGTTATTCTCACACCTTTTGGCATATCGGTCACAGGCGGCTGGATATCCTTTTTTTCAATCATCGTTAAGTTTATTCTTACAGTAAGTACAGCCCTCCTTCTGATAGCTGTTACCTCTTTCCTGGGAATCTGCGAAGGCCTTGAGAGATTGAAGTTTCCACGTTTGCTCGTTATCCAGCTTCTGTTCCTCTATAGATATCTCTTCGTCCTCCTCGAAGAGGCCTTAAGGATTCTGAGAGCCAGAGAAGCAAGGTCCTTCGGAAAGAGAGGGAAAGAAATAAAGACCTTCATACGGCTCATATCGATCCTTCTCGTGAGGACAGTTGAAAGGGCAGAGAGAATATACCAGGCAATGCTGTCGAGAGGCTTCAGGGGAGAAATAAGAGTTCTTAAAAGACATAGTCTCAGACCCCGGGATATCCTCTTTGCACTACTTTCAGTTATGATATTTTATGTTCTCAGAAACTACGATATCGTTAGTTTCATTGGAGAAACCCTGAGGAGGTCATTCTCATGAGCCATCATATCGTAGAGCTCAAAGATGTCCATTTCCTTTATCCTGACGGAATGGAAGCCCTGAAAGGCATCTCCTTTAAAATATTCCATGGTGAATCCGTGGGTATAGCAGGTGCAAATGGTGCTGGAAAGACAACGCTCCTTCTGAATCTGAGCGCACATCTCATTCCAACAAAGGGAGAAATATCAATAGGAGAGGTCCCACTGAGTAAAAAAACAGGGCAGGAGGTAAGAAAGAAGGTAGGTTTTGTCTTCCAGAGACCGGATGATCAGTTGTTCATGCCCACTGTCTATGAGGATGTTGCCTTCGGTCCAATAAATCTTGGTTTATCTCAAGAAAAGGTCGATGAGAGGGTAAGGGATGCACTCGAGATGGTAGGTTGCCTGCAGCTCAGCAATAGACCTCCTCACAGACTTTCAGAAGGTCAGAAAAGAGCTGTTACTATCGCAACAGTAATGGCAATGAAACCAGACATATTAGTTATGGACGAGCCTGCCTCAAGCCTTGATCCAAGATCAAGGAGACAGCTCATTAACCTCCTGAAAGGGTTCAAACATACAAAGATTATTGCCTCCCATGACCTTGATCTCATACTGGATGTATGCGAAAGATGCATTATCATCCAAGGTGGAAAGATTGTCGCTGACGGGCTGTCTGAAGAAATCCTTTTAAATGAAAAGTTGCTCGAAGAAAATAATCTGGAATTACCCCTTTCGAGACAGCACTCTCCCTCGTTTCTACAAAGCTAAATAACTCAATAAATAACCCTGCATGAAGTTGCATGAATCATCAGGTATAAGATAAAGTATTACAATTAAAAATATGAGCAGGCAGATTAAAAAGGTATTAATTGCAAATCGAGGAGTAACCGCTGTTAGGATCATGCATACCTGCAGGGATAGGAAAATCCCAACTACTGCGGTATACAGTACTCCTGACCGTCTTGCTCATCATGTGTTTATGGCTGATTCTGCAGTGCATATTGGAGAAGCTCCTCCTGCCGAATCATATCTTAATATGGGAAAAATGATTAATGCTGCCCTCCAAAGTAAATCAGACGCAATACATCCGGGATGGGGTTTCCTTGCTGAAAATGCTGAATTCGCACAGATGGTGAAAGATGCAGGCATCCTCTGGATAGGTCCGGCACCAGAAGTCATCAGGGCTGTAGGGGATAAAATCCATGCAAAAAGACTTGCTCAAAACGCTGGAGTCCCTATTATACCAGGCGTCATGGATGTCACTGATATAGCGCAAATCAAAAAGTGGATGAATGACGAGAAGATACGCTTTCCTATCATGATAAAGGCAGTTGCAGGTGGTGGCGGAAAAGGAATGACAAAAGTTGAGAACGAAAAAGAATTAACATACTCTTTTACCCAAGCACGTTCTGAGGCAATGAAGGCATTTGGTGACGATAGGGTATTAGTAGAAAAATATATAGAGCGTGGCAGACATATAGAGGTACAGATTGTTGCTGATGAGTATGGAAATGTTATTCATCTTTATGAAAGAGAATGCACGATTCAAAGGCGTAACCAGAAGATAATAGAAGAAGCGCCTTCACCGTCTCTTACCGATGAGCTCCGTAAGGAAATGTGCTTCACCGCAAACAGGCTCATGCGCGAGATAGGTTACACAACTGCAGGAACAGTTGAGTTTCTCTTTGATTCACCCACAAAGAAATTCTATTTTCTTGAGGTCAACACACGCCTTCAGGTGGAGCACGGGATCACCGAGCTCATCACCGGTTTGGACATAGTTGGCATCATGATTGATGTTGCAATGGGCATAAAGCTACCATTTAAACAATCTGATATTCATCCGAACCGATGGGCACTGGAAGTTCGGTTGAATGCAGAGGACCCGAAGAACTTCAGCCCTTCTTTCGGCACTATTACAAGGCTTATGGTGCCACAGGGACCTGCAGTGAGAGTAGCATCAGGTGTTTACGAAGGCGCTGATGTGCCACCCTATTATGACTCCCTTATTATGCTTCTCATGACTGCTGGAGCAGACAGGGAAGATGCAATCAGAGTAATGGATCGCGCCCTCGGCAGGAACCTTCGGATTGAAGGTGTAAAAACTCTGGCGCCTCTCCTGCTCAGTATCATCAGACACCCGGCATTTAAATCAGGAGAGTTTTCTACCCGCTTCATAGAAGAACGCATGGATGAACTCATATCCATGTTTAGAGAAAAGAACAGTGAAGATGAGGTTCTTAAAATTGCACAGTATGTTGCTGAAATATCTGCACTTGGTCCTCAGAAATGGATGTAACATTGGATAAAGAAGATTCTATTTTTGTAAGACCTGGCATGACACCTGGAGAGATCGTGAAAGCGGTTCGTTCTCTTGATGGTGTTTGTTTTACCTCTACAGGAATGCGTGATGCAGGACAGTCAGACTACAAGAACCGTCATCGGATCTATGATCTCTCAACGCTTGCGCCCCACTACAATAAGATGGGACTTTTCAGTGCTGAATGTCATGGCGGTGCACGATGGCATGTGGGTATTATGAACAGGAGGGAAAGCCCCTTTGAGGAAATTAATATCCTGAGGGAACTCATGCCTAATGTGCTGTTGCAGACTCTTATACGTGAAACAAACCTGTTCGGATACAGACCTTACCCGAAGAATGTTATAGAGTATGTTGTTTCGAGAGTAGACATAGATGTATGGAGATGCTTCTCTTTTCTTAATGATATAAGGAATATGCGTGCAGTAGCTGAAACAGTGATGAAAAGAGGGAAACTCTTTGAGCCAGCCATATCATTTACCGTAGCAGATTGGGCAACAAACGATTACTATCTCAATATGGTAAGAGAAATTATTGACCTCTGTGCAGGTACCGATGAGATAATCCTCTGTATTAAAGATATGGCAGGGGTAGGAAGCATTAAACGAATTAGTCATCTCATTGACGCCATCAAACAGTATTTCCCTGATCTGGTAATCCAGTATCATAGACACGTAACAGATGGGCTTGCGCTCCCTGCATATCTTGCTGCTGCCCTGGCAGGGGCTAAGATTTTTGATGTGGAGGAGGACTCCTTAGTCCGTTTTTACGGGCAGCCGCCTATATTAGGTGTTCATGCCTATTTCCAAGAATCTGGGATTCCTGTCAATCTTGACAGAAAAGAGGCAGAAGCTTCCGTCCAGAAAGTACGTGAATGGATAGGCAACTATGATTGGGCTGAATCACCATTTAAGGGGTACGACCATACAGTAACACTTCACAAAATGCCAGGAGGCGCGTTTCCAAGTTCATTTGAACAAGCTGACAAGGGTGGATTCCTTCATTTCATGCCAGCAATATTAAAGGTCATGTCCCTGTACAACAGGATAATCCACTATTTTGATGTTACTCCCGGGTCACAGATCACATGGGTTACCTGTAGCGGAGTAGTAAACAGATACGCCAAGGAGAAAGGAGAAGCGGGAGTCAGACACTTAATCCAACTCCTTACAAAATTTATTGAAGAAAAATCACTGGATTTTGAATCTATGGACAAGGATGAACAGAAAGAACTCCTGAACCTTTTTAGAAATGCTCCAGGAGACTTTAAAAACCTCCTCCTTGGACATTATGGAAAGCTTCCCATGGGCTGGCCACCAGACTGGGTTTACAAGAGCACCTTTGGTGAGGAATGGGAAAGAAAAATCAAAGAACGGAAGGAATTGTCTCCCCTGGACTCATTAGAGGATGATGACCTTGAAAGACTCAGAGAAGACCTATCTGTTGCTATGAGCAGGACTCCCACTGAGGAGGAATTTATTCTCTATCTCATGCATCCTAAAGATGCCCTGGAGTATATTGAATTCCGAGATCAATACGGAGAAGCACCTCTTATGCTTCCTACAGATGTCTGGAGAGAGGGACTGAAAAACTATGGTGATAAGGTTGAATTCGAACTCTGGGGGAAACCTTACTGTGTAGAGCTTGTGTCAATTGGTGCTGAACATGAAGGAGTGATCCATGTGGTAATGCGGGTTAACAACAAGACACGGGTTTATACGGTTGGAACCCCACGGGCAAGAAAGGCCGAGATAAGGATGGCAAAAGGGCCTGGGGATATCGCAGCTCCCATGAGCGGGAATATCTGGAGGATCGGTAACCCTGAAAGAGGCAGTCTCAGACTTGGTGATATTGTCCATAAAGGAGAGGAGGTAGCCAATATTGAGGCGATGAAGATGGAAAATGCAATTATTGCTCCTTTTGATGGCCAGATTATTGAGGTCTGTGTAAAACTAAACGATCCTGTTATTGAAGGACAGCTTCTCTTAATTCTCGAAAAATTATAACTCCTTAAAAATAGTTCCCAATTAAAACTTAAGCTTCTCCCTTCGCAATGACATTTAACAATTCCCCTACCCCTCACCCTTGCCCTCTCCCACAAGGGGAGAGGGAATAATGTGCTAATGAATCGGCATAAGAATTTGTCCCACAAACGTTTTGCTATTTACGGGAAGACATGAAAGTTGATTCGTCGTTTTACAAAAACATATAATGTTGGATGGTTGATCTTTTAAAGATATCACTTATCTTTGTCCTTATACTATTCCTCCTGAGAAAGAAGCTGAACATCGGCTACGTTATGCTGATTGCCGCAGTCGCATTGTTCTTGCTCTATCGTATGTCCTTCAACTTGATATGGACGACATGTAAAGGTGCAGCTCTGAATAGCGCGACGATCAAACTCATCCTTGCCCTATCTTTTATCCGCATCTTTGAGATGATACTCAGAGAACATGCTGTCCTAACCAATATGATGCAAGCTGTAAAGACAATCTTTAAAAACAGAAAGATCGTCGCTGCAAGCATGCCCCCCCTCATAGGACTCCTCCCTTCTATTGGAGGTGCCTATTTTTCTGCTCCCATGGTAGACGAGGCAACTCGCGACACAAAGATGAGCCTTGAAGAGAAGGGATTTATCAACTACTGGCTGAGACATCCCTGGGAATATATCCTTCCCTTATACCCCGGTATTCTCCTTGTCTCAGCCATTTCGAAAATTGAGCTCCATAACCTTATTACTGTGAACCTCAGTTATGCAGTCTTTACAACGGTAACGGGATTTATCTTTGGTATGCAAAGAGCGAAGGGGGTAGTTAAGACAGAAGATAAGTTATCAAAGGAGGGCATCTGGAGTTTCATTCCCATAGTTGCTGTTCTTCTCCTTGTTGTCATATTTCATGTAGAACTCCATTACGCATTGATTGCTGTAGTTATTGCCCTTTTATTCTTTTACCGATACAATCTAAAAGCAATCCTCTCCTGTCTGAAGCATGGTTTTTCTCTTGATGTGATCGTCCTGATACTCAGTGTCATGCTTTTTAAGGAAGCGATGGAGGGCTCTGGCGCTGTCAAGAACGTGAGCCAGTTTTTCATGAAAGAGGGGATTCCAACCCTTCCCATCCTTTTTCTCCTCCCGTTTATCACCGGTTTGCTTACAGGCATCACCATTGGATTTGTGGGAAGTACATTCCCGCTCATCCTGAGCATAGTAGGCAACACATCAATAGGTGCAATATCTTTTGCCTTCGCTTCTGGATTTCTGGGAGTTCTCCTTTCTCCTGTTCACATATGCCTGGTACTTACACGAGAATACTTCAAAGCAGATTTATGGGGAATGTACAAAATGATTATACCGGCTAGCCTTATCGTCTTTTGTGTTGCGATTGTGGAGTATATGATATTGAAATAAACAGTGAACCGCTGTAATATCTCTTATGAACCTGATCGAGACAATTGAACGTTACCAGTTGATGGTCGCGGTGCGTACCGAAACACCTGAAAAGGCCTATCAGGCTGCAGTTGCGTGCATAAAGGGAGGTATTCGTTTAGTGGAAATCACGTTCTCGGTACCCGGTGCAGAAGAGGTGATCAGGGAATTGAATCAAAAAACGAATGCATGTATCGGTGCAGGGACGATTCTCAGCATCTCTGATCTGAAAAAGGCATTGAAAGCCGGAGCCAAATATATAGTCAGCCCGCACCTGGATGAAGAGATTGTGAAATCCACGAAAAATGAAGGTGCTGTCTCGATTCCGGGAGCCTGCACCCCAACAGAGATCTACAGAGCTTATCGGTCTGGAGGAGATATTATAAAGCTCTTCCCTTTTGTCGAGATGGGGGGACTCAATTTCCTGAAAGCGATAAGAGGACCAATGCCCTTTGTGCATTTCATGTTGAGCGGAGGGGTGAATTTGAATAATATCTCCGAATATCTCTCTGCGAAAGCCTCGTGTATCCTTATCGGTTCTTCGATCTTGAAGAAAGAGTTTGTTGATGAAGAGAATTGGGACGCGATATCGGATCTCGCGATAAAATTTGCAGAAAAGATAGAGAATTTCTCATCTACAAAAAGAAATCCCGCAGAAAAAGTCTAATTTTTTGTATAATATCTTATTAATAAAGCAACCTCGGAGGGAATGATAGATGTATCGACCACAGATTAAGGTTCTCGATTGTACAATCCGCGACGGTGGATTGACAAACAAATGGCAGTTCAGCGACGAAACTGTAAGGAAGGTTTTCCTTGCGCTTTCAGAGTCCGGCGTTGATTATATGGAAATAGGCTATAAGTCCTCAGAGAAATATTTTTCCAGGGCGGAACATGGTGCCTGGAAGTTCTGTACCGAAGAGGATATAAAGAGGATTGTCGGTGAAGTTGATACAAAAATGAAGCTGTCTGCTATGGCTGACATAGGTCGTATCGATTCAGAAGATATCCCTCACAAAAAAGACAGCATTCTCGATATGATCAGGGTTGCCTGTTACACCAAAGAGATCGACAAAGGCATTGCCCTTGCCCATGAATGTCTCAATAAAGGGTATGAAGTTACGATCAACCTCATGGCTGTCTCAAAGGTCTTGGAGAGAGATCTGGACGAAGCACTCAATGATTTATCCAAGAGCGATGTCCCTGTTGTGTATCTTGTCGACAGTTTCGGTTCACTCTATTCTGAGCAGATTCATTTCCTCGCAAAGAAGTATCTTCAGGCCCTGCCAGGAAAAGAGCTTGGCATACACACCCATAACAACCAGCAATTGGCCTTTGCAAATACGATAGAAGCGATAATTGCCGGCGTGAACCGACTGGATGCAACGCTTTACGGCATGGGAAGGGGCGCAGGGAACTGTCCGTTAGAACTTCTCCTCTCTTTTCTCAAGAATCCAAAGTTTGACATAAGACCGCTTATCGAAGTCATCCAGGAAATATTCATCCCCATGAAGGCTGAAATAGAATGGGGATACCATATACCCTATCTAATAACCGGTGTGTTGAACGAACATCCGAGGAGCGCCATGAAGATAATGGCCCAGAATGAACTACCGAACTTGAGGCAGTTCTACGATGACCTCAAAGACGGCACACAGCTGGATTAGAGTAGTAAATAACATTTAACTTCAAGCCATCAGGGGACAACCTCCATATTACTAAGGTTTCTTCTTCCTCGGTCTTCCTCCTTTTTTCTGCTTTAGATCACGCTTCAGTATTGTTTCTAATTTGTTAAAAAATTCTTCCCTACATAAAGGTCTGCCTGTCGATGTAGCCTTCCTTATCTCCTCTTGTAGAGTCTCCTCAACCATCATCCTCGCATATTCTTCCCTTTCTTCATCTCTTAGCCACTTATAAAGTTTCTATTTTGGTAAAAACCAGACATTTTCATTTTGCCTTGACAATTATATAAGGGCTCTTGACATTTAACTTATTATAATGTATTATAAATATATAAATAGATATTATATGTCATTGCCAAGAAATCAGTTTCCGGTAGCGATGCCGAAGGGGTAACACCCGTTCCCATTCCGAACACGGAAGTTAAGCCCTTCAGGGCCGATGATACTATGGCCGCAAAGTCATGGGAAAGTAGGACGCCGCCGGATTTTTATAGCGTGACTCTTTGCTTCCCCGCATTGGTGAGTGCAATTAGAAATTGAGTGAAATTCAAATTTTTATCCTTTTCTTGAAGATTCCGTATAAAAAGGCAAGAAAAAATGAACGAGTGTAAAAAATATAGACTTCTCAAAGACTTACCAGGTCTAAAGGCTGGTGCAGTGTTCACATACGACCATAGAGTCAACGGTTATGTCTATGAAGGGGTAAACGGATTTGCAGGCTATTCTTCCGAAGTGATCGAGAATAGTCCGGATTGGTTCAAAACGCTTGATGAAGAGACTAAACCTGAAGCATGGTGGGCCTATAGTGAATTAAATTGATATTTTGTTTTTGCAGTTTACCCCGTAGGAATGCCCCCATGGCTTGCCAGGGATGATAAACCCCGTTGATGATATCTATGGGGTAAATTAAGAAATCTTCCGCTTTTGTGCACAGGGTTTAATGCCCTGTGTTCAATTCCAACGGGGTTTACTTTATTACAGTTTAAAAAAATGAGGTACATGACAATAGAAGAAAAGTATATGACAGTAGAAGAAAGGAAATGTCCATATCTGGTGAGCCAGTCATTCGTAATGACATTGACTACCTATGGACAGGCCAAAGCAGACTGCGGTCATATAGTTCCCTTAGGTCAACAACATTTTAATCTGTCAGAACAAGAAGATGGGCAATTTGTTGTTCTTTGTGATGAGTGTATGAATTTCTAAACTGTACAACATCCAAAGCCAATCTCGTTTCGCAACTGTATCGATTTATTAGTTCATTTCTGGTAGATGTTGTGTTTTGACCCTTATCTGTTCCCCTCTGTTGTCAAAATCAAAAGGGAGTGCAACTGTATTGAACTGTAAGGGCCTTGGTATTATGCAGTTAACATTAATTTTTAAGGAGAGCCATGAGAGAAAAGGATATCCTCGAAGAGATCATAGATATAGGTAAGAGGCGTGGATCGCTTACTTATGATGAGATAAATGATGCTTTTTCTTCAGAATATTTCTCACCAGACGAATTAGAAGACTTTATGGAACTTCTACAGGATATGGGAGTTGAAGTTATAGACAATCAAGAGCCCAGCATTGCCGGGGAAGAAGTTTCCGAAGAAGAGGAAGAAGGGCATGAAAAGACAGAAGACCTTGTTCAGACATATTTCCATTCGTTGGGAGATATTTCGATACTTACCAAATATGAAGAAATAGAACTTGCAAAGAGATTAGAAGAAGGAAAAGAGATAATTAAAGGGATTGTTACAGCACTGCCTTTATACAAGAAACTCGAAGCGAATTCAGATGGCAAAGAAGAAGAGGACTTGAACAATACAGAGAAAGAAAAAACAGATGAAGCTCTTGAAATGAGCTTGAAAGTACTTGACAATCTTATGACGAGAATAGAAACAGCAGATAGAAAGATTGCAAGATATGGGACTTTAAAAGATTTAGAAAAATTAGTAAATGGAAAAAAGGCACAGGATACCAATCCCACGAAGCTTAATACTCTTGCAAAAGAGGTGCGAGCTGAATATAAACATGCTGAATCAGAAGTTGGTATTAAAATAGATGAACTAAAAGCTAAGTATGACAGGATTGCCAGGGCAAGGGAGTTTGCTACTCAGGCAAAGAATGAATTAATAACTCGCAACCTGAGATTGGTAATTAATATGGCTAAAAACTATGCAGGAAGAGGTTTATCTCTGTTGGATCTCATTCAGGAAGGGAATATCGGTCTTATGAAAGCTGCAGATAAGTTTAAATATGAAAAGGGTTTTAAATTCAGCACCTATGCAACATGGTGGATAAGACAGGCGATAACGAGGGCATTAATTGATCAGGCAAAAACTATCAGAGTTCCTGTACATGCAGCTGATTTTTATAACAAGGTTACTAAAGCATCCAGAGAATTAACACAACAGCTTGGAAGAGAACCGAGTAAAGAAGAAATTGCCAAAAGATTGGAAGTATCAACGGGAAAAATCGAAGAAGTATTCAGGGCAATACAGGACCCAATAGCTCTTCAAACTCCGGTTGGTGATGATGATTCAAAACTCGAGGATTTTATAGCTGACAAAAACAGTCCTTCCCCATACTCTGATACAGAAAGAAATAATATCACTGAGCAGATACTGAGGGTTCTTAATACTCTAACTCATAGGGAAGCGGAGGTTATAAGAATGAGATTTGGCATAGGATTTGATAAAGACCACACCCTCGAAGAAATAGGGAGACACTTTTCTATTTCACGTGAAAGGGTAAGGCAAATAGAGGCAACAGCACTGAGAAAACTTAAACATCCAAATAGGCGCAGTGCATTGAAGGTCTTAATCGATTAATCATTCTGAGACTTTAATTTATAGTTAAGGAGGTAAAAAAGATGCCTGAAGGAACAGTAAGGTGGTTCAATGAATCCAAGGGCTGCGGATTCATCACAAGCGAAGACGGCACTGATGTATTTGTCCACCATTCTTCCATCCAGAGCAACGGATTTAAGTCCCTTGTCGAGGGTGATACAGTTAGCTTCGATATTGAAAAGAGCCCAAAAGGTACCATGGCAATCAATGTAGTTAAGCAATAACTCAAAAGTTCCCCCCCCTGACGTGCAGGGGGGTGCATTTTGAAAGGAAAATATGACAAACAAAGAAAAGAATGTCGCAAAGATGGAAAAAAGGCAACAAAGACTCGAATCAGGTCTGATTTCTGAACACTTTCCTAAAGTTTCAAGC
>CAZLFE010000069.1:10565-12743 GCA_964558725.1 uncultured Nitrospiraceae bacterium | reverse complement strand
TTATTTACAGGCGTGGATGTCCCTTTCTGTATTCTCGCGGAGCTTCCTTAAGACCCCCTCTCCCCCAGATTCCGAGACCTTTACTTCTTGCCTCATCCTGTGCCTTCTTGAATTCATCAACATGCTGTATGTTCGGTGGGAAAGTATAGAGCACGGCATAACCATCCTTAAGCATTTGAACATTTATCATCCTTCCATCAGATGTCCATACATAGGATAGAAGTCTTCCATGGACGTCTCTCTTTTCTATATCAAACTCGATGGAGACAGTCCATTGGGACATACTTACCAGCTCCCTTAAATGTCTCTTCGCCCTCTGACCCCATGGCCTCTGCTGGAGTTCAGGTGCATCTATCCCGATCAACCTCACCCTTTCTTTCCTGCCATTGAAAATAACACTGATCGTATCTCCATCATTCACCTCGACAACCTTCACATATTCAGTTTCAGTCGTAGACTGCTTAGACTGTGTCTCTGCCTGGTATCTTCCATAAAGACTGAAAAGTAACACAGCTACTGATGCTGTGAGACCTATGAGTATTCTTAAAATTCTTTTGTTCATGAAATTCTCATCTTTGATTTAAAGTTGAAGCAAGGCAAGGTTTCTGCGACAATGCGTATGAAAGGTAATCACTAAAGCAAAAGGATTAAAGCTAAAAACCTTTTTATTAATTGTTTCACACTGATAAAGCTGCCCTTATTCCCTTTACAAGGTTTTCTAAATCCACATCTCTTATGGTTCTTGCATCGATTATCAAGGAGTCCTCTCTTATCCTTGATATGATTGGAGGGGTACCTGCTCTCAATCTTTCCTCAAGCTCATTAACAGAGAGATTATGGGGTCTTACTGCGACCACATAGGTTGGGAAATCTATCTCCGGCAGTGACCCCCCACCAGCCCTTGACGAATCCGCCATTACCATAATATGGGCATCTTTTATTTCCTTCTTCAATCTCTTTGCTATCTTGTCTGCACGCTTCCTTATCTCTTCAGGTTTCTGCAGGAGCATCCTGAGGGTCGGAACATTCTCAACCGCCTTTTCTTCTTCGATGTATTCCATGAGTGTTGCTTCAAAGCCGGCAAGGGTAAGTTTGTCTATCCTCATGGCTCTTGTTATGGGATTTTTCTGAATCCTCTCTATATATTCTCTTTTCCCCACAATGACACCACCCTGAGGTCCACCGAGAAGTTTGTCACCGCTAAAGGTTGTTATATCAACACCTGAACTCACAATATCTTTAACAACCGGTTCGTCGGAAATGCCAAAAGGCTTTAAGTCAATGAGACATCCGCTTCCGAGGTCGAACATCACAGGGGTCTGATACTTCCTGCCGAGACTGACAAGGTCTTCTACTGAAACTTCCTCGGCGAATCCCATAACCCTGAAATTGGATTTGTGGACCTTCACGATAAGGGCAGTATTGTCATTGATCGCCCTTTCATAATCATGAAGATGGGTTTTGTTTGTCGTTCCGACTTCTCTGAGTATTGCACCACTTGCGGCCATTACTTCAGGCATCCTGAAGGAACCACCTATCTCAACGAGTTCCCCCCTTGAAACAATCGCCTCTTTATCTTTTGATAATGTGTTAAGACAGAGCATAACTGCTGCAGCATTGTTGTTGACAACGAGTGCATCCTCTGCCCCTGTTACATCTCTGAGAATTCTTTTGACATGGGTATACCTTTTACCTCTTTTGCCTTCTTTTAGGTCATATTCAAGATTGGAATAACTTCCGGCGACTCTCTTGATGTTTTCGAGTGCCCTTTCAGAGAGGAGAGAACGTCCGAGGTTTGTGTGGATTACAATACCCGTTGCATTTATGAGCGGCCTGAGGCTATAGGAGGAAAGCCTTCCGATAATATTTTCTATTTCGGCCATCATATATTCTTCAAAGGTGTCTGAAGTGGGACCTTTCAGAATTTCCTTTCTCCTCAAATCAATCACCTCTCTGATCGCCTGAATAACATATCTTCTCGGATAGGTCTTCAGCCATTCCATGCCCTGATTGCTCCTCAGGATTTCATCCACTTTGGGCAGGCCCGAGAGTAGCTTCTGTTTTTCTTCCATGTCCTTTTCTACCATAAAAAAGTTATAAATTAAAAGAGAAAAATTAAATTACTAAGTATCTCCACTTCCATGGTGGCAGGATATAGTATTTGAGCGGTTTCTTTTG
>CAZLFE010000069.1:0-10555 GCA_964558725.1 uncultured Nitrospiraceae bacterium | reverse complement strand
GAGAAAAATTAAAATAGTAAGCATCTCCGTTTCCGTGGTGGCAGGATAGTATTGAGCGGTTTCTTTTGCCGATAGTCCAATGAAAATATTCTAATATAAAGAGGCAAAATCCTCGGAGTTCCCCGAAAGCTTTCGTGGAACGAGAATGAGCGAAATACTATATCCTGCCATTTTATTTATTGTTTAGAAACAGTTAACTTTATCACGGAAATGGAGATGCTTACTATGGTAAGAAGCATATTCTCATTGAAAAGCCCTCTTATGGTAGAATAATTCTGTGATCCCCGACATTCATGAAGAGTGTGGAATATTCGGTGTGTATGGACATCCCGAAGCAGCAAATCTCACCTACCTCGGACTCTATGCACTTCAACACAGGGGACAGGAAGGCGCGGGCATCTGTTCTGCCGATGGAAGGCATCTCTTCCTCGAAAAATCCAGGGGACTTGTTGCTGATGTCTTCAGCGAAAAAAGACTCAGAAGACTACCTGGTCATATAGCCATAGGGCATAACCGATACTCTACAGCAGGAAGCAGTATCCTGAGAAATGTCCAGCCCATCGTGGCTAACTTTGCCCTCGGCACCCTTGCAATCTCACACAACGGAAACCTCGTTAATGCCATAGAACTCAGGGAATCCCTTGAGGATGATGGGGCAATATTTCAGTCCTCCTCAGACAGCGAGGTCATTGTCCATCTAATAGCCCATGCAAAGGGAGATGACTTCTATGAGAGAGTCCTCCATGCACTGAAGCAGATCAATGGCGCCTTCAGCCTCTTAATCATGAGAGAAAAAGAACTCATTGCCGTCAGAGACCCCTATGGAGTAAGACCCCTCTCCCTCGGTATCAAGGATGGTGCCTATATCATTGCCTCTGAGACCTGCGCTTTTGACCTCATCGGAGCACTGTATGTGAGGGATATAGAGCCAGGAGAGGTACTCATCATCGGGGAGCAGGGAGTACGGTCTCTGAGGCTCAACAATGCAAAGAGGGCATTCTGTGTCTTTGAGTTCATCTATTTCTCAAGACCTGACAGCAACATCTTTGGCGGGGTGAATGTAAATGAGATGAGGAAGGAATTCGGAAGACAGCTAGCACGGGAGTCTTATACTGAGGCAGACCTTGTTATCCCTGTGCCTGACTCTGGTGTGCCTGCAGCACTCGGTTTCTCTGAAGAAAGCAACATACCCTTTGATTTTGGCCTCATACGAAACCACTATATTGGCAGGACATTCATAGAGCCAAAGCACAGCATACGGCACTTCGGTGTGAAGATTAAGCTTAACCCTGTGAGGAAGCTCCTTGAGGGGAAGAGGCTGGTTGTCATAGATGACTCAATCGTGAGAGGAACAACAAGCAAAAAGATCGTGAAGATGCTGAGGGAAGGAGGAGGTGCAAAGGAGGTACACCTGAAGATAAGCTCTCCCCCTACCATCGGCCCCTGCTTTTACGGTATAGACACTCCAACAAGGCATGAACTCATTGCCTCCAGTCACCTCGTCGAGGAGATCAGGAAATACGTCACTGCTGATTCCCTTGCTTATTTAAGTCTCGAAGGGCTCAAAAAGATTGTCCCTGATCCTCACAACTACTGCACTGCCTGTTTTGACAATCACTACCCTATCAGTTTCCCCGGTGAACATCTTGAACAGATGGAATTATTATTCAGGTAGAAACCATTGATAACCTCGACACTGAGAGACATATTCAGAATTAATCTCGGTGTTAAAAAATACGAAAGGGTTCTTCTCTTTACTGACAGACCTTCTGAAAAAGAAGAGATAGATGAATCAGATAAAGAGCGAAGATTGAAGCTACTCTCTCTCTCTCTTTTTGCTACTGAGATAGGCACAAATTTCTGTAAGACTATCATATTCCATGAATATCCTGCTACAGGCAGTCATGGTGAAGAACCACCAGAAGAACTATGGGAGTATGCCTTCGGAAAAAAGACAGTTGAAACCTTAAAGAAAGAGAGACTCCTTCTTCCCATTCTTATGAAAAATGCAGAGGATAGCGATATAAAAAGGGCTGAAGAAATCATCAGGAGAAATAAAAAAAATGCCGTAAACTGTGTGATCGCCCTTTCAAATTATTCTACAAGCCATACGAGGTTCAGGGATTTTCTGACGAGGATCTGTAGCTGCCGGTATGCGAGTATGCCTCTCTTTGATCCCTCAATGCTCGGGGGCGCGATGAATGTCGACTGGAGAGCCCTTGCAAAAAGGACAGGAAAGATTGCAAAGGAAGTAAACAAGGCTGAGTTTATAGAAATGAAGACAGTAAACGGCTCATTTATCTCTTTCTCAAAAAGGGGAAGGAAAGCAGGATCTGATACCGGGATTCTGAAAAGGCCAGGTTCTTTTGGTAACCTTCCAGCTGGTGAGGTCTACCTCGCACCCTTAGAAGGAACAGCCAAAGGCCGTCTAATCCTCGAGTGGGCTCCAACAAGGCGTCTTAAGTCTCCCATCATCCTTGCTGTTAAGGACGGTTATGTTGTGAATATCGAAGGGGAAGATGAGTACGCTGAATATCTCAGTGCAAAAATTTACGAGAGAAAGGAAAATGGAAATATTGCCGAGTTCGGCATAGGCACAAATGACCATGCTACAAGGTTAGACAATATCCTTGAATCAGAAAAAATACTTGGAACCATCCATGTAGCCCTCGGCGACAACAGTTCCTTTGGCGGAAAGACTAAAACACCCTTTCATCAGGATTTCATCTTTTTAAAACCAACAGTGAAGTTAATTCATAAGGACGGCACCAAAAATACCATCCTCAAGTCGGGCAGACTTCTCTGCGATGGATGTTCATGAGAACCCTTTCCCTCGGTTATTCCCCATGCCCCAATGACACGTTCATATTCTATGCTCTTGTTCATGGAAAGATCGATACAGGAGGGTTAGTATTTAAAGAGGTCCTGCTTGATGTCGAGACCCTTAATAAGATGGCTTTGCGCGCTGAACTTGATATTACAAAGATTTCATATCATGCCTTCGTTTATCTCCGTGAAGATTACTGTCTCCTTCGCTCTGGCAGCGCTTTGGGCAGAAGCTGCGGACCCTTGCTCGTGTCTAAGGATGATTATGCCCTGAAGGACTTAAAAGGCAAAAGCATGGCAATCCCTGGCAGACTCACAACGGCAAACCTCCTTTTTCAGCTCTTTGCCTTTGAATCAGGGATTCGGCTCTCATCTCCTGTTGAAATGCCTTTTCATAAGATCATGGATTCAGTGGCTAAGGGAGATGTAGACACAGGACTGATCATTCATGAAGGCAGGTTTACCTATCCTCTTTATGATTTGAAGAAGATTGTAGATCTCGGTGAATGGTGGGAAGATAAGACAGGTCTCCCTCTCCCTCTCGGCGGTATTCTTGCGAAAAGGAATCTGGGAGAAGACTTGATAAAAAAGGTTGATTCCTTTATAAGAAAGAGCATTGAATATTCTTTAAACCACGAAGAAGAACCAAAGGTGTATATTAAACAGCATTCTCAGGAACTCGAGGAGAAGGTGATAGAGCAGCATATCAATCTCTATGTGAATGATTTTTCTTTAGATATCTGTGAAGAAGGGTTATTAGCCGTTCGAGAGCTCTTCAAGATGGCAGAAATGAGAGGAATTATCAAAGAATCGAGGAATGATATTCTATGCGTTACGTAATTCTCGGGACTGCAGGCCATATCGATCATGGCAAGAGTGCCCTCGTAAAGGCGCTGACAGGGATAGACCCTGACAGGCTCAAAGAAGAAAAAGAGAGGGGCATCACGATTGATCTCGGTTTTGCAGACCTCAGTTACCCTGATGGCCTTACTATCGGGATTGTCGATGTTCCGGGACATGAAAGGCTCGTTAGGAACATGCTTGCTGGCGCAGGAGGGATAGACCTTGTGCTTCTCGTGATTGCGGCAGATGAAGGTGTTATGCCACAGAGCCGCGAGCATCTCTCCATATGTAATCTGCTGAAGATCAAATCAGGTCTCATTGTAATTACAAAAGCAGATCTCGTAGAGAATGATTGGCTTGAGCTTATGAAGGATGAAGTGAAGAATTTTGCAAAAGGTACGTTCCTCGAAGGGACACCAATAGTACCAGTCTCATCAAAAACGATGTTTAATATAGATCTCCTGAAAGAAGAGATAAGGAACGTAGCATTAAAGGTTGAACCAAAGCTAACAAAAGGTCTCTTCAGGCTTCCCATAGACAGGGTTTTTACACTCAAGGGATTTGGAACGGTTATTACAGGGACTGCTTTATCAGGGAGCATTTCTGTAGATGATGCTGTGGAAATACTTCCGAGCAATATCACGAGCAGGGTTCGGGGTCTCCACAGCCACGGCAAACCAATACAGACTGCGTATGCCGGGCAGAGGGTTGCGATAAATCTCCAGGGGGTAGAGAAAGAAGAATTGAAAAGAGGAGATTCTGTTGTGTTGCCCGGACGATTTATCCCTACAAAGACGATTGATGCAAAGATAGAGCTCCTCCGGGATGTGCCACCTCTTAAGAGTAAAAGCCTGGTCCATTTCCATCTTGCCACTTCAGAGAGCATTGCGAGGGTCATCCTCTTTGGCAGGGATGAACTCAAACCAGAGGAAAGTTGCTACGGCCAGTTCAGGCTTCAGAACCCAGTTGTATCCATGTCTGGAGATAGATACATCATAAGGAGGTTTTCTCCTGTTGAGACGATTGGTGGAGGAGAGATATTCGACCCGTCTCCACCTAAAAGGAGACAGAAAGACATTGCTGAAACCCTATCGACATTCGAGAAAGGCAGCCTCAGTGACAGGATTTCTTTAAAGGTTTTACAATCAGGGCTTCATGGTATTTCTACAATGGCTCTTGATGGGTGGATAAAGGCTGAAATACCTGCGATAAGGGAATCGATAGAGATACTCAGAAAAAATGGGCTTCTATTCACTGTAGAGGATGTCCTTATCCATAAGACCTTTTTTGATTCTTTCAGAGAAAAGGTTCTTCAGACCTTGAAGAATTTCCATGCGAAAAACCCCTTGAAACCCGGGATGCCAAAAGAGGAACTCAGAGTCTCACTAAATTTAGAACCAAGACTCTTCGGTGGACTAATTACATCTCTAAAAGATGTTGTTATGGAGAAGGAGATAATCCGTCTCAGGACTTTCAGTACTGTTCTGTCCCAGGCAGAGGAGACACTGAAGGCGAGGATCCTTGATCTCCTGCAGAAAGGCGGATTTCAACCTCCGAGCAAGGAAGAATTATCACAATCCCTCAAGCTGGATCAGAAACATCTTTCAGATATCTTGAAACTCATGGTGAAAGAGGGAAGTCTTGTGAGGATCAGTGAATCTATGTATTTGACGTCTTCTATTTACCATAAGATGATCGAGACCCTCAAGAATTTTTTCAGCAAAAAGTCTGAAATGACAGTAGCTGAATTCAGAGACATCCTCGCTACAACAAGAAAGTATGCCCTTCCAATTCTGGAATACCTTGATTCTAACAAGATTACCCTCAGAGTAGGGGATATAAGGAAGCTTCTGCTCAAGTCTTAATCTGTTCCGCTTATTATCCCTTTCGTCTTGAGGAATTCCCTATTTTTTACGGACTCGAGGTAAATCCTTAGCTATGAGGCCTCTGGCACAGAACCATAGTATTCCTTTGCCCCTTCAGCCAATTCCCTGAAGCGCTTGTCTACCCGGTAATTAACTGTATCTTCCGGATAAGTACCATCCGCCTTTTTCTCTCCTGCCGGTACACCTGTTAAGATCTCAATTCCTTCATCAATGGCTCTTACAGCATAAATGTGAAATTGTCCATCCTGCACGGCCTTTACAATATCCTCTCTCAGCACCAGATTCCTGATATTCTGGTGGGGGATCATGACTCCCTGGTCATCTGTTAATCCCTTTGCCTTACATACATCGAAGAATCCCTCAATCTTCTGGTTAACTCCTCCTATAGGCTGAACCTCACCTTTCTGGTTTACTGATCCTGTTACGGCTATATCCTGTCTGATGGGCAGATCAGAAAGGCTGGACAGGATTGCATAAAGCTCTGTAGAGGATGCACTATCTCCTTCTATGCCGGTATAGGACTGCTCAAAACAGAGACTTGCTGAAAGAGACAATGGTTTATCCTGGGCATATTTCCACCCAAGGTAGCCGGATAAGATGAGGACGCCCTTGTCATGGATGCGACCACTCAGCTGTGATTCTCTCTCTATGTTGATCACACCCCGTCTTCCCAGGAAGGTTTTTGCTGTAATGCGGGAAGGGCGTCCAAAGCTGAAGGTACCGAGGTCATACACAGAGAGACCATTGACCTGTCCGATAAACGCTCCTTTTACATCAACCATGAGAGTACCTTCGACAATAAGCTGACGGATACGCTCTGCCACCAGGTCGAGCCGATGGATTTTTTCTCTCACGGCTTTTTCTACATGTTCTCCATTTATCATCTGGCTCTGGGATTCTTTTGCCCAGTAATCAGCTTCGATGAGTAAATCTTTTAACTGGCCAAATCTGGTAGAGAGTTTTTCCTGATCACTCACTGCCCTGGCTGCAAATTCTATGACCTTTGCAACCCCTGAACGGTCGAATGGCAGAAGTTTTTCTTCATCGCAGCAGGCACGGATGAAACAGGCATAAGCCATTATGTTTTCTTCTGTGAGTTCGACCTGGAAATCAAAATCAGCCTTTACCTTAAACATCTCCCAGAAATCTTCATCATAGGCAGAGAGGAGCTGATAGAGGTTGTCGTCACCCATTACCACTATTTTGATCTCAACCGGCATAGGTTGGGGCCTCATACCCTGGGGCGTGAGAAAGCTGAGTTGTTCCATGGGGTCTTCCACCCGAACTTCTTTCGTTCTGATAACTCGTTTGAGGCTTTCCCAGACTCCTGGACTGAGTATGACATCGCGGATGTTAAGAATCAAATAGCCCCCGTTGGCTAATTGGATAGCCCCTGGTTTTATCATTGCATGGTCGCTCACATAGGTGCCCATGAATGCCCTTCTTTCAACCTTACCGAACATATTGAACCAGTTAGGATTCGGTTCGATGATAACGGGAGGACCATCAAACGAACTGTTATCTACAAAAACATTTACCTTATATGCAATAAAGGAGTCTATGCTTGCTGCGGGAGGAAAGTTAGGAAGCTGTGGAGGCATAGGAGGCTGGGTAAATATATCCAGTTTCGTGAGGGTATATTCCCTTGCCTCTTTAAGAAAATTAATTACATCCGGATATTCACGGTAAACCCTGAGGATCTCCTCAAAGGGGCGGGAGACGGCAAATTCTCCAATCCTGAGATCGATCTCCTTCATTTTTTCTGCTACCTCATTTTCCATCTCCCGGAGACGGGTGTACGTCTCATCGACCTTCCTCATCATTTCCAGGCGCTTAGATTCAATCTTCTCCCTTTCTTTTTCCGGAAGCGATAGGAATTCTTCTCTTGACATGGGTTTTCCATTGACCACAGGTACGGCAGCAGCACCCATGGAGGAAAGTTGTATCATAAGACTTTTTTCTTTGGCTTCATATTCAAGGGCATCCATAATTTCCTGATATTTTCTCTGGTGTTCTTCCATGATCTCCTGTTTTCGTTTGGAGTATTCCTCACTGCTAAAAGCCTTTGGTATCTCATCTTTCAGGGTTTTAAGCAGACCATCCATATGATCCCTGAAAGACTTTCCAAGACCCTGTAGCAATTTCAAGATTCTTGGACGATCAGGATCAGAAAAGTTATACACATAACACCAATCATACAGCTGATACTTAGCTCCCTTTGCCTTTTTCTCTGCGATGAATCTTTCCAGGCAGCCCTTGATGGTTGTCGCCTTACCGGTTCCGGTAAGTCCTGTCAGAAAGAGGTTATATCCTGATCTTTCTACAGCAAGTCCAAAATTGATGGAATTGAGCGCCCTATCCTGTCCAATAAATTCCTTAAGAGGCTCTATATCTGAAGTACAATCGAATTTAAAAAGTTCCTCAGGGCATATCCATCGAAGCCTTTCTACTGGAATAGCATATTTTTTAAGGTCTATTTTTTCCATAACCCCTCCCTTCAACGTAAGTCTATTGAAAACACTCGAAGGCTGTCAACTCCTGTTTTTACTATATTCCCTTGAAGTTAAAGTGAAGATATAATGTATAGTAAAAGAAAATATTTAGTATTGGAGAAACATGTTGATGAGAGTTTTAGTTACATCCATCTGTTCTATCGTTTTATTCTTCACGTTTTCAGCCAAAGCACTATCAGATATCATCGTCCATGACATGGTTGTTCCTACAGGCAAGAAGGTTATGCTCAAGGCCGAAGTAAAGGGAAAACTCTTCCGCAAAGGTGGTGAGGTAGTAGAGTTCTTTGTCAATGGGAAATCTCTTGGAAAGAGTCTTTCAGGTGGAGATGGGTTTGCCTTTAAGGAGTTTATTCCACTAAGAACCGGGATATACACAGTAAAAACACGATCAGGCAAAGAAGAAGGAAAGGGGTTACTTTTCTCCCTTAAGAAAGGAGCGAAGATCGTCTTTATCGATGTAGAAGGCAGTCTCTTAGAGAGATTTTCACAAGATCCAAGGAAGGGAAGCCAGAAGGTAATACAAAAGCTCAACAAAAGATATCCGATGGTCTTTCTACAGACAGGAGCCCTTTCATCAAAAGCTATAAAGAAATGGTTGAAGAAGAATAAATTCATAATTCTACCTGTAATCTCCTGGGACCAGGGTGTGATTTTTAATGAGATTATTGAACAAGGTTTTAAAATCAAGGCTGTAATCGGAGGTCCCTATGTGATCGAATCAGCAAGGGATTTTAACCCGCTTGCCTTCAGCTTTGTTGGTGTAGAGGGTTCGGTGGAAGTAAAGGATTGGGAGGAGATTGGAAAAAGGCTGAAATAATTTTTTAAGGGTCCTCGTGTAATTAAGCGGATAATTCCAATAACAAACCATGTCATTCCCCGACTTGTCCGCTTTAGGCGGGCGAGATCGGGGAATCCAGAAATTTACTTGCTCTATGACTCCGTTTGCCTATAGGTATGTGGATAGAGAACCATTTCCTCTGAATATCTGGATTATCCGGTCAAGCCAGATAATGACAGAGAGGAAAGTGATTATAATAAATATCTTGTCTATTATAAAAATTTTGAGGCGGTCTTTTCTGTCCAAATGATGGTTGATTGACAGAACCACTGACAAAAATAAATAATTGAATATGCCACAACGATACAATTCCTTTGGTTCTTATATTAAAAAGAAATTTAATACCACTGTGTATAAGGTGAATGTGGATGCGGGATTCACCTGTCCGAACAGGGACGGAACAATCGGCACGTCAGGCTGCATTTACTGTAACAATGACAGTTTCAGGCCGAGCTCATGTAAACCAACCCTGTCCCTCAATGAACAGATAAGAAACGGAATCACTCATATCAGAAAGAGATATAAGTCCGAGAAGTTCCTTGTCTATTTTCAGCCCTATACAAATACCTATGCTCCTGTTGATGAGTTAGAGCGCCTTTACAAAGAAGCACTTTCAGAACCTTCGGTCATAGGGCTCGCGATCGGTACGCGTCCTGATACTGTGGATGAGGAAAAGATTCTGCTGCTGGAGGAGCTTGCAAAGAGGTATTTCATTCTCATTGAGTATGGCATGCAGTCAATCTATGACAGAACCCTTGAGTTCATTAACAGGGGCCATGACTATAATACCTTTCTGAAAGCCCTTGATATGACAAAGGATAGAGGTATATTTATTGGCGTCCACGTCATAGTCGGCTTCCCTACAGAGTCTAAAGATGAGATGCTTTTGATGGCTGATGAGGTCTCACATCTTCCTATTGATTTTCTAAAGATTCATCAGCTTCAGGTGGTAAAAGACACACCTCTCGAAATGATATATAGAGAAAACCCCTTTCATGTTTTCGATTATGAGGAGTATCTCGATTTTGTAACTGAATTCATAGTAAGGCTCTCTCCAGGGATAGTTCTCCAGAGACTCTTTGCTACTGCACCCGATGGTATCCTGATAGCACCCCGGTGGGACAAAAGCAGACAGGAGATTTTAAGGGATATAGAAAAAAGGCTTGAGTTAAAAGATATCTATCAAGCTAAAAATCTGAAAAGTTTTGCCAGAATATAAATTGCTGGTTTTTACTGATTGCTGTATACTGTTTACTAGTCTACTGTTTAATGCCCCCTTAGCTCAGTAGGATAGAGCACAGGTTTCCTAATTCAAATTAAGAGATTCCGTAATAGCTTGAAAATGCTTATTTTTTCTTTCTTTCCAAAGAATTGTGCAGCAAAATAATTTATCTATGCTTTCATATAAATATATCGTTTTCTACATAGTTTTATGACGATTTTATGACATCTAAATAATATTTTTCCAAAACTCCTACTCTTGTTTAGAAACTTTAACCCTTTGTCCAAAATTCTTGTTGTAATTTCATTGACAACGCATAGCAGTCAATGTAAGGCAAAGTTACCGTTCCCTGTTTTGTCCTTCCTGAAAGTGTGAATTTTAAATCTTTCCATAAAATACAACATTATAAATGGAGATAAATAAGATA
>CAZLFE010000068.1:7347-12758 GCA_964558725.1 uncultured Nitrospiraceae bacterium | reverse complement strand
CTTTCAATAGAAGGCTGACGGCTCGTTACCACCGCGCAGCGGTTTAGTTCTTCTACTGATAATCTTTAATTTTGATTTTCCTTAAAATTGTTTATTTGAGGTGTACTTCGCATCCGGTGAAGAGTGTCTGCGGTGCGAACTTGATGAAGAAATCAATAATTCAGATGAGATCATATGATGGGGCATCGAATCCTATCTTTTACAACTTATGCAACAGCCTCTTTTATGGTTTTTCTATCGAGATGCCTTTTGTTGGCTTGCAATATCTTCTTTCTCAACCTGATAGATTTAGGTGTGACCTCAATAAGTTCATCTTCCTTAATAAATTCTATTGCCTGCTCCAAGCCCATAATCCTTGGGGGTATCAACTGTAGCGCATCATCTGCATTGGAAGCACGCATGTTTGTAAGTTTCTTCTCCTTTGTGACATTAACATCAAGGTCATTTTCTCTTGAATTCTCACCTATAATCATACCCTCAAATACAGGTGTATTCTCCCTGATGAAGAGTACCCCCCTTGGCTGCAGGTGGAAAAGTGCATAGGTAGTGGAAATCCCCTGCCTGTCAGCAATAAGTGCTCCTGTCTGCCTCTTTGAGAGCGGTCCTTGCCAGGGCTCATAACCATCATAGAGATGGTTAAGTAAACCCGTCCCTCTTGTATCGGTAAGGAATTGCGACCTGAACCCAATAAGCCCTCTCGATGGTATCCTGAATTCTAGCCTCACCCTGCCGTAACCATTGTTCTGCATCTTCTGCATCATGCCTCTTCTCATCCCTACCTGCTGGGTAACAACGCCAACATAATCCTCAGGCACGTCTATTACCAGTAATTCCATAGGTTCATGCAAAACACCATTTATTGTCTTTGTTATAGTCTCGGGCATGGCAACAGAAAGCTCGTATCCCTCCCTTCTCATCATCTCTATAAGGATAGCAAGCTGTAACTCTCCACGCCCCATGACCTTAAAAGAATCCATATCATCAAAATCTATATTTATGGATACGTTATAAAGAAGCTCCTTTTCGAGTCTTTCTCTCAATTTTCTGGATGTTACATAGGTGCCTTCCCTTCCTGAAAAAGGAGATGTGTTGACAGAAAATACCATTGAAATTGTAGGTTTATCCACTTTTATTCTTGGCAGTGCCCTCGGGTTTTCTGTATCTGTGATGGTATCTCCTATGTTTATCCCCTCAATGCCAGCAAGGGCGATAATCTCTCCAGCAGACACCTTTTTTGTCTCAATCCTCTCAAGACCCCGGAAGGTGAATAGAGATGAAACTTTTGTCTTTGACTCTTCACCGTCTCCCTTTATCATAGAGACATAATCACCTACCTTCACTGTTCCTGAGAAGACACGTCCTATCGCGAGCCTTCCGATATAATCATCATAGTCGATATTTGTGACAAGGATTTGTAATATGCCGTCACTCTCACCTGCAGGAGGTGGTATTGTTTTCATTATCATCTCGAAGAGCGGGATAAGGTTATCTGAGTCTTCCTCTATATGAAGTTTCGCAACACCCTGTTTGGCATTTGTATAAATAACAGGAAATTCAAGCTGCTCTTCTGTGGCATCGAGATCGATAAAGAGGTCATAAAGCTCGTTCAGGACAGCCTGAATCCTTGCATCGGACCTGTCTATCTTGTTAATAACCAGGATTGGAGGGAGTTTGAGTTCAAGGGCCTTTTTCAGAACAAATCTCGTCTGCGGCAAAGGACCTTCTGAAGCATCAACAAGTAATAATACTCCGTCAACCATCTTTAACGTCCTTTCAACCTCACCACCAAAGTCTGCATGGCCAGGGGTGTCCACGATGTTAATCTTTACCCCCTTATAGTTAACTGCTGTATTCTTTGCCATGATTGTTATCCCGCGTTCCCTCTCAAGGTCAGTATTATCCATAATACGCTCCTGCACCTTTTCATTGGAGCGGAAGATCCCGGACTGTTTCATCATCCCGTCAACAAGTGTAGTTTTGCCATGGTCAACATGGGCTATAATAGCAATATTCCTTAAATCATCACGTCTCATAAACGAACCATCCTCTTTTCTGCCTTCAAAAATCCTGTGCGCTAACGCAGCGCTATAAGAATAAAAGACAAATCTAGTTACTTAGAGTATCAATTAAGATTTTTATCGACAATGTCTCTGGTGGGACAAAGCAATAATTTATTATATTTTACATAAATAGAAAAATAAAAGATAGAGATGCTTTCATATTGAAGGTACAGATTCTTTGTTGAAATTTTGCTCTAATGCTATAATAAGCACAAACCTCATATCCCTATAGGGATTCTCTGCAGAGGTGGGTAGGAGTAAAGAATGAGGACTTTGAGAATTGCCCTTGCACAGATTAATCCAACTGTGGGAGATTTTGAGGGAAATGTCTCAAAGATAATTGGTTACATTGAAGAGTCAGGGAAAGCCGGTGCCCAGATTGTTGTATTCCCTGAGCTTTCAATAACAGGTTATCCACCTGAAGACCTCCTCTTGAAACCCCAGTTTATAGAAGATAACCTCGAAGCCCTGAAAAAGGTTCAGAAAAAAGTAAAAGATATCATCACAATAGTTGGCTTTGTTGATAGAAGCGATGATATCTACAATGCTGCGGCAGTCATTTATAACAAAAAGCTTATCGATACCTATCATAAGATGTATCTCCCGAATTATGGCGTTTTTGATGAAGTTCGTTATTTCCAGGCAGGCACGAGATGTCCCATCTATAAGATTGGCGGTGCCACCTTAGGTGTCAATATCTGTGAGGATATATGGTATCCAGAAGGGCCAACAAGGATGCAGGCCCTTGCGGGAGCTGAGGTGATTATCAATATCAATGCATCTCCCTATCGTATCGGTAAGGGCAAGTTCAGGGAAAATATGCTTTCTGTAAGGGCATCAGATAGTATAGCTATCGTTATTTATCTGAATACTGTCGGAGGACAGGACGAACTTGTATTTGATGGTGACAGCCTTATCCTTGATGAGAATGGTTATGTCATCGCGAGGGGGAAACAGTTCAAGGAAGACCTGATCATTACTGACTTGAACCTTGATGCCGTGATGATGAGAAGGCTTCAGTCTCCTCGCAGGAGACAGGAAGTGATGAAGCTCGAGAAGGGAGCTGTTGAAGAGATTACCATTCCCATTGAAAAGAAATTACACGAAGAACGATTGTTGCCACGTCTTCCTTCGACGGAGTATAAGGTTTTAGAACCCTTAGAAGAGGTCTATGAAGCGCTTGTACTCGGGACATCCGATTACGTCGGGAAGAATGGGTTTAAAGGTGTTGTTGTCGGTCAGAGTGGTGGTATTGATTCTTCCCTTGTGTCAACTATTGCGGTAGATGCAATCGGTAAGGAAAACGTAACAGGTCTTTTTATGCCTTCTCCCTATACATCGAAAGAAAGCAGGGAAGATGCTTATTCTCTCGCAGGTAATCTGGGAATTAAGATCATAGAGGTTCCCATTGATAGTGTATTTCAGAGTTATCTCGATGCCCTGAAAAAGGAGTTCAGCGGTTTGCCAGAAGATGTAACAGAGGAAAACATCCAGGCGAGGATAAGGGGCAATATCCTTATGGCATTCTCGAATAAATTCGGATGGCTTGTCCTTACCACAGGGAATAAATCAGAGATGAGTGTGGGATACGCAACCCTTTATGGTGATATGGCAGGTGGTTTTGCAGTCATAAAAGATGTGCCAAAGACAATGGTATATGAACTCTGCAGGTGCAAGAATAAGAAAGAGGGAAGGGCTGTAATACCTGAAAGGGTCATATGGAAGGAGCCTTCAGCAGAGCTGAAGCCCAACCAGAAGGATATGGACACCCTTCCGCCTTATTCTCTATTGGATCCGGTATTGAGGGCATACATTGAGGCAGATAAAGGTTTTGAGGAAATATTATCTCTTGGCTGCGATGTTGAATCAGCGCAGAAGGTTATAAGAATGGTCGATACAAGTGAATATAAAAGAAGGCAGGCGCCTCCCGGGATAAAGATAACTCAGAAGGCCTTTGGAAGAGACAGACGCTTTCCGTTAACCAATAAATACAGAGGCTATTAAGATTGCTTCTAAAGAAATGTTTTCTCTTATTAATAGTCTTTTCTATTTCTCTTGCTTTTATCTTTAGTTCCGTTTTTTCTGAGGATACCAAGAACTTCCAGGTAAAAAAACAACCTGAAATCCAGCAGATAAAGCCCAAGAAACCTGTTAAAATCAAGCTTAGGCGTTCAGCAGAGGATAAATACACATGGGAAATCACAGGCGATGATGCAGATGAGATTGTCAGAGCAGACAGGCGACTCAGAAAACTCTTGAAGATAGAGTGAAGGGAACTCTTTATATAGTCTCAACACCTATTGGTAATCTGGAAGACATTACCCTGAGGGCTTTAAAGGTTCTCAAGGAAGTAGATGTCATTGCTGCAGAAGACACTCGACACTCACGCAAACTGCTGACACATTATGGAATTTCGAAACCATTGATCAGCTACTGGCGGGAGAAGGAGAAGGTTAAATCAATGGAGATTCTTGAAAGACTGAATTCTGGACAGTCAGTTGCTCTAATCTCAGATGCTGGCACCCCTGGAATATCTGATCCGGGGGCAGTACTTATAAAAAAGGTATTAGACGAGGGCATTAGTGTTGTCTCAGTTCCCGGCGCATCAGCACTGATTGCTGCGTTATCTATATCAGGACTTTCAACAGAAGAATTCACCTTTATAGGGTTTCTCCCAGCCAAAAAGACTCAGCGTCAGAAAGTTCTCAAAGAAATGAGTCTTGAACCGAGGACCCTTGTTTTTTATGAAGCACCACACAGGATTCTTGAGACACTTTCAGACATGAAGGAGATATTTGGAGAAAGAAGGGCAGCAGTTGTAAAAGAGATCAGTAAAATTCATGAAGAGGTTTTAAGGGGGAATCTTTCTGAAGTATTAGACATGCTTGAAGAATCTACAATAGCAGGTGAGTATGTAATCGTTGTAGAGGGAAGAGCAGAGGAGAAGAGACTTACGACCGATGATGCCCTCTCAGAGGTAAATGCTCTAATGAAAAAAGGCCTTGGGAGAAAAGAAGCTGTTAAGAAAATTGCAGAAGCGTACGGATTGAGCAAGAAAGAGCTCTACGATAAGAGCCTTAAGGTTGAGTGATTGGTTTTAACTCTCTGGCTTTTCCTTGTCTTATTACTCTCTATCATACCAACCAAGGGTCTTCAAACAGGCCATCAAACTGATAAAATAATCCATTTTATAATATATGGTATAACAGCAATCCTATTTTTGAGAGTTCTACGGTCGAAGGTATCCTTAACTGTATCGATAATTTTATCTATAGGACTGGCTTCATTATTCGGTTTTGCGATAGAACTTTTGCAATCTATGTTGCCCTGGAGAGAATTCTCTCTCGCAGA
>CAZLFE010000068.1:0-7337 GCA_964558725.1 uncultured Nitrospiraceae bacterium | reverse complement strand
AATTGTCAAATATTGGTGGAGCCTTTTTCTTTTGTATTCTTTATGCCCTGAAGGATTATCGAAGGAAGAAATTGTAGTGTTGAATTACGACAATTGACGGACTGAAAATGTGATGATAACTCTTGACTTTTTCGACACTTAGCAATAAAATCTTCGAAAGATCTTAATCTTTATTGAGGTGAAACGTTTTGCGAAAGTTACTTCTTGCCGATGACAGCATTACCATACATAAAGTTGTAGAATTAATCCTCACAGGGGAAGGATTTGAGATCAAAGCAACGAACAACGGAGAAGAAGCATTGGCTGTTCTCCCTACTTTCAAGCCTGATATTGTCCTTGCTGACGTGGAGATGCCTAAGATGAACGGCTACCTTCTCTGTCAAAAGATAAAACAAGACCCCTCTACATCCAGCATACCTGTAATACTTCTTGCAGGAGCATTTGAACCGTTTGATGAAGAAGCTGCGAAGAAGGTCAGGGCAGATGGTTTTATTATTAAACCCTTTGAATCACAGGAGTTAATAAGCAAGGTTAATGAAACCATTATATCCTCTGTTGAACGGAAAGAAGAAGCTTTTGGTATACCTGGAGGTCCTGTTAAAGAAGAAGTGATAGTCGAAGAAGACCTCTGGGCAATGGAAGAGATGCCTGAACCTGAGAAGATTGAAATCAGTCCTTTGGAAGAGGAAGCAGAGGTTGAAAAAGAAGATATATTTAAAGTTGCAAGAGAAATGGGAATATCCCTTGAGGGGGAACCTAAGAGGGCTGTTCCATCTTTTGCTGAAGAGGCAGTGCCAGTTGAGGAGGCTGGGATTTTAGAAGCAGAGCTTCCATCAAAGGATGAACTGAAAGAGATTTTCGAGAAGACTCTTAATAATAGGATGTCATCATTATTATCCTCTATTGATGTTAAAGAAGTTATGTCTTCTTCTTTAATGCCACCGATGAAAGATTCAATCGATAAGATACTGAATGAGACGATACCTGACGTTGTAGAAAGAATGCTCCATGATGAACTGAAAGGAATATTTGAAAATACTGCTAACACTCAAATATCTTCATTACTATCTTCTATTGATATGAAAGAAACTATCAAATCCTCACTGATTCCTCTGATAAAGGATCCCATCGAGAAGATTATCAGTGAGACGGTACCTAACCTTACAGAAAAGGTTCTTAAGGATACTTTGCAAGTTCCTCTTGAATCCCTTGTGAAGGAAGCAGAACAGGTAATAAACAAGATTTTACCAGAACTTACAGAGAGGATTTTCAAAGATACTTTAAGTATTTCCCTTGATTCTATCGTGAAAGCAACAGAAAAGACTATTGGTGAAATCTTGCCAGACCTTGTTGAAAGGACTCTGAGGGAGGAACTAAAAGTTTCCCTTGAATCTCTGAAAAAAGAAGTTGAAAAAGCAGTATGGAAGACCGTACCTGACCTTGCAGAGGCAATAATTTCAAAGGAGATTGAGAGGATAAGGTCAGAATTTTAGAGAAGAGCTACAATCCAAGAGGTATAGAAGAAAGGTGGTATGAATATTGGGTCTCCAAGGGTTATTTTAAACCCAACCCTGCCTTAGGGGATAACGTCTACTCTATAGTTATCCCGCCTCCAAATATAACAGGTTCTCTCCACATGGGCCATGCCCTTAATGCAGTCCTGCAAGATATCCTCTCCCGCTGGAAGCGCATGTCAGGTTATAAGGTTCTCTGGCTACCAGGAACTGACCATGCAGGGATAGCAACCCAGAATGTTGTAGAAAAGCAGCTTGCATCTGAAGGGCTTGACAGGTATAAGCTTGGCAGGGAAGTCTTTATAGAGCGGATCTGGAAATGGAAGGCAGAATATGGTGGCAAGATTATTTACCAGTTGAAGAGTCTTGGTGCTTCCTGCGACTGGTCGAGGGAGAGATTCACCCTCGATGAGGGTCTCTCGAAGGCTGTACGAGAGGTCTTTGTAAGGCTCTATGAAGAAGGTCTGATATACCGGGATAACAGGCTTATCAACTGGTGTCCTCGCTGTCATACTGCACTCTCAGATCTTGAGGTTGAACACGAAGAGTTCGAAGGTAAGCTTACATTTATAAAATATCCCCTTTCGGATGGCAGCGGTCATATAACTGTAGCGACAACAAGACCTGAGACGATGCTCGGCGATACTGCAGTGGCAGTCCATCCGGATGATAATCGCTACAGGGATCTTATCGGGAAAACCGTTGATCTGCCTCTTACGAAAAGGAGAATCCCGATCATTGCTGATAATGCCGTTGATCCTTCCTTTGGAACTGGCGCTGTTAAGATTACCCCAGCGCATGATTTTAATGACGAGGCTGTAGCAAAAAGGCACTCACCGCCATTGAAGTTTATAACCGTCATAGGGAAAGATGGCCACATGACAGAGGATGCAGGAAGCAGATATGCAGGCATGGACAGATATGACTGCAGAAGAGTTGTTCTTAATGATCTGAAGGAACAGAAGCTCTTAGAAAAAGGAGAGAAGTACAAATATTCTCTCGGTCACTGTTACAGGTGTAAAACTGTTATAGAACCTTTATTAACCTTACAATGGTATGTAAATGTAAAACCCCTTGCTCAAGAGGCGATGAAGGTTGTGAGGGAGGGGAAGATCAGAATCGTGCCGAAGGCGTGGGAAAACACCTATTTTGCATGGATGGAAAACATCAAAGATTGGTGCATATCCCGTCAGATATGGTGGGGCCACAGGATACCAGCATGGTACTGCCAGGAAAGAAAAAGTGAAAAATGCAGAATGCAGAATGGCATTGTTGTATCTCGAGAAGACCCGGTGGGATGTCCCTATTGTGGTTCGCAAAATCTTATTCAGGACGAGGATGTTTTAGATACATGGTTTTCATCTGCCCTCTGGCCTTTCTCTACTCTTGGCTGGCCTGATAAGACGGTTGATCTTGAGACTTTCTATCCCACAACTGTTCTTGTCACTGGTTTCGATATTATCTTTTTCTGGGTTGCAAGGATGATCATGATGGGTCTCAAATTTATGAAAGATGTTCCTTTCAGGGATGTATATATCCATGCCCTTGTCAGAGATATTAAGGGTCAGAAGATGTCTAAATCAAAAGGCAATGTTGTTGACCCTTTGACTATGATGGGCAGGTATGGTACAGATGCCTTCAGGTTTACCCTTGCTGCCTTTGCAGCACAGGGCAGGGATGTTAAGTTTTCTGAAGAGAGGGTTGAAGGGTATAGACATTTTGTGAATAAGCTCTGGAATGCAGCGAGATTTATTATGATGAACCTTCAGACTGTTGAGACCCAAAGGCAGGCAAAAGCACAGGGACTCACAGCTTCAAATTTATCAGTTAGGTGGATCCTGAGCAGACTTGCTGTCACAACTGATAATATAAATAGAGCCCTTGATGAGTATCGGTTTAATGATGCAGCATCTGATATATATCAGTTTATATGGCATGAATTCTGTGACTGGTATATAGAGATGGCCAAATCTGATATCAAAAATCAGGAATCCCAGATGAGTGGTATCGGGTGTCTTCTTTATACCCTTGATGCATCTCTGAGGCTTCTCCATCCGTTTATGCCCTTTGTTACAGAGGAGATATGGCAGAAGATTCCGCATATCAGAAGAGATAAAGAAAAAATTGGTGAAAGCATCATGATTTCAGAATATCCGAACTCTTTACCAAGAGATTATCAGGCAGAAGAGGACATGTCTTACATTACCGATGCTGTAGCGGGGATAAGGACAATCAGGGGAGAGTTAAACGTTCCCCCGTCTTCTGAACTTCGTGTAGACATAAAGACATATTCTCAAAAAGCAGAGGGGATATTGAGAGAGAATGTGCCATATCTTAAGAAACTTGCACATGCTGGAGAGATAAAAATAGGCATGGAGGTTGAAAAACCAGAGGGTTCAGCAACATGCGTTAAGAGTTCTATGGAGATCTATGTTCTCCTGAAAGGGGTCTTGAATATTGAGGTGGAACTGGATAGACTGAAGAAAGCAAAGGCAGAAATAGATGGGTCTATCTCTTTCCTCAATAAGAAGCTTCATAATGAAGACTTTCTCTTGAGAGCACCGAAAGAGGTTGTCGAGAAGGAAAGGGTAAAGTGTGAAGAGCTTACCATGAGGAAGGAGAGAATTATAGAGAGTATAAAAAAACTAAAGGAAGTTGGAGGTGGGAAGTGATGAAAAGAGAAGAAAAAGAAATTGAGAAAAGTACCCTCGAATTTGTCGAGGGAGAATTTATCAATATAAAACAGAGCACGATCAGGTCTGTTGAAGGGGGTCATATTGAACTCCAGCAGGTAGGGGCACTCAGTATTGATGGTGAAAAGTTGGAAGTTACACAGGGTGCAACGGTTGTTCTCCAGGGAAATGATGTCACTCTCAACCAGAGCATAAGTGGTGTCACGGCTGGCGAAAATGTATCAATAAATTTCTCCTTATCTCCTCTGTCCATCTCAAAAGAACAGACATCAGTGAATAGATCCGCTGTGGGATTATTGGCAGCAAAGGAAATAAAGTCTGAGAGTACCTCAGCATTCCTTGTTGTTGCAAATAAGATAGAAGGAAATGTAACAACCCTCCTTGACTGGCGTTCTGCCCTTGCCTTAGGCACTGCTTTCGGGGGAATATGTGGGTTTTTTTCTTTACTCGCAAAGAGGAGATAGAGTGGACATCCCCCAGAGCGTGATTGATGTTATTCATCGTGCTCTTCAAGAAGACATTGGTCATGGAGATATCACCACATCCCTTTTGATACCTGAAGAGAGTAAATCGAGAGCTCGCTATATTGCGAAAGGGAGTTTTGTTCTGGCAGGGCTTCCTTTTGTGCAAGAAGTTTTTCGGAATCTTGACTCTTCTATAGTGCTTAATGCCTTCCATAACGATGGATCAAAGGTCAAGCAAGGAGATGTGATTGCTGAGATTTCAGGAAGGATTCATACCATTCTGAAAGGAGAAAGGGTAAGTCTCAATATCCTTCAACGGCTCTCTGGTATTGCAACCCTCACAAGCATGTATGTGAAGAGGATAGAAGGGCTGAAAGCAAAGATTGTTGATACGAGAAAGACAACCCCATGCCAGAGAATCATGGAAAAGTATGCTGTCAGGGTAGGGGGAGGATACAACCACAGATTTGGTCTCTTTGACGGCATCCTTATCAAGGATAACCATATCAAGGCATTAGAGAGCATTAAGAAGGCTGTGAGGGCAGCAAAGAAGGGTCATCACCTTTTTAAGATTGAGGTGGAAGTGAAGAACCTCAAGGAGCTTCAGGAATCAATAGAGGCTGGTGCCGACATCGTGATGTTGGACAACATGCCAGTTCATGACATGAAAGAGGCCGTGGAGATTGCAAAAGGCAGGGTCATGCTCGAGGCATCAGGGAACATTAAACTAGAAAATGTCAGAGAGGTTGCTGAGACAGGTGTTGATTTAATTTCTGTTGGTGCCCTTACCCATTCAGCAATAGCTGCTGATATCAGTTTGAAGATAGTGAAGTAAATTATAAGACCCTGTCACCCTGAACTCGTTCCCGCTTGTCGGGAATCTTTCTTCATAGTGAAAGATGTTGAAAGAAAATAAGAAGAAGGATTCCGAACAAGTCGGAATGACTGAAAAAGAAAGTAGTATGCATTCATAGTGATGGGGATAACTGCTGTTATTGTTTTAATCATTCTCCTGTTGTCAGGATGCACGACCACAAAAGAAGCGATTAAGCTCGATGATATACCTTTTGTGGATCGCCATATGAAAAACGTCACCCAGCTTACCTTTGACGGGGATAATGGCGAGGCGTATTTCAGCTGGGATGGCCTGAAACTTATCTACCAGTCAAATCGTGGTATATACGCCTGTGACAAGATCTGGATCATGCACACAGATGGTTCTGACAAGCACATGGTCAGTCCTGACCACGGCGCCCACACCTGCTCTTTCTTCTTCCCGGGTAACCAGAAAATAGTTTTTGCTTCGACTAGTCATTTTGAAGAAGATTGTCCGCCAAAACCGAGGATACAACGTACATTTCAAGGCATCGGTCATGTATGGCCACTTTACCCATATGATATTTTTGTAGCCAATATAGATGGATCTGAGTTGAAAAGGATAACCGATAATCCCAGGTATGATGCCGAGCCGATTGTCTCTTCTGATGGAAAACAGATTGTCTTTGGCTCTCAAAGGGATGGAGATTTTGACATCTATATCATGAATTCAGACGGATCCAATGTGCGGCGTTTGACAGACAGGATGGGGTATGACGGCGGACCATGGTTTTCACCTGATGGCAGCAAAATAGTGTGGAGGGCCTGGTATCCGGAGACAGATGAAGAAATAGCTCTATGGCATGATTGCATGGTAAACAATTACATTCTTCCCTTTCCCCTTGACCTCTGGGTCATGGATACGGACGGAAAAAACAAGAGGAGGATCTTGCGTAACGGTGCTACGAACTGGTCTCCCTCATGGCATCCCGATGGGAAACGTATCATTTTCGCAAGCAATATGGACGACTGGCATGAAGAAATGAAAAAATTCGGACATAATTTCGAACTCTATCTCATTAACGTGGATGGTACTGGCCTTGAAAGGATTACATATAACAATGTCTTCGACAGCTTCCCCATGTTCTCTCCCGATAGGAAAAAACTGGTCTTTGCCTCAAACAGAAATCCCCAAAAACCCAGAGCTACTGATATCTTTATTGCTGATTGGGTTGAATAGTGATTCATGTAAATCTAATGTCCTATCTCGGTTGTGATTTTGTCATTCCCGCTTGCCGGTCCCGAATGCTTTCGGGATTTGGTACAGAAAGATTCTGGACTTCGGTGTGAGCTCATTCGAACGACAAGCCAGAATGACAGTGTTATAACTTTCTCCCGGAAACATTCGCCTTATCATCTGTTAAGACGCTCAGCGCTTTCGGAAGTCTGTGGCTCGATTGAATCAACCGATCTGCTTATTTCTCACAGAGGTCTGCGAAAGTATCATCTTTCTATATCTGTTTAGTTCCCTTTGAAGCAAATAAAACAGAGTCAAATCAGGGGCGTGACTTTCCGCTACAATGATGCAGTTGTAGTAAGCTGCAGCGATGTTTAGTATGGGTGGAAACAAATATTTTCGACGGAAAAATGTGCTGCATGGTGCCCAAGGATGGGTCAGTTTAACCAGTACACCTACAAACCTGCATGCTCGACATACTATAAGAAATGATGATTTTCATTCGTAACAGTGTGTCTCTCTTGGAATCACATTACCGGTAATAATACGGGAAGTGTCCCTCTTGTTTCCCTCTTACTCTGTTTCTCTGTTTCCCTCTTATGGGTGCCCTCTA
>CAZLFE010000067.1:0-12797 GCA_964558725.1 uncultured Nitrospiraceae bacterium | reverse complement strand
ACCGGCTCATAACCGGTTGGTCCCAGGTTCGAGCCCTGGTGGGCCCACCAGCTGCTTTGCCATAGGCAAAAGCTTGGGCTTTATGTTTAAGAGTGAACAATGGTCAGAAAAAAAAAGAATTTTTTAGACATTTCACTTTCAACAGTAAACCCCCTTGGAATTGTACACGGGACCCGTAGCAAATTGCAACGGGTCGGGGCATTGAACCCCGTGCACAAAAGCAGAAGATTTCTTAATTTACCCCGTAGATATCATCAACGGGGTTTATCATCACCAAGGCAGGCCATGGGGCATTCCTTCGGGGTAAACGCAAGAAACTTGCAGAGTAAGTTTTTGAGGTGGATGGTTTGGAACGCCATATAAAGCTTCTGATAAACCTTCAGGAATTTGATAGCCTCATTCTCGAAAAACAATTAGTTATAAAGGAAATTCCCTCAAAGATTTCCGAGGTAGAAGTACCCCTTAAGAAAGCCCAGGCAGCTCTTGATAAATTGAAACAGATACATGAGTCCCTCGAAAAAAAGAAGCGTGACAAGGAGAGAAAACTCGATGATATAAATGAGAAGATCACAAAACTAAAAGCTCGCTCTACAGAGATAAAAACAAACAAAGAATATCAAGCCCATCTGAAGGAGATAGAATCTGTAGAAAAGGAGCGTTACACTTTAGAGGATGAGATTCTCATTATCATGGAAGAGATAGATAATTCTTCAAAGCAGATTAAATTAGAGGAAGGAAGACTCAAATCTGAGAAAGATAAAGTAGAAGCATTCAGAGAAAAACTCGAGAGAGAGGTGTCTGAGGCTGAAAAAGAACTCTTAGCCCTCAGGGAAGAGAGGGCAAAAATTGTTGATGTTATTGACAAAGAACTCTATAACCTCTATATGAGCCTGATTGAATCGGGCAAAGGTATAGCAGTTGCAGAAGCAAAAGAAGAAGTCTGCCAGGGATGTAATATGAACATACCACCCCAGCTTTTTGTAGAAATAAAAAGGAATGAAGAGATATTACAATGCCCCCAATGCCACCGTATACTTTTTTATAGAAGCGACTCTTGACTTTAAATCCTTTAATACTTATTATATAAAAATAAAAAAATATTATAGCTTTTTCAAAAATTTTTTATTTAACAGGAAGGCAGAATGGGTTTGAAAGGAATTGAAAGTGGGGATGGAAGATCATAAACTAAAAGTCTTCTGTACGGTAGCCGAAACGAGAAGTTTTTCAAAAACCTCCGAGATTATTCATCTCACCCAGCCTGCCGTAAGCCTCCAGATTCAAGCCCTCGAGGAGATGTATGAGACAAAGCTCTTTGACAGGTCATCGAGCAGGGTCACCCTTACCCCTGCAGGTGATGTCCTCTATAAATATGCAAAAGAAATCCTTGCCCTTTATGCCTCTGCAGAAAAGGTTATTGGAGAAATGACAGGCCTTGTGAAAGGAAGTATAACCATCGGTGCTGGCTCTACCATAGGAAACTACCTTTTACCAAGTGTCATCTCAGATTTTAGAAAGACCCATCCCAAGATCAAGATGCATCTCTTTGTCGCAAACATGCAAAGGGTAATTGAGTTGCTTAATGCTGGCAACATTAACATCGGTCTTGTTGAGGGCGACTTTAAAAGACAGAAGATCGTTGTCGAAAAACTGCTCTCTGATGAACTTTTGTTAATCGTTCCTCCCCACCATCAATGGGCCAAGAGAAAAGAGGTCTCTATTGCTGAACTTATTGAGGAACCCTTTATCCTCAGAGAAGCTGGTTCCGGCACAAGGCAGACAATAGAAAAGTTCCTTGTCCGCCACGGAATTACGCTTCAGAGTATGAAGGTATCTATGGTCCTCGGAACTACACAGGCTATAAAAGAAGCGGTGGAGAATGGATTAGGGGTATCAATAGTCTCGCGCTGGGCTGCAAGGAAGGAATGCAAGTATGGAACCCTCACCATGCTCAGTTTCAAAGAGGAAAGGATGGTGAGGAATTTTTCACTTATTACTTACAAGAATTCAGTCTCATCCCATGCTATAGAAGAATTCCTGACTTACCTGAAGTCATACCCTTTCGATAAATTACTCTCTTAATTTCTCAGTCCTGTAGACCCTGTAATCAATATCTTGAAATATTCTGTCTTTGTCTTCAATCTCTCTAAGCCATCTTTCCGGGATATGCCCTGAGATAATTGATTGATAGAGGCTGTTAAACCTGCTTGTATGCTCTGCAAAACGCTTTTTTGCATACTCTGTCGCAGTGCCGGAACCTATGATAAATGCCCAGTCACTATGCTGTGACAGGAGTATCTCCCTCACAGCTTGATTCAGTGCACGCTGAAGAATATTTTTTGCTTCGGGGAATCTTTCGGCAAGATCTATCATGCGTCCCGTCGTCTTATGGAGATGACGGTAGATATAATTGTTGGAGTTATTCAGCCAGACCTCATTGTACCCTTTATTACCCCAGCTCGACATAGATGGCTGACAGACCTGAAGACTGGCATGTTGAAAAGGCAGTGAGCTTAAATATTCTGAGGGTGTTATCGTCCTGAAATTAATACGCCCGTGGTGTATTCCCCTCAAAAGAAGATCAAGCCAATCTGGCCCCTCAAACCACCAGTGTCCAAAAAGCTCAGCGTCGTAAAGCGCAGTAATTACAGGCTTGAGGGAAATATGGTGAGCCCTGAAGGTTTCTGACAGAAATTCTACCTGGAGCTCTCTGTTTTTTATAAAATTGTGTGCATGCTTCTCAGCCTTTCTCTTTGCAAGCTTTCTGACATATGGTTCTTTTTTGTCTGTTTCCCCTGTTACCCTGTAATACTTCAGACCAGTATGCGTTCTTATTCCATCTGGATGGATATAGGGTCTTATATAGTCGAGATCAAGGTCAAACCCTATATCCCTATAAAAGTCTCTGTAATTAAAATCTCCTGGATACCCCTCGGTAGAAGACCAGACCTGTTTAGAAGTTTCCACGTCTCTGCCAAAGGCAACAATACCAGAGGGGCAAAATACGGGTGCATAAACGCCATATCGCGGCAATGGTCTCCCATGGATTATCCCGTGGGTATCAAGAAAGAAGAATCTTATGCCTTCCTCGTTCAGGTATCCGTCAATGCCTGACAAATAACCACACTCAGGTAGCCAAATCCCACTGGGAAATGTATGAAAATTCTTTTTAAAATGTTCTTTCGCTACTTTTATTTGTGCCCTTATCGCCTGGGGATACATTGACAAGTTAGGGAGAAAGGCATGAGTTGCAACAGATGTTATAACCTCCACCTTACCCGTATCTTGTAATGCCCTAAAGGCAGCTGTAAGGTCTTTCCTGTAAACTTCTTCAAATAAATAACGGATCCTTCGGAATCTCTGAAGATACATCCTGACAATCGGTCCGAAATGGATATCTCCTTTTGTCCTGTAACTTTCCTTTTCTGATAATTCTATAAGGTTTTCGATATGCCTCTTATATCTTTCTCTGAGAAGATGGTCGTTGAACATTTCAACAAGGGGCGGGCTCAGTGATAAGGTTATCCTGAAATCAATGCCATCGTTGATAAGTCTTTCAAAGATATCGAGGAGCGGGACATATGTTTCAGTGATTGCTTCATAAAGCCAGTTTTCCTCAAGGAAATAATCGTATTCAGGATGACGAATATAAGGTAGATGGGCATGAAGAACGATACAAAGATACCCTTTATGCATAAGAAAACACTTTTCCTGTTAACCTGTAAACAATAAATGCATCCCTTTACATACCAACCATGCAAGGATGGCACATACTGGCAAGGTAAGTATCCATGCGAGAACAATATTCCCTCCTATCCCCCATTTAACTGCTGATAGCCTCTTGGAGGCACCTACTCCCATTATGGTAGATGAAATCACGTGTGTTGTTGAAAGGGGAAGGCCAATTCTGGAGGCAATTTCTATGACTGTTGCTGCTGATGTTTCTGCTGCAAACCCATGAATGGGTCTGAGATGAACAAGACGTACTCCGAGGGTCTTTATGATTCTCCAGCCTCCGAATGCCGTGCCAAGCGCCATAGCCATTGCACACATTGCGATTACCCACAAGGGGATGTGAAACTCAGGAAGTTTATAATAGCTCACTAGGGCCATGGTTATAATCCCCATTGTTTTTTGAGCATCATTGCTGCCGTGGCTAAAGGCCATATAGGCTGCTGACAGAATCTGAAGCCTGCCAAAAAGATTAGTGACCAATGTGGGTGTAGATCTCCCGAACAACCATAAGAGCAATAACATTAAGAAGAAGCTCAGGATAAATCCTATGAGAGGAGAAAGGATCAATCCTGCAAGTACCTTGTAAACCCCTTTTTGGATAATAACATCAGTCCCTGCTGTTGCTATTGCTGCGCCAACCACACCTGAAATGATGGCATGGCTTGAGGACGTAGGAAGGCCGAGATACCATGTTGCTATGTCCCATACGATAGCAGCTACAAGAGCAGAAATAACCGTGACCTGTGTGATACAGGAAAGCTCTACAATGCCGGCTCCAACTGTTTTTGCCACTGCAGTCCCTGATAATGCACCGACCATGTTTAATATTGCTGCCATTGATACAGCTACCTTTGGAGAGAGAACCCTTGTTGATACTGATGTGGCGATAGCGTTTGCTGTATCGTGAAAGCCGTTTATAAAATCGAAAATGAAGGCAAGGACTATAACACAGAGGAGTAAAAAATAACTTTCATGCATTTTTGAGGACTATGGCTTCAATTACATTGGCAACATCCTCACATCTGTCAGAGGCATCCTCGAGGTGTTCATAAATCTCTTTCCATTTTATGATGAAGATACAGTCTTTTACTTCCTCAAAGAGTTTTCCAAGGGCATCCCTGAAAACCCTATCTATCCTATTTTCGAGTCTGTTTATCTCAATGCAATATTCCTGGACGTGAGAGTATTTCTTTTCTTTGAGCTTTTTTATTGCCTTCTGCACAACCTCTGTGGTCATAAGGAGATCTTTTGCCATTTCCATAGCTTCTTTTGTAGGTTCCTTTAACTTAAATACGGAGAGTCTCTCAGTTGCAGCCCAGATAAGGTCCAAGATATCGTCTAATCGGGATGCAAGGGCATAGAGATCCTCTCTGTCTATGGGTGTAACAAAGGTCTTGTTCAGTTTTTTTATGATCTCATGCGTTAATATGTCGCCTTCTTGCTCTAACTCATATATCTCTTTCGCCTTTTCCTCGATTTTATCGAAGTTTTCCGAGAGCATGAGATTGAAAAAGAGTGAGGCTGCCTTTGTGAGGTTCGATGCAGCCATATCGAAGATTTCAAAAAAGTCTATTGCTTTTGGAAATAATCCCAATTTCATTTTATTGTGTAGAAAAATCCTATTAATCATAAAAGAACAGCCGGTCTAAAGTCAAATTGAAGATTTAGAATTTAGCAATATTTTTGCCTCTAAAGGGCACCTTTTTCTTGATGGGACTACTCCTGTATATTTCTGAAGAGATATACTGTTACGATCCCGAATGCCATCGGCACAACCCATGTTGCAACAATTGGCGGCACTACTCCTGCATATCCCAAGGAAAGCATCATGGTATATGCAAACCAGTAGATAGTACTTATCAAGAGCCCAAGGCCTGCAGCAAAAAGACCTCCACCAACCTTGCTTCTCATTGAAAGAGATATACCGAGGATAATCATGAAGAGGTTTATGAGAGGGTAAGAGACCTTTGAGTTCATATCCACAAGGAGTTTCGTGTTCCTAAAACCTGCCCTTTTTAATCTCTCTGTATATCTGTAGAGTTCACCTATGCCCATTTCTTCGGGTTTCTTAATCCCTTCACTGAAGAAATCTGGGGATTCTAGATATGGGTAGTCAAGATCTGCTCTGTTGCTCACTTTCCCATTCATAATGTCGTAAATAGTCACGTTTCTTAGTCTCCATATTCCCTGTGAACCTTGCGATTCTGTTGAGATCCACTCAGCTTCCTCTGCCTCCAACCTTTCCCTGAGAGAATCCCTCTCTGAAATGAAAATGCTTACACCCTTTGCAAGCTTCTTCTCAGGGATATACAGTTCGATCCTTACGGATGAACCATCTGTAGCCCTCAACCAGAGAGTGCCTTCTTTAAATGTAAGTTTCTTTTCTTTTTTTGTAAGGGTATTTTTTAATTCCATTGACCTCTTGGAGAAATCAGGGACAACAGTCTCTCCAACGAGAAAGGCAAATAACGTCACCAATATGCCTGATATAATAAACGGGTAGAAAAGACTTTTTAATCTCCCTCCCGTGGCCTTTATAACGACAAACTCTCTGTTGCGCGATGCCTGGCTGAATATGAACAGGCTGCATATAAGCATGGCAGCAGGCAGAAGGTAAAGGAGATATTTGGGGAAGTTGAAAGAGGCATAGAGTAACAGACTTTCCAGAGAAGGCCTGTTCGGCATGAATTCATCTATTTTGTCGATGAGCTCAAGGGTACTGAATATCAACGCAAGACCTGTACTTATGAGGGAAAAAAGCTTGAAGAATTCTTTAAGATAATGTCTTTGTATTATCAACATATATTTAGTACTCGTTACCCGTCACTTGTTACTTTCCTTTCTAAAAATCCATAAGGCAAATATTCCGAGAATAAGAGTGGGTGTCCATGCACCAATATAATGAGGTATCTTACCAGCCCTCACGAGATTCTCACCATATATCAGAAGCATGTAGTAGACGGTGAATACCCCTAAACCCAGGGCCAGACCACCGAGTCTCCCTGATTTCCCCGCTATTAGAGAAAGAGGCGGCCCCAAAAAGATAAGGACGATACAAAGGAAAGGCAATGATAGCCTCCTGTAGAATTCAAGTTGTAATAATAAAGCATTAGGTACTTTTTTCCTTATCTTTTCGAGTAATTCTAAAGGGGTAAACTCTGCATTTTTTCTGGATGGAAGGTCTGATTCGAGGGTGAGGATCAAGTTGTACCTGTCGAAAAATATTTCAGTCGTGCTATTTCCTTTAGCAATATGAACATATCCATCCTTCAGGTGCAGGTTTGCATCGAAACCATCTGACATGGAAATCTTCCCCTCCCTAGCCATCACAACCCTTGGTTCACTTTTATTTCTCCCATCATAGATGAAAATTCCTCTAACCGTATCGTCAGATATCTTCTCCCTGATTATGATAACAACGTCTTTGAATGATGTATGGAAAGTACCTTCCTCGATTGACAGGGGGGTTCGGTTTTTAATGATATGTGTTATCTCATCCCTGAGCCTTATGCTGCTTTGAGGCCCAATATAAAAACTTACGGCCAGGTTTAATAAAAAGCATGAAGTCCCGAGTATAAGAACAGGTTTCGAGATTCCTTTAAAGTCCATGCCGCTGGTTCTTAGGATAACGAGTTCGTTATCAAGGCAATGACGTCCATAGGTAAGGAGTGTGGAGAGGAGCAGTGCCATCGGTATTGTGAGTAAGAGTAACTGTGGTTGAATGTAGAGAATTATTGTCACCATATCTGCTATTGATGCACCGACACCTGACAGAAACCGGGTCAGCCTGAGCAGCTTTTCCATCATCAAAATAAAATTCAGAAAGATAAGACTGATGACAAAGGAAAAGATTAATTCTTTGAGTATGGATTTATGTATTATTTTCATATTTGATATCTCGCTATTTTAGCACACCCTACACCCTTACCCCTCATTACGCAGTTTCTTCTTCTTGTCAAACAGCCTTCAAGCCATCGGTCATTCTATAGGGTAAATATGGTAAATTAAAATTAAGAAGTTGAGCTATTTTTGAAAAGGAGTTTATCGTGGGCAAAATTGGAGAATTTGAAAAAACGGTAGTGGCAGAGCCGCTGAAAGAGCCGCTACCAGCAAAGATACCCCAGGAGGTTCCAGTGGAACCTTTAAAAGAACCTGTACCTTCGAGGTGACGCCATAATCAAAGCGAGAGAATTACTGACTCCTGATTATATAACCCCGCTCACCGGCTGGCGGTTCTGGAAGATCCGGAGAACATCAAAGGATGGTAACCTGTGGCTTAGATCAGTCATTCGGAACGAACTATGGCCTCCGATGGAAAGATTTGAAGCGCAGTGTTCATCCTACAAAGAAATAAATCAACCTGGCATTCCTCCTGAAGCCCATTCCACAAGCGGCATTTATGCCTATAAAACTCCTTTTGATGCACTCGAAAACCTCGACCGTTGTTTTTACCGTGGTACATTTTTGGGCAAGGTAAGCCTGTGGGGAGTAATCCAGAAACACCATTTCGGCTACAGGGCGCAGTTTGCTTATCCTGTCTCTCTTGCTATGGGCATCTGCTGCGTGTGCAAACGAATTGTGAATCTTAAGTCAGAACCTTTCGCAATAGGATGGGCATCCCTTCACATCACAGAGGCATTTTCCGTTAGCGGGTTTCTGTGTGAAGAGTGCAATGAAAAATATTATTCCGTTGACATTGAATCCAGTCACAGGGAACTGGCAGAACTGACAGAGCGATACGGCATTAAAATCGAATGACATTTTCCAAATCTACCCTCACCCCTATTTACAAAAAAAGGGTTATCCGCAAACAGAGCGTATCCTTTATTTAAGCTTCTTAATCAACTCCTTAACAGGAATAGCTGCAAGCGTAAGGAGCTGCACAGAACCCCTTGAACCGAGTTCAACAGACATCTTCATCACAGCCTCATTGTCTTTAGCCTCAACAATATTCACGAAATCATATGGTCCGAGGACTGCATACTGATCCTTGACTTTGATACCCATCTTTTCTTCGAGTTCTCTGTTTACCTCTAGAATCCTTTCTGGATGTTCCTTGATTGTCTTTCTCCCGTCATCGGTAAGTGTGCTTAAAATAACATAATAAGCCATAACCCCTCCTTCTTACTTTAATATTAATATGCGGGGGCATTAACAAACGCCCCCGCAATGAATTAGGATACTTCAACCTTAATCTCTTTTGGCTTCGCCTCTTCCTTCTTTGGAAGAGCTATCTCAAGAATCCCGTTCTTGAATGTGGCTTTTGCCTTTGAGCTGTCAACCTCAACGGGGAGGGATATTGTCCTTGTGAAGCTTCCATAGCTCATCTCCCGTGAATAGTATTCTTCTTCTTTCATCTCTTCATCTTTCTTGCGCTCACCTTTTATTGTGAGGTTATTCTCGGTGATCGTGATGTCGACATTCTCTTTTTCAACACCCGGAAGTTCAGCCTTAACCACAATTTCATTTTTCCTGTCGTACATGTCCACGTTAGGGACAATAACCCCTATCTCAAGTTTCGGCCACAAGCGCCTCCTCATTGGAGTTGGCTCAAAGAACTCCCCAAAGAGCCTCTCCATATCTCTCCTCATGTCTTCAAGCTCCTTAAAGGGACTCCATTTCACAATAGACATAGTATCACCTCCTTTCAATTCAGTTTATAGGGTTTATTGAGTTTTCACAGTTTCTTGAGTTAAAACCCTGAAAGCTCAAAAAACTCAACGAACTTGAGAAACTTCTATGCCCCTACCTCTGCAACCACACCCTTCATGAATATAAGCTTATCATCTTCAAAATCAACTTCAACCACATCCCCTTCCATGAAAGTCCTATCCAGGATTTTCATGGAGAGGGGGTTGAGTATCTCTCTTTGCAGGGCCCTCTTTAACGGCCTTGCGCCATACACAGGGTCAAAGCCTATCTCCACAAAGTACTCCTTGGCTCTGTCAGTAAGCCTAATATCAATATCCTTCTCTCTGATATACTTTTTCATCCGCTCTACCTGGATGTCCACAATCTGTTTAAGGAGTTCCTGGGTCAGAGGATTAAAGATGATAATCTCATCAACTCTGTTCAGGAATTCTGGCCTGAAAAAGGCCTTAAGATCTTCCATAATCTTTTCTTTCAATTCTTCATTGCTCGTTACCCAGTATGCAGCAGGCCTCTTTAACCTCTCTTCGAGCATCTCCTGTATATGTGCACCACCTATGTTTGATGTCATGATGACAACAGTATTTCTGAAATCAACAGTCCTTCCATGCCCATCAGTAAGCCTTCCATCATCGAGCAGTTGAAGAAGGAGATTAAATACCTCTGGATGGGCTTTTTCAACCTCATCAAAAAGGAGCACAGAATAGGGCCTTCTCCTTACAGCCTCTGTAAGCTGGCCACCTTCTTCATATCCCACATATCCAGGAGGCGCACCGATAAGCCTCGAGACTGTATGCCTTTCCTGATATTCAGACATGTCTATCCTGATCATTGCGTTCTGATCATCGAAAAGGAATTCTGCAAGAGCCCTTGCAAGTTCGGTCTTTCCAACACCTGTCGGACCGAGAAAGATAAATGAGCCAATAGGTCTGTTCGGATCCTGAATGCCTGCCCGAGCTCTCCTGACAGCATTGGACACCGCCACAATCGCCTCATCCTGCCCGACAACCCTCTGTCTCAGCCGTTCATCCATGCGAAGCAGCTTCTTTACCTCACCTTCGAGCATCCTGCTTAATGGTATCCCTGTCCATTTTGAAACGACCTCTGCAACATCCTCCTCATCCACCTCTTCCTTGAGCATTTTCCTTTTTTTCTGAGCCTCAAGGAGCTTTCTGTTTTCATCTTCAAGGGCCTTCTGTAGTTCGAGCAATCGTCCATACCTTAGTTCTGCAGCCTTTGTCAGATCTCCTTCACGCTCTGCCCTCTCTGAGTCTATCTTTATCTTCTCTATCTGTTCCTTATATTCCCTTATCTTTGCAATGATCTCCTTTTCGCTCATCCATTGAGCCCTTAATTCATCGCGCTTCATCTGAAGTTCTGCAATCTCCTTCATGATCTTATCGAGCTTCTCCTTAGATTCCTTTGAATCATCCCTCATCACAGCCTGTTTCTCTATCTCATGTTGCCTGAGCTTTCTCTCAATCTCATCGAGCTCTACAGGCATACTGTCAATCTCCATCCTGAGTTTTGATGCAGCCTCATCAATAAGGTCTATTGCCTTGTCAGGGAGGAACCTGTCAGTTATATACCTGTTTGAGAGTACAGCTGCAGAAATCAATGCCGAGTCCTTAATCTTGACACCGTGATGAACCTCGTATCTTTCTTTAAGACCGCGAAGGATTGATATCGTATCCTCAACAGTGGGTTCTTTTACAAGGACAGGCTGAAACCTCCTTTCCAGTGCAGGGTCTTTTTCTATATGTTTCCTGTATTCATCAATAGTCGTTGCACCAATGCATCTGAGGTCCCCCCTTGCAAGGGCAGGCTTGAGCATGTTTGATGCATCGATCGCACCTTCTGCAGCACCCGCACCAACAAGGGTGTGGAGTTCATCTATAAACAAAACGACCTTTCCCTCTGCCTGTTCAATTTCCTTGAGAACCGCCTTCAGCCTCTCCTCAAACTCTCCCCTGAATTTTGAGCCGGCAACAATCGCACCCATGTCGAGGGCAACCACTCTCTTATCTTTTAGTGTCTCAGGCACATCGCCGGCAACAATCCTCTGTGCAAGCCCCTCTACAATAGCAGTCTTACCGACACCGGCCTCTCCGATAAGCACAGGGTTGTTCTTTGTCCTCCTCGAAAGAACCTGTATTATTCTCCTTATCTCATCATCTCTTCCTATGACAGGGTCAAGCCTTCCTCTCTTTGCAAGATCTGTTAGATCCCGTCCATATCTCTTCAGGGCCTGATATTTTTCTTCAGGTGTAGGATCTGTAACGCGTTGTCCTCCCCTGATTTCTCTCATGGCTGAAAGGATTTTATCTGCTGTCGCACCATATCTTTTTAAGAGATCAGAGCATGGTCCTGATATTGAAAGAAGGGAAAGGAGCAGATGCTCTACACTCACATACTCATCTTTCAAGTGCTCTGCTTCTTTTGTGGCATTTTCAAATACCTCTTTCAACCTCGGGGATATATAAATCTGCCCTAAGGGTGTCGCTCCAATAACCTTTGGAAACCTCTCTATTGCCTCTTCAACATCCTGCTGCAAGGTCTTTGTATTAATACCCAGTCTCTTGAGTATCTGGCTCGCCACATCCTCATCGTCTTCGAGTAATGCCCAGAGGAGGTGCTCGGCATCAAGCTGCTGGTTGCCTTTTCTCTCTGCCAGCCTCTGGGCTGCCTGTATTGCTTCCTGACTCTTTATCGTGAGTTTATCCATGAAAAGTCCTCCTTGCTATTCAGAGAATATTCTCTTAAGCCTTTCAGCAAAATCTCTTCGTGTATTCTCTTCAAGAAAACTCATCATCTCTTCCATCTCTCTCTGCATGCCCTCAAGCCGCTGCATAAGCCTGAGTATTACTTCGACTCCTGCCTTGTTCACTCCAAGCTCTCTTGTGAGCCTCAATATCATACTGAGCCTCTCCACATCCTCTTCTGAATAGAGTCGCTGTCTTTTTGTCCTCTTCGGTGTTACAAGCCCCTCCCTCTCATATAATCTGAGGGTCTGGGGATGGACATGCAGAATTTCTGACACAACGCTTATCATATAGAGAGGTTGTTTCTTGTCTTTTACTACCATTATTTCCTCACCAACCCTTCACGTGGGTTTCCCCTGTAAAGGGATTCTATTTCTTTTAAAGCTTCTTTAGCCCTATTCGTGATATTTTTTGGAACCACTATTTTTATATCTACATACTGGTTACCCCTTGCACTGGTCTTCGTTGACGGAAAACCCTTGCCTGAAAGTTTGAACCTTTGACTACCCTGTGTACCAGGAGGTAATGTCATCACTGCTATGCCGTCTATTGTTGGAACCTCTATCTTTGCGCCAAGAGCTGCCTCATTAAAAGTTACAGGAAGGTCGAGATAAAGGTCATCTCCCTTTCTTTTAAAAAGATGATGTGGTCTAA
>CAZLFE010000066.1:0-12952 GCA_964558725.1 uncultured Nitrospiraceae bacterium | reverse complement strand
CTTAGCCCCAAGGTATCGTAGAGAAAAATAAAGGCTATACCAAGTGGTATAGCCTCATTTTGTCAAAAAACCACTCAGTTACATTTTACAAAACATTAAACCTTTTCGATAACATCTACTATTAATATAGCATACTATAACATTTTTAGAAAGATAGTAAAGAGGAAATATTACCGATTATGATTAAATATAGCTAAAATATTAGCAAATACATATTAATATTTTAAAATATCTTTATATAGCTCATTTTCTCAAGTTAAAGATCAATATAGCAATTCGTTTTTTAATTAAATCTAACAATATCATTATATTTCGTGGGAGAAAAGATTATGAATTCTTTCATTACCGATTGTGGATTGAGGACCGTGCCCTGGAAGAACCTTTGTTTCGTCTGGCAGGGCCATTAACTTTTTAAAAGATCTTTTTAGCTTTTCTATATCCCCCCCTGGAAAATCTGTTCTTCCCACAGAACCTGCGAATAATGTATCGCCTGTTAATAATATACCTTCGCCGTAGATGCAGATTCCTCCAGGACTATGTCCTGGAGTATGGAGAATTTCGAATTTTACATCCCCAATCTCTAATTTATCTCCTTCTACCACAAATATATCAGGCTCTGGTAAAGGATCAAGTTCATATGTCCACAATGCAGCCAGATCCTTTGAGCGTTGATACATATCTAATTCATCTCGATGAATGATAATTTTTGCACCTGTCTCTTTTTTAATCTCAGGCACTGCACCTACATGGTCAAAATGTGCGTGTGTGCAGACAATATACTTTACCTCTAAATTGTTTCCCGTAATGAAATCGAGAATTTTATCGGGCTCATCACCGGGGTCAATCACGAGAGCTTCCCTGGTCTTTTCGTCTGCAATAACAAAACAATTACTTTCAAGTGGACCGACAACAAGATTTCTAATAATCATTCATCCCCCTTATCATTTTATTATCTAAATCTCTGTTTTACCATCTCCAGTACATAAGAAGCCTCCTCACTTTTCAGGAGATAACTTAAAAAGAGATATATACAGATACATATGGCAGTAGTTCCACTAAGGTAGAAGGCTTTATTAATGGTATCGCCATGTATATGCCAGACCTCACCGTGGAGGAGCATCCCTCCTGTGAGTCCCATGGCAGATGAAGCAAAGATAGTTTTTGCAAAAGAACGTAATACTCTCCTCGTATCAACTCTCTTAAGTTTTTTTCTGAGAAAGGAAAATAAGAGAACGAAATTCAGACCTGAAGCAATGCTATTGGCAAGTGCAAGACCACCGTGTTTAAGGGGATGCATAAGGATAACGCTTAATGTAACATTCGTTGCGAGCGCTATTATTGCGACCTTTACAGGAGTTTTAGTATCCTGCATCGAATAGAAGCTTGCTGTTATTACTCTTGATCCAACTATGCACCATATCCCTAAAGAATAAAATAAAAGGGCCCGAGCAGTGCCTACTGTTGCAGTATAATCAAACTTACCTCTTTGGAAGAGTATATTCACTATTGGCTCTCTGAGAGCTATCAAGCCAACCATTGCAGGAACGGTGATAAAGAAAAGCAGCCTTAAGGCAAAGGAAAAATCATCACTGAGCTTGCCAAACTCTCCTTTTACTGCATGTTCTGATAATGTAGGCAAAACAGCCATTCCCATGGCGACACCAAATATTCCGATAGGAAATTGTATTAATCGCATCGAATAATAAAGATATGTAATGCTACCTTCAGGAAGATAAGAAGCAAGAATTGTACTTATAAATATATTTATCTGTGCTACAGCCATTCCCATTGTAGCAGGCAAAATCAGTATCGACATCCTTTTAAGCCCCGGATGTCCGAAATTATATTCAGGCAACAGGCTGTATCCATTTTTAAATAAAAAAGGGATTTGAAAGGCGAACTGGACAAAACCTCCGCAAACAATCCCTATTGCCACAGCAATGATAGGTTGCCTCATTTTTGGCGCAAGCGTGACAACAATTGCAATAGTTATTATGTTTAGCATCGCTGGTGCAAGCGAAGGTGGGAAAAAAATTCGCCGTGTATTCAGTGCCCCCATAGCAAGGGCTGCAAGACTGATAAACAAGAGAAAGGGAAACATTACCCTTGTGAGGAGGACTGTTAATGAGAATTTTTCGGGCAAATTAAGAAATCCAGGTGCAATTGCTGTCACAATTGAAGGAGCAAAAAGAATGCCCATTAAGCAGGTTAAGCCAACAAAGATCAGAATAAAGGTAAAGGTTATTCTAACAAGTTTTTCTGCTTCTTTCGTTCCTTGTGTTGTCTGGTATTCAGTAAGAACAGGAATAAAAGCAGAAGACATAGAACCCTCTGCAAAGAGTTCTCTTAAAAGATTCGGAATCCTAAAGGCTACAAAGAAGGTATCTGCAATGCCTGTTGCTCCGAAAAATTTAGCAATTACCATGTCTTTTACATAACCGAGAACTCGGCTAATGAAGGTAGCGATACTCATAAGGCCTGCGGCTCTTGTTATACGATGTCTTTCATCCATACAACCCCCATTATATCACAGGAAAGGTTGCAAAAATCCTTGTCATCTTTATAAAATTCATTATGAACATCCTTAATAGAATAGTGGAGAAGAAGAAAAAAAGGCTGAGCTATTCAAAGACAAAAGTCTCTTTAAGAGAGATGAGATCAAAGGCATCTGATGTTGAAAGGCCAAAAAATTTTAAGGATGCAATAAAGAGGGATTCAAGTCCCATCAGGCTTATAGCTGAGATTAAAAAAGCTTCTCCATCAAGGGGCGTTATAAGACAAGATTTTGATCCTACTACCATAGCATCTATTTATGAAAAAAAGGATGTTGACGCAATCTCCATTCTTACAGAAGAAGATTATTTTCAAGGAAAGCTCGAATATCTATCGGAGGTAAAGAAGGTAACAAACAGCCCCCTTTTGAGAAAAGACTTTATCTTTGATGAGTACCAGATTTATGAGTCAAAGGTAAGTGGCGCCGATGCCATGCTGATCATTGCTTCCTTACTCGATAAGAACCAGGCTGCAGAATACCTATACCTTGCGAAGGAGCTCGGATTATCTGTCCTTTTCGAGATTCATGATTTTAAAGAACTCGAAATGGCTCTTCTGATAAATGCTGATATTATTGGCATCAATAATAGAGATCTCAAAACATCAAGCATTGATTTAAATACCACCTTTGAACTGAAGAAAGAAATTCCCTTTGATAAGATTGTTGTGAGTGAAAGCGGCATAAAAACGAGAGAGGACGTTAAAAGGCTTCAAGATGCTGGTATTGATTCTATTCTCGTGGGGACGGCCTTTCTGGAAGAAGTGGATATAGCAAAGAAGATTGACGAGTTAATGGGGAGAGTGTGATAGAATTCTGATATGCAGATTAAGGTTAAGATCTGTGGTATTACAAATCTCGATGATGCAATGGCAGCAGTTGATTGTGGAGCAGATGCCATAGGTTTCGTATTCTTTGCAGGAAGTCCACGTTATATATCACATGAAGAAGCAGGCGGAATAATCAAAAAACTTCCTTCGTTCACTACAACCGTAGGAGTTTTTGTAAATGAGATAATCGAGGATATAGAAAAAATAATAGCCCTGACCGGTATAGATGTTGTCCAGCTCCACGGCAATGAACCTCCTGAGATGTGCGACATTTCTCGTCGTATCATAAAGGCCATAAGAGTCAAATCTCTCGAAAGCCTCGACCCCCTTAAAAATTATAAAGACAAGGTCTCTGCCTTTCTCCTTGATACATTCACGCCTGATATTTTTGGCGGCACAGGCCAGGTATTTAACTGGGATATTGCTATAGAGGCCAAACAATTCGGTAGAATTATCCTTGCAGGAGGGCTGACACCTGATAACATTGCCGAGGCTGTGAGACATGTAAGGCCTTACGGAGTAGATGTGAGCAGCGGTGTTGAGTTAGAAAAGGGGAAAAAGGATCATAAAAAGATGGAGCTTTTTATTGAGAGGGCAAAAGCGGTGTAAAAACAGTCTTCAGTCAAGAGTTCTTCATTTTGAATCTGAACAAACTCTCACAAGGGTCTTTACGTTTCCTCTGGGATTAAAATCACCAATAACCTCTAAGAATCTCGGTTTCAGTTTCTTTTCGAGTTCTGAGTATATTTTATTTGTTGCCTCTTCGTGAGACATATAAACGTTGCGGAAGGAATTCAGGTAAAGTTTAAGAGATTTAAGTTCAACAATTTTTTTGATCGGGATATAATTTATTTTGATAACAGCGAAGTCGGGATATCCAGAGCGTGGGCAGAGGCATGTAAACTCAGGAAAACTGATGTTTATCTCGTAGTCACGCTCTGGATGCGGATTATCCCATGTCTCTAACAGAGCTTTCTTTATTGCCTTTTCTCCGTATTTCATAGACGCTTGAATTCTCATTATATAAAAAATGCAAAGCTCCAGTAAATCATTGCATAAAGTGATGAGTAAAGTATTGCTGTAAGTGATAAGGAAAGTCGATTCGGGGTATTGACAAATACATTTTGTTTTTATTATGCTTAATTAACAATCTCCTTTTATAATAAAACAATAACCTCCCTGGATAGGTCACGACCTACTGGGTTATATAAACCACCGAAGAAATCCAATGAGGAGTTAATAAATGAGGAGTTAATTATGGAAAATATCTCAATTTCAGAGCTTAAGGGAAAGAATATAGATGAACTCACAGAGGTTGCAAGGGGACTCAAAGTAGAAGGCGCTACCGGTTTGAGAAAACAGGATCTCATTTTTGCGATACTTCAGGCACAGACAGAAAAAATAGGGTATGTATTTGGAGAGGGAGTACTCGAAATCCTCCCTGACGGATTCGGCTTCCTGAGATCTCCGGACTACAGCTATCTTCCAGGCCCCGACGACATATATGTATCACCGTCCCAAATACGGAGGTTTAGTCTCAGGACAGGTGACCTTGTCTCAGGCCAGATAAGACCCCCAAAGGAAAGTGAGCGGTATTTTGCCCTCCTCAAGGTAGAAGCAATAAACCACGAAGCCCCTGAAGAGAATATCAAAAGACAACTTTTTGATAATCTTATTCCCTATTATCCTACCAGAAAGATTAATCTCGAATATGACCCTAATGATTATTCTACAAGGGTGATGGACCTTATAACCCCCATCGGCATGGGGCAGAGGGGCATGATTGTTGCCGCGCCAAGGACTGGTAAAACCATGCTTTTACAGTCCATAGCAAAGGCAGTCAAGAAAAACCATCGAGATATCCACCTTATCATACTCCTGATTGACGAAAGGCCTGAGGAAGTAACAGACTGGAAAAGGCAAGTTCCTGCAGCAGAGATAATAAGCTCAACATTTGATGAGCCACCCCAGAGACACTGTCAGGTCTCGGAGATAGTTATCGAAAAGGCTAAACGCCTTGTTGAATTTAAACGCAATGTCGTTATTTTACTTGACAGTATAACAAGGCTTGCAAGGGCTTACAATGCTATTATACCGACAAGCGGTAAAGTCCTTTCAGGAGGTCTCGATGCAAATGCACTTCAGAAGCCGAAGAGATTTTTCGGGACCGCACGAAATATAGAAACTGGTGGAAGCCTTACCATCCTTGCAACTGCACTTGTTGATACAGGCAGCAGAATGGATGATGTCATATTCGAGGAATTCAAAGGTACGGGAAATATGGAGCTGCACCTGGACAGAAAGCTTGTTGACAGGAGGATATTCCCGAGCATTGATATTAATGGCTCCGGCACAAGAAAAGAGGAACTGCTGGTAGACAAAGACGTGCTCAACAAGATGTGGATACTCAGGAAAGTCCTTACACCTCTCAGTACAGTTGAGAGTATGGAATTCCTGCTTGGAAAACTCACCGGCACAAAGGGCAACAAAGATTTTCTTGAGATGATGAACAAATAACCTTATCGATAAAACTTCAGCTCCCTGCACAATGAATAAATTAGAAGACGATCATCACTGTTTTGTATGTGGGGAGAAAAATCCCCATGGTCTTCATCTTAAATTCTCTCTCCATGAAGGGAAGGTCTCGTCTGAGTTTATCCCACAGAAGATACACCAGGGTTACAAAGATATCGTTCATGGAGGAATAATCTCTACAATTATTGATGAGGCAATGGTCAAGGCTGCCCTGATGCAAGGGATACCTGCTATTACAGCAGAGATCGCGGTAAGATTTAGAAACCCTCTTATAGTCGGAGAAAAAGCAATTATAGAGGCTACCATAACGAATATGAATAAGAGAATTATTGAAACATCGGCAAGGATTAAAAAATCAGATGAGACACTCATAGCCGAAGGTCATGCTAAACTTCTGAGGCATGAATGAAAATTCATAACTTTTTAATCAAAGAAGTCCCGATGCATTGGATCGGGGTTAAGAAGATTATTCCTTATATTTTGTCATTCCCGCTTGTCGGGAATCCTTCTTCCTACAGAGAGATTCCGGACGAGCCGGAATGACAGACTCGATACGCGCAGTGCCGTAGAGGGGTTGTTCATTCCACTTTCACGATAACAATATATCGCTTAATATCAGAGAAGGGTAGGTTGATAGGTAAAACCTCATATTTTATGTTATGCAGCATCTTTAACTCCTCGTTGACCTTTGGTCCCTTGTTGAGGATGAGAATCCCATCTTGCCTAACAATATGAGAAGCCTTCTTCAAGAAATCTTTAATGCTGAATAGTGCTCTTGTCAGTGCAACATCAACGGGTTGGGCTAATTCCTGATTTACCTTAGTCTCCTCAATTCTCTTTTCTAATACTTCAATCTGTTTCAATTCGAGGCGTCTAATAATATGCCTGAGAAATGCGGATTTCTTTCTTGATGGTTCAATGAGGAACATCTCAATCTCAGGCCTCATAATCTTTATAGGTATCCCGGGAAATCCTGCACCACTCCCAACATCTGCAACTCTTATTTCACCGTCTCGGTACGAGTCGATTCCAACAGGTGTTGTCTTTAGATAGAGTAAGGAATCAAGGAAGTGTTTAATAATAATGTCTTCATCTTTTTTAAGACCGGTGAGGTTATATGCCTTATTCCATTTCTTAAGCTCAGAGAGATAGGTCATGAAGGCCTTTATTTGGTCGTCTGATGGTGGAAAACCTAACTCTATAAGGCCATCCCTTAAGAGTTCATCCGGATTTTTATTATGCATAAGGGTTCTTCAATAAACCTCATCGTGCGAGCCGATATCAAGAAGATGGACAGCATCATCTGAAAGCTTAAATATGATTCTTAAATCATGTGTCAGAGTACAGGCATATTTTCCTTTAAGGTCTCCTGAGAGGGCATGAGTATGAAGCGATGGGATGAAGACGTCCTCTGAGAGTTTATGAAGGACTTCTCTGAAGACATCCTCGAGAGACGGGTTTTTCTTTAAGAGTTTTTTGGCTTTTTTAGGAAAAGACTCAGCAAATTTAATCTTCCGGTGCATTTAGAATCGCCTGCATAGCATCTTCCGGAGATTCAAACGTAACAGAAGGTTCTTGTTCTGCCTTACGTACGCGCTCAACGAGAGCTTTTCGTTTTTTCTCTTTTTCTAAGAGAAAGGCTATAAAGTCGCCTACTTCTACAAGGACACTTTCTGGGAGTTTATTGAGCATTTCTTTAATGCGATCAATCTCTGTAACTGTATTTTCCATATAGTTTAATTTATCACAACTTAACTAAATTGTATATATTGAAAAGAAGCGTTCTTGAACCCATAGCGTCACGCCTTAGAAAATGTATCCATCCCCTTTTCACTATATGGGATGTGTCCCTGGCCCCCTTGTAACATGTACGATTCAGGGATCGCCCCACTTAAGGCAAGTCTAACTCCCCCTAAGAATGCAGAATGGGAGCGAAATAAGAAGAAGGCAGCGAACCAATCTGGAGACCTGGCCAAATTATGTACTATGGTATCAAATACCTGATGTATGCTTTTTAAGAGATTGTATTGCGGTTTGAGGTTGTGGAAGGTAGCATAAGTATTATGTAGAGCGTTATCGATGAACGCAGAAAGCGGGTCTTCGCCCCACCCTGGAGGCATTTTTTTCTTATCTTGTGTTGCCTTACTCATATTTTTTCTCTGGCCCTAACGACCAAGCTCAATGGTGCGAAGGGAGCGCCAGCGACCAGAGCGTCCACTGGAGCGCCTTTATACTCATTAATACCCCTTTGAACTATACACGAATCAGGTATGATTCAGGACTCAATAATTTTCCAAAGGTGGCCTTATATGAGATTTTACACGAAACAGCACAAATTTTATTGCAGAATCGATCTGCACGTAAAGCTATGTACGTATGCATTATGTTATTAATCTTCAAAGATCTTAGAAGTTATTTAAGATCTTTGGCTTGTATTTTTGTCATGCCGGCTTGTCCGGCATCCTTCTTCAAGGAAAGATTCCCGACAAGCGGGAATGACAGACAACCATTGGAACAGAGTTCGCTATGAATCAGGATGGAGAAATAGCGATTCACTGGAATATCAGTACAAACCCTGAGGTTTTTCTGAAAACCATTACACCATTTCGGGAAGACATTGTTGTTGCAGATGAGTGCATATTCACATGGTACTTGATAGCGGATCTCTGTACACAGGAAAATATCCTCTTCGACCCCAGACTCTCTTATTTTATTCGCATAGCTTTTTGTACAAAAACTCGGTGTTAAGGAAAGGGGACAACCCCCAAATTATTGTTTAACAACATTCTTGTTCGGCCTTCCTCCTTTCTTAGGCTTTAAGGTTCGGTTAAGTATTTTTTCTAATTTGTCCAAGAAGTTTCCCTTACATAAAGGTCTGCCTGTAGATGTAGCTTTTCTTATCTTCTCTTGCAAAGCTTCCTCAACTATCATCCTCGCATACTCTTTTCTCTCTTTATCCTCTAACCATTCATGAAGTTTAGTATCTTTGTTATCCTTTCCTTTGATATGTTTTTGAGCACTTGACCATCTCCATTCTTCGGGATTTTTTACGATCTTTGCTCTCACCGGGTTCATCTCTATATACTTTACTACAGCCCACAAATATTCATTTTTATCTACAGGGCACGAAAAATAACGATTCTCCCAGAGCCTGCCTCTACGTCTGTATTTGTTGTTGAAATACTGAGCATATCGAAAGGTAACTCCGTGAAGACACTTCCCTAACCCATCTGAACTGTCTGGAGTAATCAGTAAATGAAAATGATTGTTCATTAGACAATATGCCCATAACTCCGACTGAGTTTTTACTAAGCCCTCATCAAGTAATTTGAGAAAGTAAAAACGATCATCTGTATCTATGAAGATTTCCGACTTATTCGTCCCTCTTTGGGTAATATGATGCGGATATTTAGGAATCACAATTCTCGCTATCCTCGGCATGTTGAATATTAGGAAAACTCTAAAATTATGTCAATAGAAATATGGGGGTTGTCCCTATGTCCACTCTATGTCCACTATGTCCAATGCGGGATGTGTCCCTGGCCCACTTTGCTGTGTCCTCTGAGGCCTGAGACAGCTCTAAAATAGATTGAAAATCACGTTCTGCAAGGGTTAAACTTGGATAAAATTAGTCAAAACTGGAAATTAAAAATCGCAATGCCTCGGAGGAGAAGGCATTTTAAGTTGATCGATCAATAAAAGGAGAACCAACATGTTTAAAAGACTTTTATATTTATTTTATATCACCATTTTATCTCTTTTATCATTTGTATTGGTGGCACAGGAAATGGAGGCAACAGAGCTTGTCCGTCTGAAAGAACTCGCTGAGCAGAACAAAAAGGAAGGGGAAGAGTTCTTGACAGAGAACAAGAAAAAAGAAGGTGTGATAACGCTTCCGAGCGGTTTGCAGTACAAGGTTGTCAAAGAAGGAGACGGTCCGATTCCTACCATAAATGACATAGTGACAGTAAATTACATTGGCACTTTGATTGATGGGACAGAGTTTGATAGTTCATACAAACGAGGACAGCCTGCAACTTTTCCAGTTAAAGGTGTTATCCCCGGTTTCTCCCAGGCATTACAACTGATGAAGGTTGGTTCAAAATGGCAGTTGTTCATCCCTTCAAATCTCGCTTATGGAGAACGTGGCGCCGGAAAGGAGATAGGGCCAAATGCAACCCTGATTTTTTATGTCGAGTTGCTTAAGTTGCCTATAAGCAAAGAAGGGCAAACTGCGCCTGCATTCGGACAATCTTCAAAAGAAGCGATCAGGGCATTGAAGAAGCTTGAGGCGAAATGCCAGGCTGGTATTAATTATAGAGATTATGTTAGGGCATTAGGGGAAGCTAAGTTTGAAGTTAATTTATTCTTGGAAGGGAAGGAAGCAAAAAACAATCCTGATTTAGCTGAATTGGTTACAAAGGCAATGAAGGAATATGAAGAGGCAAGAGATTATTGGGAAATGCATATCAGAAGTAGTTGGATCAACATTTCGGAAGTTCTTAACTTAAAATGGGAAATGGCGTCCTCGTATCTAAAAGCAGCAATGACTTTCATTTCTGAATAAGAGATAATCTCGACGCACTCTCTTTACAATTATCGGAATACTGATAGTCAGTCTCACAATTTCATTCAGAAGAAAACTCCATTGCCTTACGAAACGTTATTAAGGCGTTTTTCTTCCTTGCATATCCAGCACCGCTTTTCTTAAGATTAAGCATAACTCACCATAATGCTCAAGTTATCTGGCATCTTATTCATTACTAAACATGACGTGATTATATATAACAAGTTCAATTATTTTAGTGATACCCATTCTTTTATTTTCCGGTATCTGCCGATATTCAAAAGATGTATTGGGTATATAATCCAATTTTGTTTCAACGTTCATTAATTCAGCAATTGGAATAATAAAAGAATGTCCTTTTATCGTACCATCCTCAGCAAGATAATCTAGTCCGCTACTATTTAGCCCTACAATTTTTCCATTATGAAAAACAGGTCCCCCACTTGCGCCATTTTTAACATGGATGGTGGTTTCATAATATGGATGCTTATATTTTGGGTTTTCGGGTGGGAAAGTATGTTTTAAGAATTTCCCTTCATAATAATTACTCACTATTTCTTTATTAGCGGTTTTATCAATAAAATTTATTAACTTGTTTTCCGGATATGCATAAGTGCAAACATCGTCGCCAATATTTGGAACTCTTGTCGATAATGTCGGAATAAGGTTCATTAATGGATCGTTCGGATATTTATCACAATAATTGTCTGCTTGACCGATAGCGATATCGCAGCTAAGAGAATATGAAATTCCTTTTATTCTTCGTAAATATATTTTGTCCTCGGGGCCTAAATGAGGAACAAACCATCTTTGCTTCCGACCTTTTTTTGTATCAATTATTTTTTCAAAAACATGTTTTGCAGTAGCGAATAACCCGTATCTCGTTATATAAAATCCAGTTCCTATAACTTGTAATTTTCCTTCCTCCAATTCATTCACTATTGGGATAATAGCTTCTCCCGGTAGGATAGGAACACCATCTTTACGTTGGGCTTTGTATTTTTTCATTTTTTATTTTTGTCCCTATAACAATGATTATACCAGCTTGGTCTTTTTCTACTTTATGAGAAGACTATAGCACAATTCGAGCTGCTTGGAGAAAAAGGAACCCCTTAGAATAAAGGTAAAAACATCCGGAGAGTCCTGACAATTTTTAGTAATAGGTGGAAAAGTAGGCTGGCAACATAGGGAAAAACTGCCCAATGGTAGCGGAATAGGCTGCCCATTTTTCAGAAGTTCCTTTTGCAGCGCCCGTGTTCTCTTTTCAATCTCTCTATTGTTACCAATAAAAGAGAAATGGCGGCTGGGGTTACGCCGGGGATTCTGCTTGCATGGCCGAGATTTGCAGGTCTTATTTCCTGCAATTTGCTCTGTATCTCTTTTGAAAGTCCGTTCACAGAATTGTAATTAAAATCTTCAGGTATCCTTTTACTCTCTATCTTCTTGAGCCTTTCAGCCATTTCTATCTGACGGCTTATATAGCCATCATATTTCACCTGTATCTCAACCTGTTTTTTAATCTCTTTATTAAGAGGTTTATCAGACGGTGAAAGCTCCTCTATTAATTCATACGTTATCTCTGGTCTTTTTAAAAGCTGCTCAAGAGACTCATTCCTGTCAGTCCCAAGTGTTTGGATTTTGGAGCCTTCACCCCCTCCCTTTTCCTCCCCCCTCGAGGGGGAGGGGAGAGTGGAGGAACCGGCTTCTAATTTTATGCGTGTCTTCTTTAGACGCTGGAGTTCTTCCTCAATCAATCGCCTCTTTTTCAGAAAATTTTGATAAACTTTTTTGTCCAAAAGACCGATTTCATAGCCTTTATCCATCAAACGCATATCAGCGTTATCATGCCTTAACAGAAGCCTATACTCTGCCCTTGATGTAAACATCCTGTATGGTTCATTTGTACCCTTTGTTATGAGATCATCAATGAGAACTCCTATGTATGCCTCATGCCTTCCCAGGATCAAAGGTTCTCTTCCCTTAATTTGCAAAGAGGCATTAATGCCTGCCATAAGCCCCTGTGCAGCAGCTTCTTCATAGCCTGACGTCCCATTAATCTGTCCTGCGAGAAAGAGACCTTCGATACTTTTTGTCTCAAGATTGTGTCTGAGCTGAGTTGGAAAAACAAAGTCATATTCGATCGCATATCCTGGTCTCATAATCTCTGCTTTTTCCAGCCCTGGGATAGTCCTTACGAGTTTTACCTGTGCATCATAGGGGAGGCTTGTTGATATGCCGTTTGCATAATACTCTTTTGTCTCAATTCCCTCTGGTTCAAGAAAGACTTGATGTCGCTCACGATGGGAGAACCTTACAACCTTGTCCTCTATTGAAGGACAGTACCTTGGTCCAATTCCTTTAATTCGACCGCTGTAAAGAGGTGAACGGTCGAGGTTTCCCAGTATTATCTTGTGGGTTTCGCTGTTTGTATACGTTATATAGCATGGAAGCTGTGGATTGGTTATTATC
>CAZLFE010000065.1:0-12979 GCA_964558725.1 uncultured Nitrospiraceae bacterium | reverse complement strand
AGCATTTCCAACGGTGGTCTGTCATTCCCGCTTGTCGGGAATCTTTCTTTGAAGACGGATGCCGGTCTTCGACGTGAGCTCAGTCGAACGTCAAGCCGGCATGACAAAATACAACGAAAGATCTCAAATAACTTTTAAGATCTCTGAAGATTAATATCACAAATTACACTCTGAATTGCCCCGTATCTACCCACTCCTTCTTGAGAACAGACCAGAAGTCCTCTGCAAGACCCTGCATCACATACTCATAGGGTAGCCACCCATATCCTTCCTCACCCCACCCCTTTCCCATGAATTCCTGATGAGAAGTGCCCCGGTAGTCTCAATCTTCCCATATTTATTCTTGATTTTCATCTTATCGTCATAACCGACCGCGGCCACCGCATGACCACCCTCAATCCTCTCCCTGGAGGATGGAAAAGGGATTCTTCCGGTACTATCTGCCTGTTCAATGGAGTTATAGACCGTAAATCCAAACATTGCTGGATGGCTCGCAGCAAGATAAGTTTTCACCTTTTCCAGTATCTCTTCTGCCTTCATTCCCGGCGGGTCGTGTCTGAAGTATTTAACGGTCTGATAGTTCAAGGCATTAAGAGAGGATACTGATTACGAAGACTTCATTACATATACAAAAGAAGATGCTGAAGAAGCTGTGGAGATGCTGATATATTTATAAAGAAGGTATCAGAAATAATTAACCTGGATATCAAAAAATATTCATAACCTTTTTGGGAAGTCTATTTAATCCTTGAAAGGATAATGCCTGGATTAGAGTAAGGTTTTCAGCCTGCTAAATCCACCAAGATTCTTAGATGGATTAATCAAAGTATTTATTTCTCAACGCCACTGCAATATTGGTTATTGCTCTAAAGTGGAAAACACCATGTTTTACACCCAAACTATTTTCTCCCCAAATGTTTTAATGTCCAACGCCTTACAGGTACCTCCCAGGTAATATTACTATTGAATCCATAATTCCATAATGCAGATATACTAATACCAGAAAGATTGCTGACAAGATAATTATTTATGGGACAATACACTATAATCCTGGAGATTGACGGGATCAAACTGGTAGTGTATCGGCGATGCAGGACAGGCGAGGTTGTGAATTTCATCAACCTCCATATAGAGAGGAAATGTAATGTCGTGTCTCATCATTTCAAAAAAGGGATTCGTCAGAAGATAGGCAATATTGGATCTTCGGCCTGTATAGAAGTTGTCGACTCATAATAGCTCTCCCCGTCATTCAAAAGCCTCTCACATAAGTGGGACCCAAGAAAACCAGCTCCGCCTGTTACAAGAATTCTTTTACCTAAATAATTTTTCATAAGGAAATGTTAATCTCATCTCGACTTTAAAAGTTTTTTCGCATGCTTCTGAGCCCTCCAATAGGCAAATGGGCTCAGACTCGCTCCTATCAATTCGTTTAGAATTAAACGTCTTGGAAATCCATTTGGTCGAAACATGCGGCGAAAAATCCACCATCCGAGCCACTCACTGATTGAAAAATGCAAGATTGATAGACGACTCACAGTACGATTGCGCGCACATGTGAGTAAGTACGCACCGAAGGCGCAACCATTGGAATGAACTTGCAGGCTCAAAAAGGAATTGGACCGCCTGTGAGCGTGCCAGACTATCGCTGCAGGCTCATAAACTAATGTGTAACCCTGTGCAAGAATTCTATGAAACATCTCAATATCACCACCGCCTTTACTGGGTGTCCCGACATCGAGTGCTATATCGAAGGGATCAATAGATTCGAAGAGTTCACGACGGAAGGCCATATTAGCGCCAACCCCAAAATTACTGGCCCAAAGTAATTCTCGCATTGTTAAACCATTTCTGTTGATGGTACGGCGACGGAACCCCTTACTCATCCCCCCATAGCCGATCTCAAAATTAATTTGCGCTGAAGTCTCCAGTTCTGCAGGGACTACTAACCCAGTTACTGTCATTGCCTCAGACTCAGCGAAAGCTGATGCAATGGCTCGAAGCCAATAGCGATCAGGCATTGCATCATCATCAGTAAAGGCAATGATGCTGTGACGTGCTTCAGAAATACCGCGGTTGCGTGCCCAGTCGAGGCCGGGGCGCTCTTCACGAACATAGCGGACCGGGAAGTTAGTTACCAGTTGGGCAGTTTTTTCGCTTGAGGGAGCGTTGTCTACGATAATAATTTCATAATCCGGATAATCAATTGTCATTAGAGTCTGAAGGCAGTTTGTGAGTTGGACAGTTCGATCACGGGTACAGACAACAATGCTGATCGGTGGAAGCCGGAGCTTGTCAGGTATTTTATGATTGATTTGATCCATTATTAAAGCCATTCCAAGTTTACTCCAGATTTGCTCTGTGATAGCCTCATAGAGGCGTTCTGCAGAGACTACACGCTGATACGATCTGTTATTGAAGTATACCCAACGGATTGGCTTCCCATGATAACGTACCAATATATGAAGGAACTCGTATCTGTCGATTCCCCAGATTGGCTTCATTTTTGCTGAGAGCTCTAAATCAAGCACTTTTATGGGCATTCTTTTCTACCGAAAATTGTCCAGAATGAGGAAATCGTTGATAAGAAGTGCCGGCTGCGCTGATAGCCTTCTCCAAAATTAGCGCTTTAAGCAATGGTACAGCAAGTTCATTTGCCAATATTTGACGAAGATGTTTGCCGGAAAGTCTTTCAGCACCGGGGTTTGGTGGTATGTGACCTATAGGATGCAGACCATACAGAACGTAAGCGTGCTCAGGACGCTCTTGATCAAGTCGCTTCTCTGCTTCTTCGATCCCCTTGCTGAGATCAATTTCCATGCATGAGAAATCTTTATCAGCATGGAACAGCCTGCATGGTAAAGAATGATCAAATGCCTGCTGTGTATTCAATTCCTCGGAGACTCCTCGCCAATACCAGTAATAACGCAGGGCACTATGAAGCTGATGCCATCTTTTCCTTAGCCGCAGCCATTCCAGCAAATCAGACACCGTCCGCAGTCGCACAGCGAATGCGTCAACTATTTTTGGAAATTTAAAGGCAAACCTCAATAAAGTTCTTCTGAAAAAAGAGCCGGGAATTTTGAAACTGGAAAAAGGGAGTATAGGCAAAAGCCTTGGGTGATAACGTCCGATGAGGACATCTGCACGTCCTTCTTGATAAACACGTTTAAAATGTTTATACAAATCAGATGTTTCATGGTGATATCCAATGGCGTTTGGTTCAAAAATAAAAGATGCACCAATGTCAATCAAGCGTATGCCCAGCTCATAGTCCTCGCGACACAGAAAATCCTGATTGAATCCATTTACCTTTTTAAAAAGCTCGGTTTCGAGTGAAACGTTTCCGGTACAAAGATCAGAGTAGGTAAAACGATGACCGGGCTTATTCATAGAGGTAAACTTGTCTTCCCACCAGGAACGAAGACCCATGCGAAACAAATCGGCCGACCCCTGAACCACGGGCGATGAGTAGCCAATAACAACCTGCCAAGATCGACCATAATGTCGGAGGGTATGAGCTTCGATCAGAGAAGGTGTCGACTCAATATCATCATCCAGAAATACTAATATTTGCCCTTGGGCACTCGCTGCACCCCGGTTTCGGGCCGCTGCAGCACCGTGGGGTGATTGCTCTATGACTTGCAGGACAAATGGTGCCGGGTAGTGCTTGAGCATATTTATTGTCCCATCAATGCAACCATCAGCAACAACTATTACTTCCATATTCTGAAGAGGATAAGTTTGATTACATAGTGCATCGAGTGTACGCTTAAGAGAAGCTTCACGATTATGAGTTGGAATAATTATAGAGACTCGGATATTATTAAGCATTGCTTCTGTTTTTTTTATATAATCGCCTGCGCGATAATAAGTAAGCAAAAGGACCGGCAATACAACCGCGTAATTCAGTCAGAATAAGATTTATTGGGAATCTATCGGGCCGGAATAAGAGAGAGCGGACTAATCTGCGAAGTTGATCATGTGAAAACCAGTTCCATGCTAATCTGAATACACTCAATTCGCCTTTCAACAGGCAACTTGTCCAGAAAGCATATACTCCCACTCCATAACCATAGAGTGTCTTTTGTAATTCCTCCAAAGTGCGCCGATGGCGATGCCAGCACAATGCTGTTGGTTCATAAACGACACGGTATCCCATGTTTAGAATTCGCGAAAATATCTCGGTGTCGCCTCCTGATCGGGTAGGTGTACCGCCATCAAGCGCCTCATCAAAAGGACCAACAAGTTCCAGTATATTTTTGCGCAATGCCATGTTCGCACCTGCACCGACCCTTCCTGCTACAAGAGGATTTATACTCGATCTCGTGAATACGATGCGACGGAAACCACGTCCGAAAGGACTATAGCGTTCAAACCATTCTTGTGCCTCGGTATTGAGTTCCCGTGGCATCGTGAGCCCTGTAACACACAGGACTGCAGGATCAGCAAAGTTACGCAAAAGAGCGCTTAGCCATTGATGATCAGCTATTGCATCATCGTCGATAAAGGCGACAATGTCATGCCGTGCTTCACGAAGCGCACGATTACGAGCGGCGTTGAGACCGATATGATCCTCCCTCACATAGCGAATATTGCTGAAGCCTTGTACAAGATAATACGTAGCGTCTGAGGACGGACAATTATCAACGATTAATATTTCCTGTCTTTCGTCCGGCAGCTGCGTGATCGATTCTATGCATTTTTGTAAGTCTTCGGTCCGATTTCTGGTACATACTGCTATTGTCGCTAATGGTGGTGCGTAGCTTGTCGCATGCAATTTGTCTAATCCTAGATAGTCTTGTAGCCAGTATTCCCAAAAAGGCCAATCAGATATACCTATGAGTGCGTCATAGAGATTAGTGCTACTAATGTGTCCATTAATTATGGGCATTGACACTTGACCGACTGGGCGCCCTTTCAACCGGATAAGAACAAGTGCACGACTGTAACGGTTTAATCCGGTAATCTCCGTTGGAATCTGTGTGTATTCTATATCAAGAACTGCGGTAGCCATGAGAATTTGTCCGAAGTTTCGTTATAAACATGATGAACAGCATTTCAGGCATGATCTCTTTGACGCTGAGAAATCATTTATTTAATTCCTTTGTTCTGGCTTGTACAGACCATGCAGGATACACTGAAACTACACCAGATATATTTGAGGTTAGTTCCTGTTTGTCCAATACATACAGAACGTGCATCTGCCAATGATAATCATAAACGAAATCCCAGTTGGGAGGGTAGATGCCCACATTAATATAATACCGGCCGGAAAGGAGAGGGAGCTCAGGTAAGTGGCAGATAAAACTACCCTGCTCGTCTAATATTCCAAAAACAGCATTGGTAGAGTTAATTACAGTTTCAAAACATTTGACATTTTTCTCATTATAGATACCCAGAGAGAGAGCCATATCAGATAGAGGATTGATAAGGCGATACCCCAGTTCAATGGTAATACCATCACCACTGAATACACTATCGGTGGTTTCCCCTGATGCATTATAAAGACGTACAACATAAATAATTGCTTCCTGTGTTCCGAGGCGACTGCCCTGTTCAGCTGTTATATTAGATGGGGCTTTTTTATAAATTTGCTTTGCCCTCTTTTCCGAGCGCTGTCTCATCAGATCATGGTAGCAACTTATAGCGCTTCCCGGTTCCCCTTGCATAACAACCCGGCCTTCCTCTAAAACAATTACTTCACTACATAAACTCCGGACTTGTTCAAGATCATGCGAGGCAAAAATCAATGATTTGCCAGCCGATCGAAAGGCTTTCAAACGATCAAGACATTTTACCTGAAAGCGTGAATCACCAACCCCCAATACTTCATCAATGACGAGGAAATCAGGATCAAAGTGAATTGCTGTAGCAAAAGCAAGTCGCAAATACATCCCGCTGGAATATGTCCTGATTGGCTGATCGATAAATTCCTCAAGCTCAGCAAAATTAATGATTTCATCTTCTATAGCTTTTATCTGACGCTTAGTCAAGCCGCTTAGAATTCCTCCAGTTTTAAGGTTCTGACGTCCGGTCATGTCAGGGTGAAACCCGCCTCCCAATTCAAGCAAGCTGCCGATATTGCCTGTGTGATGAATGCGGCCTGATGTAGGTCTTCCTAACCCGCAGAGCAGGCGTAATAAAGTACTTTTGCCAGCCCCATTATGACCAATAAGACCCAGCACAGTACCCTGTTTTACTGAAAAACTAACATCACGCAAGGCCCAAAGGACGCTGCTTGCGTTATAACGCCCTGTGAGCCGCTGAATTACCGCTTCTCTGATGGTACGAGGACGATTCCTCTGAATGTGAAAACATTTTGAGACGTTGTCTGCCACCAGAACTGTTTCCATGATTTACATTTCTGCAGATGTTTCTTTAAAGTGCATCAAATATATCAGGCAAGTGGCGGTTATAAAGAAAGAAACCAGCTACACACACAATTACACTGATGATGCCCGCGAACATAAGTGAACTCCATTGTGGGGGAGAACCATAAAAGAGTATCTCCCGATAGCTCTGGATAAGAACAGCAATAGGATTTGAAGTATACACTAAATTATATTTTTTACTTATTGCTTCAGGCCGATAGAAAATAGGTGTTAAGTAAAATAGAAGCATAATTGCTACGGTAACTATTTGCTGTATATCGCGATAGAAGACGTTCATGGTTGCGATTATCATGCTTAGACCCACTGTTAAAATGCCCTGGATTAGAATCAGCAGGGGGAAAATCAGGAAATAGAGTGTTATGTAACGGCTGTACAAAGCCAGTATGAAAATCAGTATCGGTAGGAACAGAATAAATGCTAATAAATTTGCTATGGTATCAACAATTATCAGAATAAATGGTGCGAAATTTGGCCTTCTTATCAGATCCTTGTTACTTATGAAAAGACTCGAAGCTGTGTTGAGACATGTGCTAAACCAAACCCAGGGGAGCAATGTAGAGAAAACAAAAGCAGGATAGGCATCGATCTTTAACGGAACAACTTTACCGAAAAGAAAGACAAGGACAAGCAGTTGAGAAAGGGGAAGCAAGAGATACCAAAGAATGCCGATTGAGGAGCCTATATAGCGAAGATAGAAATTGCGCTTTACTAAATGCCATACTAAATCAAAATGATATGCCGATGAATTCATATTATAATATTGCCTATTTTCAATATATTAGAGTATTCTTGCTTATGTTTTATTATTACGCAAAGGGGCAAGGAGTCTATCTTTAAATTTTACAAATCTCCTGAAATTCCTGGCGCCAAAAAGAGCACATCCCAAATAAAAATAATTTCGCAATTCGAAAGAGTTCGCTCTAATTGCCCTTATCAATAATTTGATTCCATTTTTCATATCCCCGAGATGGCAAAATTGAACACCAATTGACAGCAAACTCTGTCGATAATATGTGTTTTTTAGCACTATATGTTTACCATATTTTTTAACCATATCGTCCAGACCTCTTGCTCTTATCACTGGATTATTAGAAAGTCTGTCGTGATGAATGTAATACTTGACCAGGCTCTCTTTAACGTATTCAAAAAAGAAATATTTTGAAATCCTTATCCACATGTCATGATCCAGTCCATAGGCTATATTCTCATCAAAAAGACCTACTTCTTCGATACATTCTCTTCTTAAGAGAACAGTTGATGGAGCTCCAATAATGTTTTTAAGAATTATATAATTATAAACGTCGCCTTTTTTAGAAGGGACTCTCTGAGACAAAATATTCTTGCTATTTTTATCTATCACGAAATAACCGGTATAGACAAGGCCAAATTTTTTTGGATTATTGTCTAATAAACTGACCTGCAACGATAATTTCTCCGGTAACCATTCATCATCATCATCCAGAAATGCAATAAACTCACCTTTTGAATTGAGAATTCCCGTATTTCTTGCACCTGCCTCTCCCTTGTTTTTCTCATGACAAAAATATTTAATCCGATTGTCATGAAAGTGATCTATAACTCTCCGGGTGTTATCTTCAGACGCGTCATCCACCACGATTATCTCAACATCCTGGTATGTTTGATCTAACACACTTGTTATTGCCGAATAGAGAAACTCAGCACGATTATGGGTAGGAATAATTACACTGACTTTTGGCACTGCAAACCCTTTAATATTCTAAAGTGGATATGCACCTGAGGATTGAAGGAGGAAAGAATTAAGAGTTTTTCTAATTTTTAAAATCTGTTTAATCAAAAGGATTCCTGAAAGCTCAGCAAGTTGTCCGACAATTGTCATCCTGAACTCGTTTCAGGATCTCTTGCAGTTATATTTCAAAACCCCCAGAACATTTATCTCTGCCATCGAGGTCCAGGGCTTACCGTTTACCTCTGTCAGTGCCCTCAAACGTATGAATCGGCCAGTCTTTGATGCAAACACAACTTCTTTCTCTAAACTATTATTAGCAAATGTCCCCGTAGCTACCGCAGTACCCCAGTTGACTCCATCAGTGCTTACATAAAACTCGTATTGACCAATCCGACCATTCACCTCACCATCCTGCCGTGGTAAATACCGAAATCCACTGATATGTCTGCCCAAGATCAATCTGAATCTCATGCGGAGGCAGTGGGCTACTTCTGCCGGCGTAACAATGGCAACAACATCTATCCCTTCCCCATCAAGAATTCCGACCTCTTTTGATCCTGAAACTCGTATAAACTAACCAAAAAAGTGTAAATGATATTATGCCGGAGATATTGGCAATAATATCTCTAAGACTGAAATCCCTGTATGTTAAAAAGGACTGGACAATCTCTATACCTGTGCTGTAAAGGAACACCAAAAAACCATATAAGAAAAGGAAGGATACCCTTTTGGGTTTAAAGGCAAAGTATAGCAATGATGTGGTTATAAAATATGCAACGAAATGGATTGACTTATCAGATACCATCCCGAACTTATCTGAAGAAGGGATTACTGATAATATAGTAATAAGCATAAGCCAGAGAAAAAAAGCCAATCTGAGAATTATTTTGACTCCATTCATAGAATTGGTTTCCAACCTATGCAGAAGGGGAAGGCCGACATATCTATAATAAAATACGGGGTTGCCTCTCGCAACTCTTGGCATCTATACTCCTGCAAAAGGTAAGCCTGTCCCCTTATATTCATGTTTCAAATGATCTTTGAAGGTTTGACCCTACTGACCCTTATCCTCTCAAAAATCAATGGCGGATATTGTATCTGAGCGGTCTGTCGATGCGACCCTCGGAGGTCGATAGTCCGAGTCCGCCTAAGGCGGAGAGCGAAGATACTATATCCTGCCTTTATCCCTTTAATGGAAGCAAAAAAGTGCATCGCATGATAAAATAAGCCTATGAAAATTAAGAATCACGCGGAGCCCATGAGGCTCATCGAGGAAATTAAAGAAATATTAGAAAAGCACAAAGAAGAATTGCACCTAAAATACAAGGTGCGTGAAATCGGTGTCTTCGGTTCTTTTGTGCGCGGAGAACAGAAAAAGAGAAGTGATATCGACATCCTCGTGGAATTCGATGAAGAAAATATCCCCGGCCTTCTCAAGTTCATTGAGATGGAAAGGTACCTAGAAAAACTCCTCAGGAAGAAGGTTGACCTGGTCAGAAAAGGTGGCATACGTCCAGAGATCAGGGATATTATCCTGAAAGAGGTCGTCTATATATGACAAGGGAATGGCGCCTTTTCATCCGGGACATTCATGACGCAATTGAGCACATAAAAAGATTTATCGGTAATATGAACCGTGAAGAATTCCTTGCTGATGAAAAAACCAGAAGTGCTGTTGTGTTCAAGATCGAAAATATAGGGGAAGCATCTAAGAACGTTCCGAGGACGATAAAAACAAAATACAAGGAACTCCCCTGGACGGATATGGCGAGGATGAGGGACAAGATAACTCACTTCTATTTCGGGATCGATTATAAGATCGTCTGGAAAGTTGTGAAGGAAGAGCTTCCTGTAATAGAATCGGCAATAGAGAACATTCTTAGTGACCTGAAATGCTAAAAAACTGTTTCACTGCCTTGACAACTGTCATAATCTCTTCTTCTTCCATCAGAGGCTCTATAGGTAAACTCAAAACTTCTTTGACAGATAGCTCAGATTCTTGTAATTGATTAAATACCTTGCACCTTCCATCAAAGACCTTCATTCTGTGTAGCGGCGCCGGATAATAAATCATCGTACTAACAAGTTGTTCGCTGAGAAATCTTTGAAGATCGTCTCTTTTTCCGTTTGTTATGCGAACAGTATACTGGTGATAAACATGATGAGCAGCAGAAAAAGCCCTGGGTAAAGACAAACCGTCCAATCCCTCTAATCCTTTATTATAAAACTCCGCAATTTTTCTTCTTCGCTCATTAAATTCGTCTACATATTTAAACTTTGCAAGGATAATTGCCGCCTGAAGTGTATCAAGTCTGGCGTTATAGCCTATATGGTCAACATTATATTTATCCTTGCCTCCGTGTTTTAGAAGCATTCGTACAAGTTCTGCTACCTCATCGTCGTTGGTTGCTACCATCCCAGCATCTCCAAACCCGCCAAGATTCTTGGATGGGAAGAAGCTAAATCCTCCTGCTGTTCCTATTGAACCGAGTTTATTCCCTTTCCAGATACCGCCAAATGCTTGGGCTACATCCTCAAGGATGAATAGGTTATATTCCTTCGTTATTTCCATTACTTCATCCACGTCGCAGGATTGGCCATAGAGGTGAACTGGAAGAATACCGACGACACGTGATTGGCCAGAGGCAACAGATGAGGCAAGATATGCTCTTATTTTAATGGTGTCAATGTTATAAGTTACAGGATCAATATCCACAAAGACTGGAGTTGCCCCTGCCCTTAAGATTGCATCGCCAGTGGCAGTAAATGTAAAAGGGGTAGTAATTATTTCATCAGCTTTATCAAAAAATTCCTGACCTTTCAATTTAATTGCTAAAGCCCTCAGAGCAAGGACCAGTGCTTCTGTACCGGATGAAGTGCCGATACAATGCTTCACACCAAGATATTCGGCAATTTTGGTCTCGAGTTCCTTCACCTCCGGGCCAAATATCCACTTCTGATGTTCAAGACACTTCTTCAGTGCTGAATCGATATCCCCCTTCATATATTCATATTCGAGTCTCAGATCAAGCATTGGTATCTGTTTCATTCTGTTCATTCTTCAGGCCTTCCTGTGGATACAGACCAACTATACTCTTTGTAGACAGCACTCCTATTGTCATTCCGGCTCTTGTCCCCGCTTTGTCTGGGTTCTGTCACTGCCTTGTCATTCCAGCTTGTCTGGAATCCTTCTGTAATATCTTCATATAAATCCCTAAGTGTAGGATTACTCTTCCTGATAAGCTCTATCTTCCTCTGCCTGCTCATATTCTTTATCTGTTTTTCTCTGATAATCGCACTGAAACTATTCTCACAAAACTCATAATACACAAGTCTATGCAGATAATATCTTGCTGTAAAACAGCGTGGGTTAAGATTGTTCTTATGCTCGTATACTCGTCTTATCAGATCATCTGTTATCCCTACATAAAGGGTCGGCCTGGCATTAGCCATAATGTATACTGCAAAGTGTCTCTTCATTAGCGAACTACTAATAAGACCATACGTTGAGCCAAATTCTTATACTTTTTTGTCATTGCGGCTTGTCCGCAATCCTTCTTTACTATTCCGAACACGTCTGAAAGATTCCAGACAAGCTGGAATGACAAGAATTTTCAAACAAAAACCCGAAGAACCCATTTTAATGAACTACCCCGCAGCAGAGCTGCGAGGTGTCAAGTCTGTCATTCTGGCTCTTGTCCTCGCCCTGTCGAGGATCGGTCCGACATCTTTCTTTAGGATTCCGAACAAGTCGGAAGGATTCCCGACAAGCGGGAATGACAAACAAAACAACATATTTAACCCCGCAGCAGAGCTTAAGGAATTCTTTTGATTAAACCTCTTCCTTGATAACTATAAGCCTGCTATCCTCTAATCCATACTCACTACCACAATAGCCACAAGTGGCAAGATTATCATTAAACTTAAGGGTCGTACCGCACTTACATGCCCACGAAATTTGCTTAGCCGGGACACCCACCGCAACTGCATAATCAGGGATATCTGCTTTCACAACAGCACCCGCACCTATCATCGCGTATTCCCCTATAGTAACTCCGCACACAATCGTTGCATTTGCGCCGATAGTTGCACCTCTTTTAACCAAGGTCTGTCTAAATTCCTTTTTCCTTTCTATGAACGCTCGGGGAATATATACATTTGTAAACACGCATGATGGCCCACAGAATACCTCATCTTCGAGTGTTACTCCTTTATATATAGACACGTTGTTTTGTATTTTACACTTATTACCGATAGTAACATCCGGGCCGATAGCTACATTCTGTCCGATAATACAGTTTTCCCCTATTTTTGAACCTTTTAAAATATGTGAGAAATGCCATATCTTTGTCCCTCCACCTATCTGGACAGCCTCATCAACATAGGCGCTTTCATGAACAAAGCAAGAGGTATGAGGCGATTCATGTTGTAAAATCCGGGAGGTTAGGGCCGATGGATGATTCACCAGAGATTTTTCTGCCAATTCAAGTATTTTTAATACCCTTAATCCTTCAAATCCATCGGTTAACGGCCTTTTTCTTTGAAGCACGCATTCTATAAAGTGGCTCAACTCTTCCTTCAATGGCTCTGCTTTGTTAATATGGACAACTTCGTATTCTGCTTTCTGAGCTACAGGGATTTTTCCTTCTTTCCACTCTATTTTGTGAGGATAGAGAAACAATTTTTCTTTACTCACATCGTCAAAAACAGCCATCGCCTTCGATCCAACGACAATTAATTTTTGCTCTTTGTAAGGATGAAGCCAACTTACAAAAATATGGCCCTTTACCCCGTTCTGGAATTCAAGAGTAGTGAGCGTGGTGTCGTAGATTCCTTTGTTGAGATAATCCCCACCAAAGGCAGAAACTTTTATTGGTTC
>CAZLFE010000064.1:0-13065 GCA_964558725.1 uncultured Nitrospiraceae bacterium | reverse complement strand
TTGCTTTTGAATTAACGGCAGCAGCAAGTTTGCTTTTTGGGCAGACAGATGAAGGCATTCCTGTAGTAATTGTTAGGGATTATGAATATGAATATGATGAGAAAATTGAACGGGGTATGAATTTTCCGTCAGCGAAGAGAATTTTTAGAGAAATCGTGAAATCCTCGATTAAATTTAGAAGTTCAGAGTTTTTCGATAAATTTTTTCACATCTTCAGAAAGGGTTAAATTACTAATCAACAGGACAAAATGCAGATAACCCTATAGATTAATGGCTATAGCTTACTATAAAAAAATGAAAAGGCAGAGCCATTTCTAACCCTGCCTTGAGTTTCTTAGTTTAAGCCTTAGTATGTAACGCCTTTAACAACAGCAGAGGTAAGTTCTGCTGGGGTGTTCATTTTGTCTATGTCATTATCGGGATCACAAACAAAAACACAGCCCAGACAATCTGCTGGATTAGGGTCAGTCCTGTGTATCTTTACCGGGCCAATTCCCTTAGCAAGCCAAACAGTGGTCTTATATGAGCAACTGTCATCATCATGAGTAGTCACAAATTCTATCTTTAAAGTTTTAAATTGCCCCGCAGGAACAGTAATTGTTTCTAAGCCAATAAGTGTGGTGTCGAAATAAGCTCCGTAATTCCCAAAATATGGCTGCCAATGCTGGCTTACTGTCTGACCCACTTTCATTTTTGCCGGAACCAATGTGGCATGAATACCCCAATCTTGAAGCCATCCTTCATCATATTGACAGCCTGCAAATAAGAGGCCGTTCTTTCCATTTTGTATATATGACGAGTATTCATAGGTATTCGAACCAAACAAGATTCCAGTATATCCAGAAAGGCATTTTCGACTATCAGCTAAGACAAAATAGTCTCCGGTTGTATACTTCCATCTATTTCCTGCATTAAGTGGAAAGTAATTACAGATTCTATAAATACCGAGAGCTTTATTGTCATCCTGACACACCCATGCTTGCGCCTGCGCTTGAACTTCCATTACCAAAAGCAGGTATAATAAGCCTATTATTACTCCTAATGTCTTTTTCATCTCTTACCTCCTTGTCTGATGAGTTTTAATAAAAGTCATTAAAAAACTTCGGATATTTTCTTTCCTGTCAAAAGATGAAAAGTTTTTCCAGATTAAAATATTTAACAATGAGTAATCTTTTAACTTACATATATGTTGTCGTCGCTGTTACTAAATAGCCCAACAATAACTTTTTAGTTAAATTGCTTATCCCAAATCTACGGGGAGACAGCCGGAAATATTGTTAAAGAATTATTCATAAGTATCGGGGATGGTTCTCTGACAGTCCTTGTCTTATCGATTGTTCCAAACTCATCCAGTGTAATCACAAATGTGTCTTTCCCCCTGCATGAAAAATTTATACCCTGATATGAACCGCTACACACTCCCGAACCACTTCCGTTAATCTCACCTCCGCCAATAATTCCCGTTGCAGTAAATTGATTTTCTGTGAGTGTGACACCAGCCTTCAAAGGAACACAAAATTTACCAGAGACTGTAAGACTATTCCCACATATAGTTCCTTTCCTCGTTTCATTGATACCAGATATGCCAGAAACAGTCCAGCTAATATTACAACCGTTTTGATTAATAGAGACTGACCCATCCCCACTTATAGGCGCTTTTTCAGTATATCCATTATACGTGCATGTTATAGTTCCGCTGTCTGAAAATGGCCAGGTTCCAGCAATGTTATCGCAAGAAGGTACCACTGTAAAATAACCATTACTTGAATCTTGCCCTAATATATTCCCGGATTTATCTATTAGAATAACCTTCACCTTCCAATTGTTCTTTGTCTCTTTCACGCATGGCACTTCCCAGTCAAAACTTCCTGGATTGCCTGTTAAGGTATCTATTAAATTCCAGATAACTCCTCCATCGTTGGTGTATAACAGTTTAACTTTTGCCACTGGATTCTTTGTCCCATTCGTTTGCCACTTAATGGTGTGTATGCTTCCTGATTCAAGGTTCTCGCCTCCATCTGGTAATGTTAACTTTACAACCTCTATTGTAAATGGTGCATCTGATTTATCCGCTCCTATTTTTACATTAGAACTGTTATATGCTACCGCTTTTACAAGACAATTCTTCTTGTTGCCTAAAGGTTTGGGTACAGTCCAGTCATAGCTTGTACCTGTCAACGGAGTTGGGTTTATCAAATCCCAAATTAGCCCGTTGTCAAGTGAATACATTAGCTTGAAACTCAATGCATCCGGATCTGAACATGTAGACCATAGGATGGTATATATTGATCCTGAGGGTATGACCTCTCCTCCATTGGGTGCAATCAAATTTACATGGGGAGGATCAGTAGGATTAGTGGAGATTTTTAAAGTGTTTATCCAGTTGTGATCCGGAGCGCTTACTACCCAGCTATATAGTGACTTAGTATAGCCATTGTCAGGCCATGGGTCCATATAGTCAAGGAAGGTACCGTTTTGGTCATACCCAAAGCCGACCAAAACATGACCTCCTTCGGGTATCCATTTAAATCCTATCACAAAAGGTCTCCCTGCATTGATTTCTGAAACGGCTGCTTTCTTAGACAGGTAGCCGTATGCGATGCTGCTTACCCCCAAATGGGCTAAAATCGCTTTAATACTCCCACTCTGGCCATACATAGCATTTGGTCGGTTACATGGGTGTGACCAGTCGAAATTTGTATCTTCGCAGCAGTCACTCATACCCCATGCCCAATTTGCAATGACGCATTGGCTTACTATAGAACCATAGTATTCCAGCACAGCCTGGCTTGCAGCAGCCCAGCACCACTCATTATGCTCCTGAAATCTCTCGTGAACACAAAGGAGGACATCTGTATCCGCAGCACGAATTTCTGCTTTAGGGAAGATTATAAAAATAAGAAAGATGATCCCAGTAATCAAGAAGATATTTGTTTTCTTCATCGTGCTTTTCCCTCTCTTTTAATAATTTTCCATCAATCAGAGAAAATACTGAAGAATTATCACTCTATTCTTCCAAACTCTTATATGTTTGGATATTATTTCTTACCACTGGTCGAATTTTTGTCAGGACATTTGAAGAATAGTAAAGATCACGAGGGTCAAAATCCTTTCGTTCAAGACCCATAGCGATTCTCCCTGAACGTAACGGTACAATTCCGATAACCTTCTCCTCTTGTGAGAGCTCTATGAGATCAGCTGTTGCCTGGTACACTCTTATGAGCCTGTAGTGATAACCTTTAGATAGAGGCCAGGTCTCTATAAACTTACTCAGTTGTTTTGCCAGTCTCGAAGCTCCTATTGAAACAGCTGTCCATTTATTATTTATGTAGTCAACGGTTAAAAGTGATACTGCTTTCCCGTCGGTTACTATCAGGAATTGCCAGAGAGTAGTAGGCACAGCCATTAAATGTAAATCCTGCGATGTTTCATCCTTTAAGAGAGTGTCGGGAGAAATAGTAAATATCTGAAACCCCTCTCCGAGAGTAGCCTCATCAACTTCCTTTTGATTGAGAAATCCAAATCGGTGAAGATTTTCTATTCGAGTATCTTTTATAAAAGTCTTGATTCCTTCCCGTGCTGCGTTAACTATCTCAGGGGAAGGCAATTCATCAGAAGGAAATAGAAAAGGCACTTGAAGAATAAAAATAAAACTAATGACAACTAATACATGAACAATTATCTTTTTCATTTTTCCCCTCCTGCATCTACGTTAATTATCTGCTTAAGAAATCAGAGCTAAACAAAAGTCATACTTCACTAACCCCCGTAATAAGAACGAGAGTTACCAAGATACTCAATAAAACAAAAGCCGACCTTGAATAGTTTCAGATTCCATGCTTTTATTTTGGTAATTATAAATGTTTAGAAGGGGACAGGGTAAATAAGAATTTGCCCTGTCCCCGATAAGGTTATTCAGACAGAATGAGGATTTCTACTCTTCTGTTTTTAAGTCTACCTTCTTTTGTCTTATTATCGGCTACAGGTTTCTTCTCACCGTAACCCATGCTTGTGATATTTGACTCGTCAACGGCACCTTCTTTAACCAGATAGTTCTTTACAGATTCTGCTCTTCTTTCTGAAAGCTTCTGGTTATATGCTTCTGTACCGATACTATCAGTATGCCCTTCGAGCCTAACTTTGGCACCGGGGTATTTTTTAACAAAATCGACTGCTTCCTGCAGCTTTGCCTTATCCTCTTTCCTTATGTTTGACTTGTCGAAGTCAAAATTCACTTCCAAGGTCATCCTGTCGATAACCTTAGGTGCTGGTGGCGGTGGTGGCGGAGGTGCTGGAGCTGGTTTTGGTTCTGGCGCTGGTGGTGGCAGAGGCTTTGACGGACAGAGGGCATTTGCCTTCTTCGTTGCCTCCTTGGCCATAGCGATCGCCTCCTCATTCCTGCACTCTGCATACACTTCATATGCCTTGTTCTTTAAATCTTCGGCGGCTTTGAAGTCCGCAGGACATTCCCTATCCTTGCCGGCTTGACGCGCTGCTTCTACAGCACGATCCGCCCCTGGCAATTCCTTGGGATAGTACCAGTACATATAGGGATCTTTGGGCGCGAACTCCTTGCCTGCACACCCAATGAGAGAACTTAGGAAAACAAGGGCAAGTACTAAGAAAATTCCTTTTAAAACTGCCCTATTCATCTTCTGTTTACCTCCTTTATAAAAAATTAAATGAACTACCCCGCAGCAAGCTGCGAGGTATCGAATCTGTCATTCCGGCTCGTCCGGAATCTTTCTGTAACTCTGTATCCAAAGAAGGATTCCCGACAAGCGGGAATGACAAACATATCGCACCCCGAAGCAGAGCTTCGAGGAATTCTTTCATTAAAGAAATCCAAAAACTCTTTTATTTCTCACCTCCTCCTGATTATAGATTGCTCGACGAGTCTTGTTCTGCAATAAAGATTTGAAGATGTTACCAGTATAAGAGCGACGATGGAAAACAATACGTAAATGATCAGAAACCATGTCTCCTTCGAATGTTTAATATTTCCGTGCATATCCATAACCTATCAGAGTTCGTACTTTATATAGCATAAAGCACAAGACAATGATATCGGTGAAATTCTGTTTTTTTTGTAAGATATTGACTCAATGCTTTGTAGGTATAATTCCTACTTTCTCTATATGTTTTATTTACTAAGGAGTTCATAAGTAAGACCACATTTACTGTCATTCCAGCTTGTCTGGAATCCTTCCCACTTGTTGGGAATCTAAAAAAGGATGCTGGACAAGCCAGCATGATAGATATAGTTATAGGGATGTGACTTTACATATGGTCTTATTAGTAACTCTAAAAAATGTTCAGTTACTTCCCGAAAACTGTCTTCAGCAGATCAGTTACCCTTGCTGCAGGATCAGTTCTGATTTTCTTTTCTTCCTGTCCTACCATATAAAAAAGGCCGTCCATGGCTTTATTTGTTACGTAATGGTCAAGGTCAACTGATTCCTTACTCATAAAAGGAAGAGATTCATATTTTCCCATCATTTCTTTGTATGCACGTGTTACACCGACCTCATTCATGCTCGATGAAATAATAGGCTTGAATACATCATAGATATTGTCATGAGTCTTGCTCTTAAAAAATTCTGTCGCAGCAGTGTTACTTCCATTGAGAATCTTCCTCGCATCTTCAATGGTCATCCCTTTAATTGCATCAACAAAGATGGCCGCTGCTTCAGGTGCTGCTTTTTCTGCTGCCCGGTTCATGCTGAGGACAAAATCATCAACCTGTTTCTGGTATCCAACTTTTCCAAGAATATCTGCGACCTTCTGGATTTTTTCAGGCATAAGGATTTTAATTACCTGATTCCCAAAATAACCGTCAACCTGTGACACATTTGTAACAGCTTTATTCGTACCAATAGACAGAGCTTCTTTTAGTCCAGAAACAATTGTGCTCTCATCAGGCTGTCCCTTACCTGAAGAGCCTATATTTTTCATTACATCGTCAAATAACCCGGCATGAGTTAGGGTTATGGAAAAGAGAGAAATTATGAGAACCAGAAAACATATCCTTTTCATGTAATCCTCCTTTCGAGAAGAGATATCACTTTAACTCAGAGGCACAATGCGCACAACGGGTAGCCTTGATGGGAATGACGGATAGACAGTAAGGGCATTCCTTTGTTGTTGGTACTGGCGGAGCTTCCTGTTGCCTCTTGAGCCTGTTGATATTCCGAATAAGGAGAAATATTGCAAAGGAAATGATGAGGAAGCTAATGATTGTATTTATGAATACACCGTAGTTGATTGAAACAGCACCAGCAGCCTTGGCAGCGGCAAGAGAATCGTATGGCCGGCGACTTTGCCCTCTTTGAGAACAATAAAGAGGGAGGAAAAATCAACCTTACCAAGGATTATGCCAATTGGTGGCATAATAATATCAGAAACAAAGGAATTGACGATGGTGCCGAAGGCAGCGCCAATAACGATTCCCACAGCCATGTCAATGACACTTCCCCGCATGGCAAACTCTTTGAACTCCTTGAACATCTTTTTCCTCCTTTCTGGGTAAACAGCCCTATAGTCAAGTATCATTAAACATATACGAAAGGGCTGCTCCTATACAACTACATTTGGTGTCAATAGTGTCCAAAATAAGAGATGCTTCACGGAGTTTACCCTGAGCCAAACGCGAGACCCTTCGTTTCACTCAGGGTGACAAACAAAATCAATGCTTCAGGTACTTATTTTAGATAAGTGCGATTTGTTACACTTTAATATGCCTAATGAAAAGATTAAAGTAATAGCCTATTCAGGTTCTCGAGGTGAAGAGGCCCCAAGGTCATTTGTCTTTCAAGGTATAGAAATTAAAGTCTCAGAAATTCTGAGTATGTGGATTGAAGAAGGACTTGAGTATAGGGTAAGAAAGAGATTCTTTCACGTTAAAGGGATTGATGGATATGAGTACAAAATATATTATGATGAGAAGGTAAAGGAATGGTTTCTTACTAAAGAATGATATGAAGCCTCTTGAACAAAAGATTATTGAGAGAATACAGAAGGAAGGTTCTATCACTTTCGAAACCTTTATGGAGATGGCTCTTTATGAGCCTGGACTTGGGTATTATGCATCTGAAAGGACAGAGATTGGAAAGGCAGGGGATTTCTATACGAGTCCGCATCTTCACCCTGCATTTGGAGCAATGATCGGGAGACAGATTGAGGAGATGTGGGAAGTAATGAAAAAACCTGGGGACTTCTCTGTTCTTGAGATTGGTGCAGGAGCAGGATACCTGTGCAAAGATATCCTTGATTATCTCGGTAAAAGGTCTTTTAGTCCATTAGCATACATAATAGTAGAACCCAATCCATTTATGAAACAGAGACAGGAGAGGCTCCTTGAAGGCTTTTTAGATAAGGTGAAATGGTTTTCTTCATTGAAAGACGCAGGAACTCTAAAGGGCTGTGTCCTTTCGAATGAACTCCTCGACGCCTTCCCCGTTCATGTCATTGAGATGGAAGATGAACTTGGAGAGATTTTTGTTGCTGTTGATAATAATACCTTCATTGAGATAAAAGGGGATTTAAGCACTATCGCTATAGCTGATTACTTGAATGAATTTTCCATTGAACTCCCTGAAGGATACAGGACAGAGATCAACCTAAGAATAAAGGACTGGCTCAATTCTGTTGATACAATACTGTCAGGAGGATTCATTTTGACAATAGACTATGGTTATCCTGCCTGGGACTATTACAGCGAGGACAGGAATAGGGGCACATTGCTTTGCTATCATAAACATCAGTTAACAGAAGACCCATATCAGAACATAGGGGAACAGGACATAACAGCGCACGTTAATTTCTCTTCTGTAAAGAAATGGGGAGAAAATCTCGGATTGAAGACTCTCGGTTTCTGTCAGCAAGGAGCTTTTCTTATTGGCCTCGGAATTGATGAGATCATGAAAGAACTGTATGAAAATTCCCCAGATTATCTTTTTGAGATTGCAAAGATAAAGAGATTAATTTTACCTGGAACCATGGGCGAAACCCACAAGGTTATCGTGCAGTATAAAGGTAAAGATCATCCAGAACTCAGGGGATTCTCGCTCAAGAATCAGGCAGGTAAGCTATAGTCTTTGAGCCGTTCGAGACTTTTAAAAACATCCTCTGGCGTATGTCCCTCAATGGTATAGACAATATCTTTATCTTTAAGCATAGAGAATAAGGTATTAAAGTCAAAAGTCCCGTCTCCGATCGCATTATGGGTATCGGCATTCCTGTTATTGTCGTGCAAATGTAGTTCGATGATGTAAGGGTTGAGCTGCTTCAACCATTCTTCAAGCGGGGTCTTTGAGAAGAGATTAAAATGTCCTGTATCAAAACATATACCAAAATATTGAGACCCCATTTGTTCCATAAGAAGCCGCAGGTTTATTGGATCATCCTCAAAGATATTCTCTATCGCTATCTTCATACCCATCTTTTTTGCTCTGGGCAAAAGGTGCTTCCACGTTACCAGGCTACCCTCTAACCAGGGGTCAATTTTTAAGGCATATCTCCATTTCTCATAGCCTGAATGAAAGACTATTACTTTTGGTTTCAGAATTTCTGCTACATCAAGGACTTGGAAAAACCTTTCGGTAGTGATAGCCCTGACTTTTGAATCCACTGCCCCTGGTGACAGATCCATAAAGGGAGCATGGATGGTTAGAGAAGGATGGTAATCGAGTTTTTCTTGAAGCCTTATGATGTCAGAATCTTTTATCTTGTCGAGGGAATTCGAGGGAAAATAGATTTCAAGGTTGAGGAGGTATTTTTTTATAAAGTAAAGATAATCCCTTATTTTGTAATAGGGGATGTGGACGTGGGGATTTATCATTATTTTTTGGGAGAGGTATCTACTTTGGATTCGGTCTTTATATCAGATTTATCTTTACGCACCGTTGCCTTTTTTCTTTCAGGAGAGGCATAGTCTGTGACATACCATCCCGTACCTTTCAGGATGAAGGAAGTTCGGGAGATTAATTTGTGCACGTGCCCCCCGCATTCAGGGCATCTGCTTAATGGTTCATCATTGAATCTCTGGGATATCTCATACTGCTTACCGCAGTTAAGACATTCATACTCATATATCGGCATCTCTGCAAGCCTCCTTAACAACTTTTTATTATACCATAGAAAAATTTATCTTTCTTAATAATAAAAACCCTCATCGAAGGCAGGGTTTGCTATATTTAATGACCAGAAATGTTTTCATCTTATTTGATGAAAGAGGAACTCTGGAAAGTTTTGAACGAAAAGGAGGCTGGTAAAATGCAAAAATACAAATGCACTGTTTGTGGTTATATTTATGAGCCCGAAAAAGGTGACCCTGATTCTGGTATCAAGCCTGGAACTCCCTTTGAGGAACTACCAGATAATTGGGTTTGCCCTGTATGCGGGGCCGATAAAACCTTGTTTGAGAAGGAGGGTTAAAAATGATTGCCAAGGAGATAAGACCTGCTATTTATGCAGATATTGGTGAGCTAGCAATAGCCCTCGTAGATGCCGCTACCATAGTAATAGCCTCGCCCACGGTCTTAGTTGGTCCACATCCTCATATTGTTCATGCAACGTATCTTGTAAATGCTTTACGGCCGAAGTTGAAATTTGCATCGGTGATTGGTTCTTTTGGGTGGGGCAGTAGGATGTTAGAACAGATTAAAGGGATGCTGACAAATCTCAAGGTGGAGATTCTCGAGCCTGTTATTGTGAAGGGGTATCCAAAGGAAGAAGATCTTAAATCAGCGGAAAGGTTAGCAGATGAAATCCTTCAGAAAAATAAAGATCACAACATTATCACAAAGAAATCTTAATATCCACTCCTTATACCAATACGATGAACTTTGAAGCACTTCTTATTGGCTGCATCACGGGTTTTTTATCTGCCTTTTTTGGCATCGGGGGCAGTAGTATCGATACCCCTGTGCTCAGGACATTTCTTAATCTTCCACCTCTTATTGCTCTTGGAACACCACTGCCACTGACTGTCCTGACAGCTACCATTGCTTCCTTTGCGTATAAAAGAGAACACTTAGTTAATTTCAGGGTCGCCGTCTATAGCATTATTGCAGGAGTTCCTGGAATAATTTTGGGTTCTTACCTTACTGCCTATCTTTCAGGAAAGTTTCTCATGCTCTTAACAGCTGTCGTGCTCTGTCTTGTAGGGATTGATTTTATCATCAAAACTTTTAAAGAAAAGACCCATACTATGAAAAAACCATTTTCCCAACCACCCGTGTGTTATATAGTTTCTGTTGCCGTTGCTATCGGTATTCTTTCAGGAGTGCTCGCCAACGGAGGTGGTATATTCTTTGTGCCGACTTACGTCATATTGTTCCGTATGAAAATAAAGGAGGCAGTTGCTACTTCACTGCTCACAGTAATTGCAATGGCCCTTCCGGGAAGTATCATACATCATCATCTTGGGCATATCGATCTAAGGATAACTACTTCCATGGCCATTGGCGTGATTCCTATGGCATATTTGGGAGCCAAGCTTGATATCAGAACCAGGTCAAAAACTATCATGATACTCTTTGGCGTAGTTATGGTAGTTTTTTCCGTTTATTTCTTTATCAGCCAGTTATGAAATGGCCATTTGTGATGCGGTCACCTGAAGAAAGTCTTGGGATACTGGTTGATGATTTAAAACCATGCTGACTCTCCTCTTCTCATTTTCCTCTGTAGGACAAACATCGACAATATCATAGGCTGATTTCCTACAAAAAAATCAGACGAATACTGATATATTTATTTTTCATTTTAGTTAAAAATACAACCATCAAAAAATATTAACAAATAATTAATGATTCTTGAGGGAGGTGTTTATGAGTTGCCCATATTTTGTAGACCATTATTTTGGATTCTGTACACGATCTGGTTCTTATGTTCCGAGTATCGCAGAGATGGAACGCTATTGTTTTAAAGAGGATTTTACCTCCTGTCCGATTTTTGAAGCTTCTTCAGCAAATAAGGAAGTAAAAGGGTATAAAAATAAAAATACCTGGTTGCACGATATATATTCTGACCCTCTCATATTGTTTAAAAGCACAAACAAAGACTGAATCAAAACAACTAATTTTATACGAGCTAAAACAATGATTGGAAGTAATGATCTTCAGGGAGAGATAGCAAAAATAGCCTATGATCTCTATTTACAGAGAGAAATGATTGATGGATATGATCTTGATGACTGGCTGGAGGCAGAAAAGACTGTTATGGCGCAGCACGCAAAAGTAAGAAAAAGTAAAACAGAAACTGTAACAACTCCTAATAGAAAAGGTCGGATCCTGAAAAAGGAACAAGTAAGTTAGTTCCCGTGGGATTTTACACTCCGAGCAGGATTACTGGATGTCTATAACAGAACATACTGGCTTACCATTGGTTACGACTATTTAAAATCCAGCAATCTTTCCAACAACTCTCTATTCAAAATATTCTGATTATAGGACTTCTCCAATTACCCGAAGGATGCCCATGGCTTGCCATGGGGGTGATAAACCCCGTTGATGATATTTACGGGGTAGATTAAGAAATCTTCTGCTTTTGTGCATAGGGTTCAATGCCTCGTGTACAATTCCAACGGGGTTTACTTTCACAGAAGCTTTATTCACTGCACAATCTTTTATCAACAGTGATTTTCTGAACCTTTAGGGATATTTGTGCGTAGATTATCTCAAATATGTACCGTCTATTTGATATATACTATGTTACATATTGTTTTGGTAATCCTTTAACAGGAGGTACAAAAACATGAGTAGCATCTGGAATCTTTTCTGGATTTTTATCGTTCTTGCTTCTCTTCTACCAATCATACAACAAAAAATGATGCAGGCAAAACGTTTCGGATTAATAAGGAGGCTTGAGAAGAAACGTAACTCAAGGGTTATCACCCTTATCCACCGCCAGGAGACAATGAGATTTCTCGGCTTTCCCCTAATGAGATATATAGATATCACTGATTCTGAAGAGATCCTCAGAGCAGTAAGGCTTACCCCTGACGATATGCCCGTTGACATGATTATTCATACACCTGGTGGTCTTGTTTTATCTGCTGAGCAGATTGCAATGGCCATTAAGAGACACAAGGCAAAGGTCACGATCTTTGTTCCCCACTATGCCATGTCTGGTGGCACCCTCTTATGCCTTGCAGCCAATGAAGTCGTAATGGATGAAAATGCTGTATTAGGTCCCGTCGATCCCCAGTTAGGTGAGTATCCAGCAGTATCAATTTTGAAGACTGTAAAAGAGAAGGAGCCGAAAGATATCGAAGACAAAACTTTCATCTTGGCTGATGTGGCACAAAAGGCCCTGGATCAAATGAAGAGTTTTGTAAAAAATATATTATTCGAAAGGGTTGATGAAGAAACTGCCGAAAAGATAGCCACTACCCTCACCGAAGGCAGGTGGACGCATGATTATCCCATCACATTTGAAGAGGCAAAAAAACTGGGCCTTCTTGTAACAGTTGGTTTGCCAGAGGAGATCTACCAACTCATGGACCTCTTCCCACAAGCAATGCAACAGCGCCCATCTGTTCAATATATTCCTATCCCATATAAAAGAGGGGGTGAAAGAGAAAAAGCTACATAATTTTTTTCTCTTTCGATTAACTTTGTAGGATAAATACTGACAAATATTGAATTAAATTCTTACAAAAAAATCAGATTTATACTGATACCTCTTTTTAGTGTAATAGATTTATATTTTAAGTTGGTTGATATTGCAATATTTTTATTTTTTTAAAATTCATTTCCTTTATCCCCTCCTGTAACTGAGGGGAAAAGAAAAGAGATGGGTGTTAATTTAGAATATTTTTTCTACACCTATAGCTATTTATTAATATTTATATGGAAGGCACTATAACAGCTATTCATGGTGATGTTGTAGAAATTGAGTTTATCGATGGGCTTCCCAGCATCAATGATGGCCTCATCGTTGAAAAACCGGACAAAAAAAATATCATCCTTGAAGTACATGACCATGCGAGTCATACAACAGTAAAGTCCATCGCCCTTGGATTCACGCAGGGACTCAAACGGGGTATGATTGTTAAGTCTTTAG
>CAZLFE010000063.1:0-13430 GCA_964558725.1 uncultured Nitrospiraceae bacterium | reverse complement strand
CAATCAATGTCTTCATACTTATGACCTTTTTAGTAATTCTTTAATCTTCCCTTCACAAATTCCTTTAAGACTAAAGACACTTTCTTTATTTCCTCCTGTTTTGGTAAATGAGAGATAATTTTGTCTATATAATCCCTTTCTGAAAGTAATCGAAAAGAGGGTTTAAATTTGAGGTCATATACCCATGATAAATGCATAAGTTTAAAATCATTCAAGGTCTTTAATTGTGATAGGGAAGCCATCTGCCCTTTTTGAATACATGAGAGAACTCCTTTTGAATAATCTGTCGTATCCGGAAGTCCGAGCCCTACTGCTGAAGCCCTTTCTTTTTCAGGAGCTTCATAATATTCTAGAAATACTCGCCATATATCCAGTTTGTCTGCGTCCTTAATTAATTTAATGAAGAATACTATATTCTCGTTCTCCATCTTTGGAATCGAAAAGGCGTTGTGGAACCTCACTGCTTTGATAATCAATTCCTGTTCCTTATCAGAAAGATTCTGGAGGGTCTTTTCTTCAAGGAGCGTCTGAGCTCCAAGAAACCCATGGTTGACAGAGTTACGATCTCTGAAAGTCTTGTATTTTGCATACTGCGGGAATCTTCCAATGTCATGGAAAAGTGCTATCGCCTCAGCCAACATCATATCCTTGTCGCCGAGACTCAATTCCCTGCCTATCTCTATACTGTTTTCACATACATTAAAGGTGTGTTGTTCTTTGAGAGAAATATTCTTTTGATCTTCTTTATTTGGTGAATAGAAATATTGAACGAAATCGGAAAACCAGCTCTTGAAAAAGATTAAATCATCCTCGGTCATTCTTAATCTCCTGAAACGATAATAACAACATTGGGGGTTGAAAAAGACATAGCAGAAATATCTTCGGGAGTTCCCTTTGTAATTTTTTCATCTGGGTAACCAAGTCTCTCACAGACAAATACGCGGGGTGATAAGTTACGAGTGATAGGTGAAGAGATGAGAACTTTTGAAATCTCAACAGGATTATTTTCTCTGTCAGTAAGGATTGCTATTTTCTTGTATCTTTCAAGCAAATCAGGAATATCTTTCATTTCATATTTTTGACTTTTTCTCTTTGCGGGGTCTGGACCTCTGTGAAGGCTCATGAGAAAGGCATTATCCCAGGGTTCCTTTATCCTCGCAAATGCTATCTGGATACTCGAAAGATCTGGCATGATCTCCACCCTGTCCTTCCCGAATTCATTAATGACTCTTCTCCCTATGCCGAAGAATAAAGGGTCTCCAGAGGCAAGAACTGTTATAATATTTTCTTCATGTTCGCTGATATTAGACTTTATGAATTCGATTGTCTCATCTACAGTGTCAATGACGAGTACTTTCTCTTTTACTTTCCCGAACTCTTTATATCTTTTGAAGACCTCGAAGAGTCTGCCGGAGGAAAGGATAATCTCGGAGTTATAAATAATTTTACGTTCCCTCTTATCAAGGGATTTGTAGCCAATGCCTATGACATAGATTTTAGTCATGAAAATTGACACGATGGAAATTATTATGCCCGCAATAGGTATGTTCAGCTCTTCGATACCGTCTTAAAGAAGACCGTCAGGTAATCTGCTTACATCTCTATAAATGAAAACAGGCCCATCTTTGCAGACAAACTTGCTACCGTGCTGGCAATGGCCACATTGGGCTATACCACATTTCATCCTCCTCTCAAGAGAAACATAAACCCTTGAAGGAAGGAATCCTCTTATGAAAAGCCCTCTTGAGATGAAGTGCATCATGATCTCAGGTCCACAGATGAAAGCAAGGGTCACTATAGGATTGAGCCTTGCCTTGTCTAAGCCTTGTGTCACAAGGCCTATATCATAATCCCATTTCATATGAGGAGGAACTTCATCAACAGTTAAGAATATTTCGATGTTTTTTCTCCACATATCGAACTCATTCATGAAGAGCATATTATCAGGACTCCTCGAACCATAAATCAGTGTGACCTTCCCGTAAGAATCTCTCCTCTGTAAAATTTCTTGCACCACAGGTCTTAATGGTGCAATGCCAACACCGCCTGCAACGAGCAGGATATCTTTTCCCATAGCATCTTCTAAAGGCCAGCATGAACCATACGGTCCTCGAAGATATATCTCATCCCCTTCCTTGAACCTTTCGATGAACTTCGTTACTTTTCCAACCGTTCTGATGGTATGCTGGAATCTGCCTTCAGACACGGTTGAGCTTAACGATATGGGAGCTTCCCCGACTCCTGGATATCCAACCATATTAAACTGTCCCGGTTTTGCACAGTATGAAGAACCCTCAAGGGAAAGACTGTATGTCTTAACATCCTCGGTCTCTCTTTGTATGCCTGTAATAACTGCCCTTAATGGTAAAAGAGAGGTTTTCACTTGATGGAACTCCTCTGGATCTCTTTTGCCATCTCTGTGAGATCAATCTTTGTAGGACACCATGTTATGCATCTGCCACAACCAACAGTTTTTATTACGCTGTACTGATTTGTGTAGTTTAAATTATGTATTACAAACTGCCTGAGTCGAGACGCCCGTCTCAGCCTGAAATTTCCACCATGAACCTCTGCAAACCTCAAATCCTGGCATGCATCCAATTGTCTTATCCTTCTTACCTCCTTGAGATCCATACTCATTTCATCTACAAGGTCAAAACAGAAACACGTAGGACAGACCATAACGCAGTTTGAACAGGAAAGGCATCTTTCATCAGCCGTCGTTACCCATACGGGATGATCGAGATTTTTCATGAAGAGACCATCAAGCCCGTCAACGTTAATAACCTTTTTGAAACTCTTAAGGACTGATTCTTCTTTTTCAGACTTGATTCTCCATTCATCAGGGCCTGCCTCTTTCCCTTTCATTTTGAATAGCTCGGAAGCCCTGCTACTTTTTACCTCTAATAAATAGTCCTCACCAAAATCCGTTAAAACCACATCATATCCTGATTGAGCCTTGAGAAAAGGACCTGCACCCACAGATGAGCAGAAACAGTTCTCCGAAACCTGCATACAGTTGAGTCCAATCAGGATGGTATTTTCCCGCCTCGCTTTGTAGAAGGGATCTATAAAGGCTCCGAGGAATGTCCTGTCCAGATAAAGGATTGCGTTGATATCACAGGAGTGAATGCCTACAATAACCTGTTTTTCAATCTCTGGTGCAATCTCCTCGATGGATAGAGGAGCTTCCATCCTGAATTTCAGGATATCCTCCCTGGGCTTGTAAAGAAACATTTTACCGGGTGATAACATTGTTGTTTGGTACTCCATGAAGAGATCAGATGAGGAGGATATTTCCCGAAAGACCGTATAATTTATTCCTTTCACAGGCCCAAAGACCCGGTATTCAGATCTCAGAGTATCTATGAAGGTAAAGAATGAATCCTTTGGGATTAAAAAGTTAGAACTTCGGAAAGCGCTTTCCCCAGTCATACCACTTCCAGACGTCTCTCGTTAATTCCTCGTACTCACTCTTGATATGTTCAAAGAGGCGTGCATTCTCTATTGCTATGGCACCACTACTTGCCAGGGCAGAGAGGAAATCTATTTCTGACAGGGAAAAGGAATAAGGATTGGATGTGTAAACCCTCAGGACACCTATAACTGTTCCCCTGATACTTAACGGAACTGAAAGTATTGCTCTTATGCCTTCCCTGATTATCTCCTCAGGATACTGTAATCTCCCATCCTTTGAAACATCGGAAACAGTTACAACACACCCTTTCATGCATTCCACGTCTATAAGGCTTTTTTCTACTTCAATAGGCCCTTTCTTTAAATATGCCTCACTGAGACCATACGTTTCCTTTACTTCAAGGGTTTTCCTTTCCTCATCGAGCAACCTTATGGATGCTGCCATAAAACCGAAAGCCTTTGTAGCATGTTCAACGATCTTGGCGAGTACTTCGTTCAGGGAAAGGGTTGAACCTATGGATCGTGATATCTCTATAAGGGTCTGCATCTGTTTCCATATCTTTGCCCTATCTACCAGAATACCTCCCAGGGAGGCAAGGACTTTTAACCTCTGAATCTCTTCCTCTGTAAAATCATGAGGTTCTGACATATAAATCCTGATAACACCAATTGACTTCTCCTGCACAGTAAGAGGACAGCTCATCACAGACCTTATGCCTTCCTTTTTTGCGTCTTCACGATAGAGCACATGTGGTTCTGCCAATATATCTTTTGTACTTATACATTCCCCACACAATACCTTCTGATCAACAGGATGCTCCTCTAAATGGACAGGGCCTTTTTCAAGATATGACCGGCTCATACCATATGCAGCAACTATCTCGAGAGTCATTGTCTTTTTATCAAGAAGTCTAACGGTGCAGCCTTTGACACCCATAAGTTCCGCGATGTTTTTAGCAAGTATATTGAGTGTTGTTTCAAGGTCATAGGAAGATATAAGTTTTTCCAAAAGCTTGTATATATAAAATAAGGGCTTGTCTTCTTTCATGTATAAAAGTTAGCAGAACTACTAGTACATTGTCAACGCAGGTATGCAGGTTGCATTGACAGCAGCAGAGAAAACCATTTAATTTATTTGAAATCATGGCGATTCATAAAGAAAAGGACATTTATTTTATGAAGCTGGCACTCGAAGAGGCCCGTCTTGCCTTTGATGAAGGGGAAGTTCCTGTAGGAGCCGTCCTCGTAAAAAACGGTAAGGTTATTGCAAAGGTACATAATCAAAGGGAGACTACAAAAGATCCGACAGGACATGCTGAGATCATTGCACTCAAACATGGCTCAAGAGAAGAAGAAAGCTGGAGACTGACAGATTCAACACTGTATGTAACAAAAGAGCCATGTATCATGTGTGCAGGTGCAATGGTAAATGCAAGACTCGTCAGGCTCGTCTATGGATGTAGAGATGAAAAGGGAGGCGCTGTTGATAGTCTCTACAGGCTTCTTTCAGATAAAAGGCTAAACCATCAGGTAGAGGTCGTATCAGGTATCCTCGAAGAAGAGTGCTCAGAAATTCTCAAAAGGTTTTTCCAGAACCATAGATAGTTATTCACTGTTCACTCATTACTCATCACTATTCACTATCAACTGTCTTCATAGGGTGATTTGAAATTCAAGCACAGTTTCTCCAAACAGGAATCTTTTTCTTAAAATCTTAACATTAACTGTTTCTCCTTGTTTTTTGTCAAAGATCGCAATTTTTACGTCTTCAATGGATTCTATTTTCCAATCGTCGATGGAGATGAAGGCATCGCCTTTTTTAAGTCCTGCTTTGAGTGCAATACTCCCATGCAGGAAATCTTCTGCCTTAATTCTTCCTTCCTCCTCCTGGAGGAAGACCCCAAGTTTCGGAGAAGCAGGTGGAGTAACAGGATTTGGAAACAGAACAAAGTTTCCGATATCCTTATCAAGTTCTTCAGGGATACCATTTATTAATGTGGCGTAATCTTTTCCATTCAGCCGGAATGTCCTTTTCGGGATACCCGAGCTGAATATGATATGTTGCCCACCTGCAAGCACGACCATCTGGTAGTCTGGATTTTCAGCCATGAATTGGGCGATTGAATGGGCCATGGTTTCATCCCAGAGTACCTGGGACTGGAAAAAGTATTCGAAGTTTTTAACATGTGTTTTTTCATGGAGTTGAAAAGCCTTTCTTACCCTCTCTCTGTACTCCTCATCAGGCATATCAATATCCTGAGGGATTTCTTCCTTTTCTTCCTGTGTAAGAGCATCCAGCCCACCCTCTGACACTTTCTTGACAATCTCTTCTCTGAGGTTGAGGGCTACTACCGGGATATCCTTCGCTTTTGCAAACTCTATAATCTCTCTGTACATCTGATAATCAAATTTCCACCTTTTGAAATATTCAGAGGCTTTTAAAAATTCCTTTTCACTGATGACTTCCGAGAGGTAATCGTCAAGAGCCTTCTGGAATGGTCTCTGGAACATCTCCATCCCGATAGCAAACTTCCTGCCCCTTTGGGAAAGCTCCATGATAACTTCAAGTTGAACCTTATGGTCTTCGTAATTTGTATGTCTCTCTCCAACATAGATAATAGGCTTATCAATGATGGCATTCATTATCTCGGAGAGATTCACCGTCTTTTTTGGGTCAATCCCCATCACAGGTTCATAAAGGCTGAAATTAATTCCTCTCTCTGACTCTTCTGTCACTTTTTCAATATTTTCCCCGGCCTTAAATCGTATCCTGGAGTATTTACCGTAGCGGAATAATTTTCTTGCTACAGGGTTTATTTCTTCTTTTGAATCACCATTGGCATAGGCTACAACCTTTTCGGTGTTCAGAGGGTTTTGTTTTACAATAACGCTAAATCCAGCTTCAGGTTTGCTGACTTGCCCGAATAGCCTTTTGAGAACAGGACTTTCAAATCCCAAAACCAGGAGAGAGGAATTTTTGATGTCTTCGTCTTTCACTTCTCGTTCCTCTTTCGCTATAAATCCCTCTTTTGCAAGGACATCGATTAATGCAGAATATTTTTCCTTTTCCTTTTCAGGGAAAACAATGAGCTTTTCCTCATCTCCAAGAAGCCGTGCAATAACAGGTGGGAATTCTTTATCCGTAAGCCTCCGCATAAGGTCGTAGTCTTCATCAAAAGCTATCCTGAGGGCTCTTTCATTTACAGGAATCTCAAAGGACTGCCTTGCTTTTTCAATCTGAAGGGTATCCTTTATCTCGCCTTTTTCAGTAACGATCCTGACCGGCAGGGAAAGCTTATATGGCTTTCCTTTCTGAAGAATCTCAAAAGACACCGTCGGGACCCCTTTAAGTACAACAACCCTTATATCTTTTATTTGCAGTGAAGGTATATCCTCCCTTGTAAGCCACTGGCTGAAAAACCATTCGAGGTTTTTACCCGATGCTTTTTCAAATGCCCCTTCTACGTCTGCCCATGAGGCCCGTGTAAATCTTTTGTCTTCAATGATTCCGCGTAATGCACTGTAGAATGTGTTTTCACCAACAAGATTCTTGAGCATATGAAAGAGCATTGTACCTTTCCCATAGCCAATGGCAGCTGATGCAAAGTCTTTCCTTTCTTTGAAGTCCTTGAGTGGAGCTTCCTTCGAGGGGGTCACATAACTCTGGTAGTCTGTGAGAATCTTCTTCCTGTGCTGCCATCCGGCACCCTTTTGTTCTTCATAGAGATGGTCTGATAGATAAGAAGTAATACCCTCAACCCAGTTTCCGCTTTTGTAGTCAACATACACATAATTTCCAAACCACTGATGTAAAATCTCATGCCCAAGTGATGTCCCTGTAATAAAGGGAAGGTTCACAACAGCACGCCCTAAAAGAGTGAATGTGGGCATTGAATAGCCTGTAGGCAAAATGTTTTCTACGATGGAGAAACGCTTATAAGGATACGGTCCCAGGATCTCTCCATAAAGAGAGAGATATTTTTTTGTGTATTCTAAATAAGTCTCAGCAAGAGAGACATCCTCAGGAAAGAAGTAGGCATAAATCTCAATACCTTGATGAATTTCATGTTTTTCAGTATATGGGCCAGCTACGAGATGAATTTCACCAAGGGGGTAAGGGAAATTAAATGAATACTCTGTGCCATGAGAAGTGTCCGTCGTATTAATCTCATCTGCTTCAGATATGGCTTTAAACCCCTGAGGAAGAAGTGCCTTAAGATGCCAGAAAGCCATGCCTTCAAAGGAGGGATACCAAGCAGTTGTCAGGGAAATTCCCTTATCGCTTATCATATTTCTTGAAACAACACCTACATTCTCAAGGGTTTCTATTTCCTTTCCTTCCGATTCAGAAAAAGAGCCTTCATATGTTATTTCAAGTGCGCCCTTTCCTCTCAGTGTGAATGTTCCCTCTTTCATTTTCGGCTCAAGAGGCTTTCCATTAAACTTTATGGATATCATATGAAGGTTTCCCGTTGAAATTGACCTTTCACCATCTTCTAAAAAAGTAATTTGAGCAGTGCCATTCAGGAGACTATTTTTAATATCAAATGAAACAGAAAGGTTGTATATCGGGAGGTTCTCTCTTGTTTCTGCTGTAGTTGCAAGGGATAATATGAATATGAGAGTAGCGAGGATACAAAGTTTCATTTATGTATCTTCTTTCTTTCCCTTTATTTCTTCTATCTTGTCAATTAAATTTTTCAAAGCTACAATCATTTCATGAGACAATCTCTGTATGGAGTCCATTCTCTCAATCGCTTTCAAAAGAAGGTCGTGTAATTCGTCCTCTGTTATTGACGAGTCTACAAGTTCTAACGTTCCCTTTACAGCTATAATATGTTCGTCAAGCTCGTTTGATAATTCTACTAATCTGTCATTGCTTTTCGCCATATCTCTATCACCCCCTTTATTGTATCATGAGCAGTATGCGCACTTTTGCCTGTATCTATCAAGATATACCCTATTTAATTATAATACTAAAATAGGAGGGGTGCCAGAGTGGTTGTGACATAAGGCACTCAGGGACTTTTGGCCTGTTTTCAATAACTTACCGATTTTATGAAATTTTTTGCCATTCTGTATTTTCTATCTGTTTCTGTATTTTCTATATTTTCTGTATTTTCAGCAATGTTCTGTTATAAAAACGTTATAGTGACCGGAGGTAAGTATACTATTAGAGCAAGATGAATTCAAATACCGGGTAGGCGATAAGGTCTATATCCAGAGACCTCTCGTTATCAGTCAATTGATGCAGCTTATTGAAGCATATGCACTTAGGGAGAGAAGTTAGATAAGATTTGATATTACAGATACGCCAGATCGTATTTTGATTAGCTCTTTCACATAGAAAGCAACGCTCTGCGAGGTGTTTGTCCTCAGTATAATCCTTCCTGTAATCTTGTTTCTCACCTATTGCTCTCTCATAGAATGTAACAACCTGAAATCAACAGGAGTACCCTCTCAGCAGACCTTTAGATGGAGGATACATTGCGGCGTGTTATTCTTTTTATGAAAACAGTAAAATGTATCTATAAGAAACAGTGATTTCTGTTAAGGCTACAAATAAATTCGGTATGTAATTTAAGTTTTAGAATAAAATCAAGAGCTTATTTCATAATCAATTTTGGCCTAAAATATGCTGAATTTTTTAAATAGATAAATATGCCCTTAGTGGCAAACTACAAAAAACTTAAAGGAGCCGGGAGATGTTCTTTAGGTTAAAGACTCATAAATTTCTTTTATTTTTGTGCACTGCTCTTGTCTTGGCCATGACCGGTTTGGCCCTGGCATTGTGTACCGACTATTATCGCCCTGCCCCCCTAATGGATTACGTAACACAGGAAAAAGGTACTTATGACACCTCATCGAGTAACCTGGTTGAAAAAGACTGTAGGGAATGCCACGGTTACAGTGTTGCAGACAGGCATCATGGGGTCTTGATGGTGGTAAGGGATCATCTCTGTAGCCCCTGCCATATGCAATGCACGATAGGTGAACCTGAATGCGTAAACGGGATAACTCTGCATAGAAACTGTCTGACCAGTGGCTGCCACGATACCAGTGTCAATGGCGGGCATCATGCTATTGATTTAACAAGTGCTAATGCATGTACCACCTGCCACAATCCCAACCTTATAGGAGAACTCAGTCCTCTTATGGACTTCAATACATATCCACCACAGGTAGATTTTCTTCCAACACCCTTTAGCTGTGAGAACTGCCACTGGGGTCAAACAATTACACCTAAACATTATCTAAACGATGGCTATTCAGATCCCGATAATCCAGGCCATCCATCAACGTATGACCATTATGATCAGTGGGGCACTTTTATTGGATTCTATGAATACCCGCTTTTTATCAATAAAAACATGGATACCCACCACATAGGATTTGAGTGCAGTGCGTGTCATTTAGGCGATCCCAATAATCTCTCCTGCAATGACCCTATGCTCATCCGTTATTGCGAGGAGTGCCATTCTATTGCCTCACTTCATTCAATCGGTGAACATATGTCAGAGAATAATGGATGGGGGGCAGTAGCAGATCCAGATGGTGAGCCTTCTCTTTACCGAACATTCCAAGGCAATGAGAATTGTATGGCATGCCATGGCGGTACTGTACAAGATTACACAGGGGGACTTTTGTATAAGCCTGCTATTGATATGAACTTATGGGCTATCTCACCTCCTGCTGGTTCCCTTCATGTAATTGTGACACTTAGAGGACAAAACTTTACTGACCAACAAGCCATAGATAGGTCTGTGGAGTTGAGGCCTACTGACTCCTCTGACCCCTGGAAATCCATGCCTATTGTTTCCTGGACTGATACCCTGATTGAGTGGTCTCTCCCCTGCTGGGCTTTTGCACCAGGTAATTATGATGTGACAGTCAAAACAGAGGCGGGAAGGAGTAATAAGAGAGTATTCACTGTTAAGGATGGTGGAGATTTTTATCTTTCGCCGAGTAGCGGCCCTTATTGCACCTGGATTGCCGTTTTTGGCTCATGTTGGAGTCTTGGTAATACCATTTTTGAAGATGGCTATCATGGAGAAAAAGGTTTACTGACCTTTACTAATGCTTTAGGTACGTGGATAGCAACCAAATTTATGACATGTGGATCTGAGTGCGCTAAGGTCAGGTTACAGGATTTCTATCAGGACAGAAACGGGAATTACGTACAGGACATTGATGAGCCTTTTTCTTCCCCTACCGAGTTTCCTACTGGCGACTATGAGGTAAGGAATAAAGTGATATATTTTGGAGATGAAGATGGAAGTGGAAATTTTAGCCCAGGTGACATCATTTTTGAGGTAATAAATAGCTATCCTGTTCAATTCGAGATGACCAATGAACCTTGTATCAACAGGCTCAGTCCAAAACAGATTGTAGACCTAGATGCTGCTCCTTATCCTCTGTTAAAGATTTATGGAGGAAACTTCGGAATGACCAAGGAATCCGGGGATTCCGTGCGCATTGGAACTAAGGCAACAGCCAATAGTTCAACCCTTGGTCTTGGTAAAGAGATCACTAAGATACCACTATGGAGTGACACGCTGATCAAAGTGAGAGTTAATGCTCCAAACACTTGGAGAGGCAAGACAAGGTGCGTATGGGTAGAAAAAGGCGGCAAGAAGAGCAATTACAAGCCGCTCTCCGTACTTTCACCTTAGCCGTAAGCTCATATCATGTCAAAGATAAGAAGGCAGGGGTTCAGTAATGTCTCTGCCTTTTTTGTTTCAACATTTCAACCGAAAATCTTCAACTTCTATGATTCATTCAGACGCAACACTTGTAGGTGTAGCAAATACCTTAGACCTCTTTCACCGCATCCCTTCTTCCACTTTCCCTGTCTATCAGATAAAAATGTCCAGTTTTGTATTCTAATGTTCCATCCGTTACGATAATCCTTTCAGGTCTTTTAGGCGTTTTCTTTTTCCTTCTGCTTCACGAAGGATTTTAAGGACTATATAGGGAAGTCTTGATAAGTCATCCTGAAGAACGTAGGTAGCACCTCTTCTAAGAATTTCGGCCGCATGTTCCTTATCCAGTTCCCCCATAATTAAAATGAAAGGAACATCAGTAGATTCTTGTGCTATAGCTAATGCCTCTAAGCCGGTAAAACCGTGGAGATAATAGGACGACAGAATAATATCAGGAGCAAAATCATGGAGTTCTCTGACAAAATCTTCTCTTGTCTCTACCGTCTTTGAAATAAAAGAAATCTCTGTACTTCGTAATTCTAATCTCATCAACGCAGCACGGGAGGGAACATCTTCGAGTATTAGGATGCGGATTTGCGTCATGAGACCTTGACCCTTTTACCTTGCAACTAATCCATTAATACAAAAATATATTTCCCGTTATTTCTTACCAATTGAGAATGAAACATCAAGCTGTCGTTACGACCGTCAAGGATCACAAAACGGACATCGGGAAGAATTATTGATTTACCTATGCGATATACTTTCATTTCTGCCTTTGCCTCTTATACATCTCCAAACCCATATTTCCTTTCGGGAGCCAATATTTATATTTATATATATTAAACTATTATAATTATAGATAATTTGTCAAGTTGAATTACTTTGGTTGTGCAGAAGAAGTGCAGATTTTTAAACCCCTCTTTCACTTTTACCCCCCATCTATTAAATAAAAACGCATTATTCTCATTCCCTCCATCAATAAGATTAGGTTGACTTTCTTATCCATTATATAGTAAATTTCAATTGTCACTTTAGGTTTTTGTATTAATTTATCAGAAAGGGGGTGATACAGGTGAAAAAAGGAAGGGTAGCATCAAAACCTAAGGTCATAGGCTATCTAAGGGTCAGTACTGGGCTCCAGGAGCTGGAGAATCAGAAATTCGGCATCTTGAAGCTTGCTAACGAGCATGGGTGGAAGGTGCAGTTTGTTGAGGAGACAGTATCAGGAAGGGTCTCGTATAAGGAAAGGGAACTCGGGAAAGTGGTCAGCAATCTGTCTCAGGGTGATGTTCTGATAGTCTCTGAGCTATCACGTTTAGGTAGAAGCATGTTAGAGATAATGACCCTACTCTGTGACCTTTCAGAAAAAGGAATCAAAATCTATGCAATCAAGGGTAATCACAAAGTCGATAATTCGATACAATCTAAAATCCTCACAATGGTTCTGTGCATGGCTGCTGAGATCGAGAGAGAACTGATATCTATGAGAACGAAAGAGGCTTTACAGAGGAAGAAAAGTGAAGGTTTCAAATTAGGAAGACCTAAAGGAGTTCCTGGAAGGTCTAAGTTAGATGGGAAAGAGGAAGAGATTAAAAAGTTATTAGACAAAGAGGTGGGAATAGCATCATTAGCAAAGATATATGACTGCTCATGGCCTACAATGAAAAACTTTATTAACAAGAAAGTTATGCGGAAAAATAACAAGCAGGTTGTTGCTTAATTGTAACCAATTGTATACAAATAGAAAGCATAGGGGGGTTTTTTAATCCAGAGCGTTCCTTTCAAAACGTTAGATATCACTCTCGCAATAATTGGATAATTTTTTAAACATGCTATCAAAGAAGTAATATATGTATTATCACTTTCTTCCTGAAGCACGCATCACTTTGAGCATCGATAAAGATGAATAGTTCGAATAAGCGTCATTCCGCTGCGAAGTTGAGGAATGACGTGTGAAGGACTAAGCCGCTGCGCCAGATATGGGGATTCGAATAATTCTCTCGGAACTTTCTTTATCGAAGTGGATATGATGTACGATGCATTTGCCTTATTTTGACCTGCATGAGACTATCCGGAGACGAAAACAGAGATTGGGATTGTGACCATATTGCTCTATAACTATACCAAGGGATGATCGCAGACAACAGTGGGGTATGGCGAAACAGAATGCTGTTTTCGCAGACTGATAAGAATACAATTTTTATGTTGCCAACGGTTCTCATTAGCATTGCAGTGGAGGGCTGTTGCACCTAAAAGGAATCAGAAGCTCTACCATGAGTATCGTGCCCTTCTTGCAAACCGGACAGA